>NZ_CP023737.1:4203978-4508832 GCF_002752655.1 Methylosinus trichosporium OB3b | reverse complement strand
GTTTTTCTTTCGCGCAGAAGACGAGCCTAGCGACGAGGGCGCCGAAGCGGCGCCCAAGCAGAAGGCTGGACAGACCGATTTGAATTGATCGCTACGCCGTCACGACACTCTGGGCGACGGCTGCTGCGCCGATTACTGACTGAAGTCGAATGGTCGCGCGCTCGTCGCGGGTCGACTTCGCGACGTCGTCGCGCTGCGCCTCGTCTTATCGTTCAACACCCAATCGGCCCGCCGCCCCAAACCCATCACGTCACCCCTGAATCCACGAAGAGCCTCGCCCTTCGTGGTCCCCGCTACTTCTCGATCACTGATACGCAGACAGAAAATGCACCGAGCGGTGTTTCAGCCGATGCATTCGTGGCATGGTGGACGCGGTTGCGGAACGCTGCTCGATTCTGTCGTCGAGTCTGGGGAATCACCCGATCGCCCGCTTGAGCTGTTCAGTCGTTCACATTCGCAAGGCCTGTCGCAATTCCATCCCACGGTTTTGAAACTACACGCCTCGATTTCGCCGCGCAATCATCCTCGAGCCACAGTGGCCGCGCATTTCGGCGCATCGGCGCCTCAGTTTCGAACAACGCCGACGCTTCGCCCGGATAAAGGCATGATTCGTCGCCGAGAAAAAACAGGCGCCCGGCGCCGGTCACGCTGGCTCACATCGTCGAGCGGCGCGCTGCCGAAACCTCCCGGCGAATGTCAAGCCGGCCAACCTCGGCGCAAGGTCCCGGCCTTGATCGCACTAATCTGTTTTTAAATGATCTTCTCTGCGCGCAAGAAAAGCGTGTGGTAAATATTCTGGCCCTACGCGCGATGGCGCCGACATGCCTTATGGGCTGCTACGCACAAAAAAAGCCCGGCGGGAGCCGGGCTTAATGACAACAGAGCGACGTTGAGACGTCGACCGCGCTTCGTCAGGCGGAGAGCGCCTTCACGCGCGCGGTCAGGCGCGACACTTTGCGCGACGCGGTGTTCTTGTGAATGACGCCATTTTGAGCCGCACGCATCACGACCGGCGCGACGCTCTGCAGAACAGCGGCGGCGACCGCGGCGTCGCCGCTGGCGATCGCTTCCTCGACCTTGCGAACTTGCGTGCGCAGCTGGCTGCGGCGCGAACGATTGACCGCCGTGCGACGGGCGATCTTGCGAACGGCCTTCTTGGCCGAGCTGGTGTTGGCCATCTATTTTCCCTCGAGGACGATTCGGGGCGGCCGGCGCCGCCAAAGAAAAGCGGCCGCGAAGCCGCGGCCGATGTCCGCGCCTTATAAGCGCGCGGGCGCTCCCGCGTCAATGCCCGCTCATTCGTGCTCGAAACGCGGCGGACGCTTTTCGATGAAGGCGGTCATGCCTTCCTTCTGATCCTTGGTCGCGAACAGCGAATAGAACAGGCGCCGCTCGAAGCGCGTCCCTTCCGCGAGAGGAGTCTCGAAGGATCGCTCGATCGCCTCCTTGGCCATCAGCACGGCCGGCAGGGACATCGAGGCGATCGTCTGCGCCGTCTTCAGCGCCTCCTCGAGCAGATGGTCGGCGGGCACGACGCGGGCGACGAGTCCGCAGCGCTCGGCCTCCTCGGCCCCCATCATGCGGCCGGTCAGCACCAGCTCCATCGCCTTGGATTTGCCGATGGCGCGCACGAGACGCTGCGTGCCGCCGGAGCCGGGAATGACGCCGAGCTTGATCTCGGGCTGGCCGAATCTGGCCGTATCGGCGGCGAGGATGAAGTCGCACATCATGGCGAGCTCGCAGCCGCCGCCGAGCGCGAAGCCGGCGACCGCCGCGACGATCGGCTTGCGGACGCGGGCGAGGCTGTCCCACGACGACAGGAAATCGTCGAGATAGGCGCCGGCGGCTGTCTTGTCGCGCAGCTCCTTCACATCGGCGCCGGCCGCGAACACCTCGGGCCCGCCGGTCAGCACCATGCAGCCGATCCCGGCGTCCGCCTCGAAGCGCGCCAGCGCCTCGGCGAGCTCCGCGGTGAGACGCGCGTTCAGCGCATTGAGCGCGCGCGGACGGTTGAGCCGCAGCAGTCCGACGCGGCCATGCGTCTCGATCTCGATCGTCTCATAGGTCACGGCGGGCCCTCCCCTTGGCCGTCAAATATCGAAATCGCCTTCCGCGGCGTCCTCATGGCCGAAGCCTAGGACGAGCGCCGCCGCATGCAGCGAGTCGAGCGTGATCTCGTCGAGCCGCGCCAGCGCGAGGCGCTCGGCTTCGGCAAAAACGGGGTCGATGACGCTCGACAGGAGACGCGGGCTCTCGGCGCCATTGGCCTCCTCCTCGGCGCGCAAGGCCACCCGCACGATCTCGCCGACACAGAGCCGGCGCCTCTCCTTCGCGAGCTCATAGCCGCCCGACGGGCCCCGCACGCTCTTCAAGATGCCGGCCCGCACCATCGCCTGCAACATGCTCTCGAGATGGCGGGGCGGCAGCTCGTGACGCGCCGCGAGCGCCCGCGACGACACCGGCCGCGCGCGCGAATGCAGCGCGACGTCGAGCGCCGCCATCAGCGCGAGACGCGCCGACCGGGGCAGCAGGCTCATCGGGCCCCGCTCCGCCCCGGCGCCACGCTCTCCCCCGTCCCGGTCGAGCCGAAGCCGCCGGCGCCGCGCGCGGTGTCGTCGAGCTCCGCGACCTCGACGATCTCGACGCGCGCGCAAGGGGCGACCACGAGCTGCGCGATGCGCATGCCGCGGACGATCTCGAACGGATGGGTCCCGAGATTGACGAGCAGCGCCTTCACCTCCCCGCGATAATCCCGATCGATCGTGCCGGGCGTGTTGAGCACGGTGACGCCATAGTCGAGCGCGAGGCCGGAGCGCGGCCGCACCTGCGCCTCGAAGCCCTCGGGCAGCATCAGCGCGATGCCGGTCGGCACGAGATCGCGCGCGCCGGGCTCCAGCACGAGCTTCTGCCCGGGCGCGAGCGCGGCGAGGAGATCGAGCCCGGCCGCTCCCGCGCTCGCATAGGCGGGGGCCGGCAGGCCTTCGCCATGGGGAAGCCGGCGCAAGGCGATCTTCATCGGACTGGCTCCGCTGTTGCGCCGAGACGCTCGGCGAGACGCGCGACGAGGCGCGCCGCCACTTCGGATTTGTCGAGCCGCGGCCAGGATTCGACGCCGTCGGCGCCGACGAGACGCACTTCATTAGCGTCGCCGCCGAAGACGCCCGAAGCGGCGCTCACATCATTGGCGACGATGAGGTCGCAACCCTTGCGCGCGAGCTTTTCCTGCGCATTGGCGATGACGTCGCGCGTCTCCGCGGCAAAGCCCACGACGAGCGCCGGGCGCTCGCTCTCGCGCCGCGCCACCAGCGCCAGAATATCCGGGTTCTCGCGAAGAACCAGCGTCGGCGGCGCGCCGCCGGGCTGCTTCTTGATCTTGTCCGGCGCAGGCTCGATGCGCCAGTCGGCGACGGCCGCCGCGCCGATGAAGATGTCGGCGGGCAACGCGGCCTCGACCGCCGCGAGCATTTCGAGCGCGGTTTCCACATGGCGCACCGTCACGCCCGGCGGATCGGCGATCTCGACCGGCCCGCTGACCAGCGTCACCTGCGCGCCGGCGCGCGCCGCGGCGGCGGCGATGGCGTGGCCCTGCTTGCCCGAGGACCGGTTGGAGAGAAAACGAGCCGGATCGATCGGCTCGCGCGTCGGACCGGAAGTGACGATCACATGCCGGCCGACGAGCGGGCGCTCCGCGCTGTGCAGCGCCGCGTCGATCGACGCGAGAATCGCCGGCGGCTCGCTCATGCGGCCGGGGCCGAATTCGCCGCAGGCCATCTCACCATCCTCCGGCCCGACGAAGAGGACGCCGTCGGCGCGCAGCGTCGCGACATTGCGCTGCGTCGCCGGATGCAGCCACATGCGGACATTCATCGCCGGCGCGACGAGCACGCGCTTGTCGGTCGCGAGCAGCAGCGTCGTCGCCAGATCGTCGGCGAGGCCATGCGCCATGCGCGCGAGGAGATGCGCGGTCGCCGGCGCGACGACGACGAGATCGGCCTCGCGCGAGAGGCGGATATGGCCCATCTCCTGCTCGTCGGTCAGCGAGAACAGATCCTCGAACACCCGCTCGCCGGAGAGGCTCGCAAAAGAGAGCGGAGTGACGAAACGCGCCGCCGCCGCCGTGAGAGCGACGCGCACGCGCGCCCCACGCTCGCGCAGCCGGCGCACCAGCTCGAGCGATTTATAGGCCGCGACCCCGCCGCCGACGACGAGCAGCACGGTCCGGCCAGAGAGGATGTTTTGTTGGACCGGGATCACCGACGGCTCCGCTCGCTTGCAGCGCCGCGCAGAATACTCTCTTTCCACCGCGCGCGAAAAGGCCGGAGCGCGGGATCACCCGGCCCGCGCCGCCCGCCCCAGCATCGCCTCGACCTTCTGCTCGAGCTCGTCCAGCGTGAAGGGCTTGAGCAGAATCTCGACATTGGGCTCGGCCCGCAGGCCGTCAAGCGATCGGCCGGCGTATCCCGTGATCAGCAATATGGGCATGCCGCGCCTGGACGCCTGCGCCGCTTCGGCCAGCTGCCGTCCGCTGATCCCGGGGAGGCCCACGTCGGTGACCAGAAGATCGAGCGGAGCGTCCGACTGCAGAATCGCCAATGCTTCAGAACTGTCCTCGGCCTGAACGACAGTGCAGCCGACGCCTTCGAGCGCGGCGGCGACGAGCATTCGCACCTCGATCTGGTCCTCGACCAGCAGCGCCTTTCCGCCATTTCCGCATGTGCTGTCGACAGCTGCGGGGACCGGCTCCTCTTCCGACGCCAGCAGCGGCCGCTCCTCGCCCGGGAGATAGAGGCGAACGCTCGTCCACTCGCCGGGGCGGCTGTCGATGCGCACGAAGCCGCCCGACTGCCGCGCGAAGCCGTAGATCTGCGACAGGCCGAGACCGGTGCCCTTGCCGGTCGGCTTGGTGGTGAAAAAGGGCTCGAAGGCGCGGCGCAACACCTCCGGCTCCATGCCGAAGCCCGTATCCGTCACCTCGATCTCGACATAATCGGCGGGCCGCCGGCCGGGATCGGCCAAGTCAGTCACCCCTCGGCGATTCG
Organism: Methylosinus trichosporium OB3b; assembly: GCF_002752655.1. NCBI lineage: Bacteria > Pseudomonadati > Pseudomonadota > Alphaproteobacteria > Hyphomicrobiales > Methylocystaceae > Methylosinus > Methylosinus trichosporium. The sequence goes on along the minus strand of NZ_CP023737.1, from coordinate 4,503,793 downwards.
CGGTGGCGATGCGCAGCGATCCGCCCTTGGGCATGGCGTCCCGCGCATTGACCGCGAGATTGAGCAGCGCGCTCTCGAGCTGGGACGGATCGCAGACGACATTCCAGCAGCCCTCCCCCGGTTGCAGATCCAGCCTGACATCCGACCCGAGCGTGCGGCAAAGCATTTCCTCGAGGCCGAGGATCAGCCGGTTCGGATCGATGAGACGCGGCTCCAGCGTCTGCCGCCGGGCGAAGGCGAGCATCCGATTGATGAGGCGAGAAGCCGTGCCGGAGGCCTTGCGGATCGCCGCGATCGACGGCGCGATCTCATTGCCGCGCCCACGCGCGACCTGCCGCTCGATGACCCCGACCGACCCCGAGATGACCTGCAGCACATTATTGAAATCGTGAGCGATGCCTCCCGTCAGCCGGCCGATCGCCTCCATCTTCTGCGCATGGGCGAGGCGCTCCTCGCTCTCGAGCAGAGCGGCGTTGGCCTCGCGCAGCTGACGCGCCGAAGGCAAGGCGAGGAAGCTCGGCAGCATTCGCCACAAGGCGAAGCCCGTGGCGGCGGAAGCGATCGCGGTCAACGCCTTGACGCCTCCCAACAACCCGTAGAGCGGCGTCCACAGGGTCACGACGTCGAGCAGATGGGTGGCGCCGCAGGCGAGGATGAAGGCGGCGAACAGCCAGAGCATGGGCCGGAAGACGAGATCGCCGCGGCGCCTGCCGATGACGACGAGCGCCAAGGGAATCGAGAAATAGGCGAGGCCGATCACCGTGTCGGAGATCGCATAGAGCCAGACGAGCCCCGGCTCCCAGAGCAGGCAATATCCATGCGGCGCCAGATCGGACCCGCCGAACAGCCATTCGCTGAGCTTGGCGAACATGTCGAGATCTCCTCCCAGACGGAGAAATTGCGGGGAGCCGACGAGAGGCAACATCCCGCAACTCATCCGACCGAGCGCGGCGGGCCGGCGCGCGTCGCCGATCCCGCGCCAGGCGCCCCCCGGCGCTGTCTCGCGATATCCCGTCGCATTAGCAGAGCCGACCCGCGCTCCGCTCGGACCAATCGCCGCAGCGGCGCCGCGTCGCGGGCGCTTTCCTCGTTGTCCGCCGCGCGAGAGCGGCTAGAGCGCTAAAAATTCTTTCGTCCGAGCGAATTCTGATCGATCGAACAATTCCGTTCGCTCGGGAAGCGCTCTATTGTGGCGGCCCATGAATGAGAAGAGAGAAGCCGTCATCGGCGTCGTCACCGCCTCCGACCGCGCCAGCGCCGGCATATATGAAGACGAGAGCGGCCCCGCCATCGCCGCCTATCTGCAAAAGGCGCTGACGAGCCCCTTCCGCATCGTGCGGCGGATCATTCCGGACGGGTTCGAGAGCGTGCGCGACACGCTGATCGACCTTTCCGACAACATCGGCTGCGATCTCATCGTCACCACCGGCGGCACCGGTCCCGCGCCGCGCGATCTGACGCCCGAGGCGACGCTCGCCGCGGCGCCGCGCGAATTGCCCGGCTTCGGCGAGCTGATGCGCAAGGTCTCGCTGACGCAGACGCCGACGGCGATCCTCTCTCGGCAGGTCGCCGCCCACAGGGGCAAGTGCCTCGTCATCAACCTACCCGGCAAGCCGGCGGCGATCGAGCTCTGCCTCGACGCGGTGATGCCCGCCGTGCCCTATTGTCTCGATCTCATCGGCGCGGCCTATATAGAAACGGACCCGGCTCGGGTCGCGGCGTTCCGCCCCAAGGCCAAGTGACCCCGCTTTCGCATCGCGGCCGATCTTTGTTTACCGAACGGCCAGGGGATTCCCGGAGTCGTCGTCCTATCCGTCCCGGTAGGCTTCTCATCGGCGGGCGGGGGCTGTATAGAACGCTGCCGGATCGCCCTTAGGGGCGGCGCCGGCGACGTCGTCGGAACCTCCGCAGGAGCAGGATCATGAGCGAGATGCGGCTGGTCGTCGCCGGCGCCGCCGGCCGCATGGGCCGAATGCTGATCGCCGCCATCGGCGATTCGCTCGGCGTCACTCTGACGGGCGCTCTCGAATATTCCGGCTCGCCCCATATCGGCGAGGACGCCGGCCTGCTGATCGGGCGCCCCGCCAATGGGGTGGCCCTCAGCGCCGACGCCGGCGCCGTTCTCTCGCAGGCCGACGCGCTCATCGATTTCTCGAGCCCGGCGGCGACGGTCGCGCTCGCGGCGCAGACGGCGCAGGCGGGCGTCGCCCATGTCATCGGCACCACCGGCCTCACGGGCGGGGACCTCGCGGCCATAGCGGCGGCGGCCGAGCGCAATGTGGTGGTGCGTTCCGGCAATATGAGCCTCGGCGTCAATCTTCTCGCCGTTCTCGTCGAGCGCGCCGCCAAGGCGCTCGGCCCGGCCTGGGATGCGGAAATCGTCGAGATGCATCACAAGATGAAGGTCGACGCGCCCTCGGGCACGGCCCTGCTTCTGGGCGAGGCGGTCGCGCATGGGCGCGGAGTCGACCTGTCCGAGCGCAGCGCGCGGGCCCGCGACGGCGTCACCGGTCCGAGACAGGCCGGCGATATCGGCTTCGCCGCGCTCCGGGGCGGCACGGTCGTCGGCGATCATATGGTGATCTTCGCCGGCGCCGGCGAACGTATCGAGCTGGCGCATCGGGCCGAGGATCGCGGCATTTTCGCGCGCGGCGCCGTCGCCGCCGCGCTCTGGACCCGAGGCCGCGCCGCCGGCCTCTATTCGATGGCCGACGTGCTCGGCCTCGGCGAAGCGCTCTAGTTTTTCGTTTGGAGCGACTTCCGATCCGCTTTTCGGCTCGAGCGGGAAAGCGCTCTAGGCAGCAGGGACAAAGCCCCCATGGACCGAATTCTCGTCCTCCTTCGCCACGGCGAGAGCGAATGGAACGCGAAAAACCTGTTCACCGGATGGAAGAATCCGGACCTCACCGTCAAGGGCGTGGAGGAGGCGCGTCACGCCGGCTGCGAGTTGAAACGACTCGACCTGCGCTTCAACATCGGCTTCACCTCGCTGCTGCTGCGCGCCCAGCGCACGCTCGACCTCGTGTTTCAGGAACTCGGCCAGAAGGACGTGCCGATCATTCGCAGCCGCGCGCTGAACGAGCGCCATTACGGCGACCTCTCCGGGCTCAACAAGGACGAGGCGCGCGCGCAATGGGGCGACGAGCAGGTGCGGCTGTGGCGGCGCTCCTATGATGTGGCGCCGCCCGGCGGCGAGAGCCTCAAGGACACGGTGGCGCGCGTGCTGCCATTCTACTGCCAAGAGATTCTGCCGCGCGCGATGCGCGGCGAACGCGTGCTGGTCGCCGCGCATGGCAATTCGCTGCGCGCGCTCGCCATGGTGCTCGACCGGCTGACGCCCGATTCGGTGACATCTCTCGAGATGACCACCGGCGTGCCGATCATCTACCGGCTCAACTCCGACTCGACCGTCGCGGTCAAGGATGTGCTGAGCCGCTGAGCCCGTGACGGGACCGCGAATGGAGATCGAAGCCGGCGTCCATCTCTACCGATCCTATCTCGACGAGAGCGCCCAGATCGCCCTGCTGCGCGACATCGAGGCGGTGATCGCGGCGGCGCCGCTCTATCTGCCGACCATGCCGCGCAGCGGCAAGCCGTTCTCCGTCCGCATGACCAATTGCGGGCCGCTCGGCTGGGTGAGCGACAAGGCCGGCTATCGCTATCAGTCGCGGCATCCGCAGACACGCGAGCCCTGGCCGGCGATCCCGCAGGCGCTGCTCGCGGCCTGGGAGGCGCTCGCCGATTATCCGCATCCGCCGCAGGCCTGCCTCGTCAATGTCTATGACAGCGCGGCGCGCATGGGCCTGCATCAGGACCGCGACGAGGCCGCCCTCGACGCGCCGATTCTGTCGATCTCGCTCGGCGCCGACTGCCGCTTTCGTCTCGGCGGCGCCAAACGCGGCGATCCCTCGCGCGCCTTCGCGCTCTCATCGGGCGATGCGCTGACGCTCGGCGGCCCGGGCCGGCTGCGCTTCCACGGCGTCGACAAGATCCTGCCCGAGATCGCCCCGCGCCTCGTCTCGCCTCTGCTGGCGCAGGGAGGCCGTGTCAATCTGACATTGCGACGCGTCGGATGAGGCGCTTTCAGCGCTCGTTCAGACTGCGGAGCATATTGTCTGAAAAAGCGCTCCGATATAGTTTCCCCGCCGCGGGATGAAAGATCGGCGCGTGGCGCGGCCACGGCCGGGAAACAAGAGAGTCGATCCGGAGGGAACGACGCTTCGAGGAAAGGGACGAGGATGAAATCGATTTCCATGCTGACGCTCGCTGCGAGCGTCGCTTTCGCCGTCACTGCCGGTCAGGCTGTCGCCGCCGGCGATCCCGCGGCGGGCGAGAAGGTGTTCAACAAGTGCAAGGCCTGCCATCAGGTCGGCGAAACCGCCAAGAACGCGGTCGCTCCCGAGCTCAACGGCATCGACGGCCGCAAGTCCGCCTCGGCCGAAGGCTACAACTATTCGGAGCCGTTCAAGGCGCTCGGCATCACCTGGGACGAGGCGCAGTTCAAGGAGTTCATCAAGAACCCGAAGGCCAAGGTCCCGGGCACGAAGATGATCTTCCCGGGTCTTTCCTCCGAGAACGACCAGGCCAATGTGTGGGCCTATCTCAGCCAGTTCGGCGCGGACGGCAAGAAGAAGTAAGCGGCGGCAGCGCGCACGATCTTGCGAAAGCGGCCCCACGGGCCGCTTTCTTCGTTTTGCATCAGTTATTCCCGGAGAGCTGCTGCTGATCGAGGAGAAACCTATGACGCTGCAGATGGTGATGCTGCTCTTTCCACGATTTCAACAGCTCGATCTCGCCGGACCCTTCGATGTATTCGCGCGATTCTCGGATCGGCTCCAAATTCATCTCGCCTGGAAGAACGAGGGTGCGGTCGCCGATGTGAATGGCCTGCGTATCGCGCCCACCGTCGCCTTTGCTGATTGCCCGCAGGCGGATATTCTGTTCGTTCCCGGCGGCGCCGGCCAGCTCCCTTTGATGGATGACGCGGAAACGCTCGACTTTCTGCGCCGTCAGGGCGCATCCGCCCGTTACGTCACCTCGGTCTGCACCGGCTCGCTGCTGCTCGCCGCGGCGGGACTGCTCACCGGCTATCGCGCCACTTCGCATTGGCTGCCGCTTCGCCAGCTTGCGCATTTCGGCGCCGAGCCAATCGCCGAGCGCGTCGTTGTCGACCGCAATCGCGTCACCGGCGCAGGCGTGACCTCCGGCATCGACTTCGCGCTCACTCTAGCGGCGCTGCTGTTCGGCGAGGAGGCAGCGAAGCTCGCCCAATTGATGATGGAATATGATCCGGCTCCGCCCTTCGATTGCGGCTCGCCGACGCGGGCCGCGCCGGAAATCGTCGAGCGCGCCCGAGAGGCGACGCAGGCGCTCCAACAAGCGCGCGAGGAGGCGGCGCAACGGGCCGCGGCGCGGCTGCGCAGCTGATCTTGCAACGCCGCTTTTCGTGCTAGAGACGCGGACCGCAACCGATCCGACCCGGAGGTCCGAGTGACGCGAAAGCCTGACGAGGTTCCGCCCGAGCTGATGCGCGATCTCGCGACGCTGCCGGTGTTCTATGCGCTCGACGGACGCCGCGTGATCGTCGTCGGCGGCTCCGAGGCGGCGGCGTGGAAAGCCGATCTCGCTGCGGCGGCCGGCGCGATCGTCCATGTCCTCGCGCCCTCCCCTTCGCAGCAGCTGCAAGCCGTCGCCGCCGCCCGCGCGCGCATGACCCTCGTCGAGCGCGAATGGCGAGCGGAAGATCTCGACGGAGCCGCGCTGGCGCTCGCCGCGATCGAGGATGAAAGCGAAGCGAAGCTGTTTCGCGATGCGGCCAAGGCGCGCGGCGTGCCGCTCAACATCGTCGATCGGCCGGCGCTCAGCGATTTCTCCATCGGCGCCATCGTCAATCGCTCGCCGCTGGTCATCGGCGTCTCCACCGGCGGAGCGGCGCCGGCCTTCGCGCAGGCGCTGCGCGCGCGTCTCGAGACGCTGATACCGGCGAGCTTCTCGGCCTGGGCGAGCGCCGCGCGCGACTGGCGTCCGCAAGTGCTCGCCTCCGGCCTCGACTTTCTCGCGCGCCGCGACTTCTGGCGCCGCTTCACTCGCGAAGCCTTCGCCCGCGTCGAGCAGGCGCCCGACGATCATGTCCGCGACGCGCTGCTCGACGAAGCGCGCCGCGCCGCCGAGGCGCCGACGCGCGGCCGCGTGACTCTGGTCGGCGCCGGGCCCGGCGATCCCGAGTTGCTGACGCTCAAAGGCCTGCGCGCGCTGACGAGCGCCGATGTGGTGTTGTTCGACGATCTCGTGCCCGCCGCGGTGATCGATCTCGCACGCCGCGAGGCGACGCGCGTCAATGTCGGCAAGCGCGGCTATGCGCCCTCGGTCGCGCAGAGCGAGATCACCGCCCTTCTCGTCGCGCTCGGCAAGGAGGGCAGGAATGTCGTGCGCCTCAAGGGCGGCGATCCAAGCATTTTCGGCCGCGCCAATGAAGAAATCCGCGCCATCCGCGAGGCGGGGCTCGAGGTCGAGGTGGTGCCGGGCGTCACCGCGGCGCTGGCCGCCGCCGCCGCGCTCGGCGTCTCGCTCACCAATCGCGACACTGCGCGCCGCGTGCAATTCGTGACGGCGCATACGAGCGACGGCAAATTTCCCGAGGATCTCGATTGGCGCGCCCTCGCCGACGCGCGCGCGACAACGGCTGTCTATATGGGCAATCGCACATTGCCGGAATTGTCGCGGCGCCTCGTCGCCGAAGGCCTCGATCCGGCGACCCCGGCCGTTCTGATCGAGCGCGCGAGCACGCCGCAGCAGCGCGTCATCGCCGCGACCATCGCAGGTCTTCCCGAGAAGACGGCGCAAGAGACGCTCATCGGTCCCTGCCTCGTGCTGATCGGCGCGACGCTCGGCGGGTGACGAGGAGCGCCCTCTTGAAGAGCGAGTCAGAAGGCTCGCACTTCCGAGGCGCCGAATTTCATGGCGCCGGCCGCTAGAATTTCGCGGAGAGCGTCGCCGAGATCGATCGCGGCTCACCATAATAGAGCGCTCCGCCCGAGGTGAAATTCGGCCGGTTCGTCAGATTGGACGCGCTCACATCCAGGCTCCAGTGATCGTCGAAGCGATAGCCGACCGAGGCGCCGAGAATTTGCTGCGGCGCCAGCGTGAAGCCGCGCACATTGGGCTGCGTCGCCTCGGTGCGGCTCGCATAATAATAGCTCGCGCCGAGCGAGAGCCCGCGCAGATCGCCCGTATCGAAAGCGTAGCTCAGATCGAAATTATAGACACGGCGCGGCGCGCCGATAAGATCGCTGCCGAGCTGCGACGGCGTGTTGGAATCTTTCGTCACCTGCGCGTGAAGGAAAGTGGCGGCGGCCGACGCCTTCAATCCGGGGAGAGGCTCGACCGAGACATTGACCTCGCCGCCGTGACTGTGCTGCTGGCCGGTGACGAGAGAATAAAAGCTGCCCGGATTGGCGGGATCGGTGATGGCGACATGATCTCGCGTCACGTCGAACAGGCCGACCTCGACGCTCGTCTTCCATTGCGTGAACTCGCGCTTGAAGCCGATTTCATATTGCGTATCCTGCTGCGGCGGCGGTGCGTCGCCGCTCTTCAGCCGCACCGAGATATTGGGAATGAGCGAGCGCCCGAAGGCGGCGAAGATTTGCGTGTCGTCGTAAGGACGAAACAACACGCCGGCGCGCGGACTGAAATAGCCGGTGATTCCCTTGCTGAGATTATGGATCGGCTGGCCCGACATCACACCGAAGGGATCATGCACGGTCTCGCGCTGCGCGAGCAGATCATAGCGTCCTCCGACGAGGATGCGCCATTGCGGCGACAGGTCGATCAAATCCTGCGCATAGACCGACTGGCTCCATGCGCGCGCTGCGCCATTGGACCAATAGGCGTTGCTGAAATCGACGCTCTGCGGATAGGCGGGCGCGCCGATGTCGATCGGCTGCAGCGCATCGCGCGCGATCGTCTCATTGTGTCCGTAAAAATAGTCCCAGTGCTCGAGCCCGAGGAAGACCGAATGCGCGACCGGGCCAGTGTCGAAACGTCCGTCGAGCCGCAGCTGCGCATCGAAATTGCGCGTAGCGAAATTCGAGCGCGCCGGCTGCCCGAGCGTGATCGCGCGCCGTCCGTCGAAGCCCCAATTGAGAAACCAGCCATATTCATTGCCGCCGAGGTTGTAATCGATGACGCTGGTCAGCTTCCAATCGGCGTCGAAGGCGTGCTCATAAGTCAGAGCGAACTCGGCGCCGTGTGGCGACTCGTGCTCGTTCACCGGCGCGCCCGCATAGAACTCGCGCGGAACCCGCAGAAAGATCGGCGAGGCCGGCACCCCGTCGCGAAACACGACGCGGCTCGCGCGATATTCGCCGCGCAGCGTCAATCTATCGCCATTGTCGAGCACGAGCGTCGCAGCCGGCGCGAAATTGAAGCCGCGCGAACGCACGAATTCGACGAAGCTCTCGCGTGTCTGCGCGAAGCCGGTCATGCGGAACAACAGATTGTCGGAAAAGCTCGTGTCGATATCGAATGTCAGACGTCGCATGGCGAAGGAGCCGAGCGTCGCCGTGGCGCGCGCAAACCCCTCCCCCATCGGCTTCTTGCGAATATAGTTCGCGGCGCCGCCGTAGCCGCCGAGCGCCTTGCCGAACAGCATCGCGCTCGGACCCTTGTAGAACTCCACATGGTCCACCGTCGTCAGATTCACATCGTCGGAGGTGAAGCCATGCGATGCGCCGTCGTACAGGGCGAGGCTGCTCGGAAAACCGCGCATGACGAAGCCGGGCGAATAGCCGGAGTCGCTCGTCGATGAATTGACGAAAACACCCGACTGATCCTTGCCGAGCGTCTGCGCACGCGGCGTATCGTGCTTCTCTTTTTCTTTGGCCTTCGCCTTTTGCGTCTCGCCGTCGCGCTCGACAGTCGCGCTCGCTTCCTTCGAAGACGTCGCCTCCTCGCCGAGAGCCGGATTGCCGAGCGCGAGCGCCGATAATAATGCGACGTCCCGCCCTTTTTGGCGAAACCATTCCAATTCCAAAGAGAAGACGAAGGACGGGACTTTCACGGCGGTCACCGACGACAACTCTCGAGGACAAATGTCACGCGAACCTCGCGAGCAGCTCGGACCGTCGATAATCGCCGAACGCTGCGATCGGTCGTCAGCGCTCTTAGCACTCGCTTCGCTCGGACCGCAATCGCTCTCGAGCGATATTGCGCGAAGCTGTCGTGAACCTCTCACCAGCGTTGCATGAAGCTGACAAATCCTGCATTCCCCGCGACGCTGTAGCAGAATGATGCAGTGCGAGATCGACGCGTGACGCGATCCGGGGAGGAATCCGTCGACTGACGATAGCGTCGAAAAGTCTCCTGAAAGTCACATCGCGCGATGAACCGAAAGCATCGCATTCGCTTATCGCAGCGCCTCCTGCAGCGCCTCGAGAAAGACTTCGCCATATTGTGAGAGCTTATGCTCGCCGACGCCTTGCACCATGCGCATCTCGGCGAGAGTCGCAGGCCGGCGCGACGCCATCTCGATCAATGTCCGATCGGGAAAAATCATAAAGGCCGGCAGGCCCGCTTCCCGCGCCAGCTCGAGGCGCTTGCGCTTCAACGCCGCGAGCACGCGATCATCCGCCGCGTCGAGCTTCTCGCCGCGCGGCGCCTCCTTGCGCCGCTCGCGCGGCGCCAATGCGTCGAGACGCAACGAGATTTGCGCGCGGCCGAACAATATGTCCTCACCCTTCGGCGTCAGCATGAAACCGCCGTGCTCTGTGCTCGCGAACGCGCGCGCGGCGAATAATTGGCGAATGATCCCGCTCCACTCCTGCTTGGTGCGATCCTTGCCGACGCCGAATGTCTTGATGGTCTCATGGCCGTTGCGGCGCACCGCCTCGGTCGCCGCGCCGATGAGAATTTCGGCGAGATAATTGGCGCCGAATCTCTGCCCTGTCCGCATCGCCGCCGACAGCGCCTTCTGCGCGTCGACCGTTCCGTCATAGATCTTCACTTGCTGCAGACAAATGTCGCAACGCCCGCAAGGCGGGCTCTCCTCGTCGAAATAGGCGAGCAGCGTCTGCCGCCGGCAAACGGGCGTCTCGCACAGCATGGCGAGCGCGGAGAAGCGGTCGTGCTCGACGCGCTTGCGCTCGTCGTCGACATCCTTCTGGTCGATCTGGCGACGACGAAAGGCCATGTCGTCGAGGCCATAGAGCGTCAGCGTGTCGGCGGGCAGTCCGTCGCGGCCGGCGCGGCCGATCTCCTGATAATAGGATTCGACGCTCGACGGCATGTCGGCATGGGCGACGAAGCGCACGTCGGGCTTGTTGACGCCCATGCCGAAGGCGATCGTCGCGACGGCGATGATTCCGTCTTCCTGCAGGAAGCGATCCTGATTGCGATTGCGCACCGCCTGATCGAGCCGTGCATGATAGCAGATGGTCTGATGTCCCTGCTCTGCGAAAAACTCCGCGAGCTTCTCGGTGGCGTCGCGCGACGAGCAATAGACGATGCCGCTCTCGCCGCGATGCTTGTCCAAGAAGCGCGTCAGCTGTCGGCGCGGCTGATCCTTGGCGACGAAGTTCAGCGCCAGATTGGGCCGATCGAAACTGTGCAGAAAGACATGCGGGTCGGTCTTGAACAGACGCTTGGCGATATCCGCGCGCGTCGCCTTGTCCGCGGTGGCGGTGAGGCCGACGACCTGCGCGCCGAGCGCTTCTGCGGCGGCGCCCAGGTCGCGATATTCGGGGCGGAAGTCATGACCCCATTCAGAGACGCAATGAGCTTCGTCTATGGCGAGGCGCCGCGCGCCGGCGCGGGCGAGCGTGTCGAGAACGCCGGGCGCGAACAACCGCTCCGGCGAGACGAACAAGAGGCGCAGCTCGCCCGAGCGCAGCGCGCGGCGCGCCTCGTCATTCTCCTGCGCGTCATTCATCGAATTGAGCGTCGCGGCGGAAACGCCGCAGGCGCGCATCTGCCGCACCTGATCGCGCATCAGGGCGATGAGCGGCGAGACGACGACGGTGAGCCGCTCGTCGACGAGAGCGGGCAGCTGATAGCACATGGATTTGCCGCTGCCCGTCGGCATGATGGCGAGCACGCCCTCGCCGGCCAGCACCGCGGCGATGATCTCCGCCTGGCCGGGACGGAAATCCTCATAGCCGAACACGGATTTGAGCAGCGCGCGGGCTTTTTTCGGAAGCTGGGACATGCCATCGACGTAGCACGCAGGCGCGCGGCGCGCGAGACGGCTTCGTCACTCGCGACGCCGCGGCGCGAAGCGTTCGAGCGCCGTGATGGAGAGATAGCCGCCGAGCCAGGAGCCGATCGCGGCGAATAGCACATAGGCCCAATTGGACGTGTAGCTGATCACCGCGAAAGCGGAGAGCAGATACCAGACGCTGCTCCAATTGGCCGCGGCGACGCGCTTTCGCGCCTGTACCGCCGCGTTGAACATCACATAGGCGGCGTCGGTGACCGCGGTCGACAGAATGACGCCCGCCGCGATCAGCGGATCGATCGTGGGAAGGTCCATCTCTCCTCCGGGCGAGGCGCGCGCCCCGCGAAAAGGATATAGCGCGCGCTCACGCCGTCTCGCTCGACCACCTCTGCGAGCGGAACGCCGCCGCGATCGCCGCCGCGCGCGCCTCGGCCGAGGTGTCCTCGATCGCCGCGCAGGCCGCGAGCGCGTCGGCGAGCAGCGCCGCCTTGGCGTAGGTCTTGTCGCCATTGCCATGGCCGCGGAAATCGCAGGCGCAGACCATCATCAGCCGGTCGAAGCGCTCGCGCGCGTCGAAGGCGCCGAGACGCTCCAGCATCAGCGCCACCGGACCCGCGCGCACTTGCGAGGCGCGATGCACGCGCTCGCATTCGGCGAGGGCGAGCAGCGCCAATTCGCGCCAATCGTCAGGCGCGCCGAAACGCTCGGCGATGCCTTCTATGCGCGGGGCGCCGCGCTCGATATGCTTGTAATGCACGGGCAGATGCTCGCGCGGCGAGTCGTATTTGCCGACATTCATCGTCAGCAGAGCGAAACGCACCGAGAGCGGAGCGTCGAGCGCGGCGGCTTCGTCCAGCGCAGCGAGAAGATGCTCGCCGAGATCGACCTCGCCCAGCCCGTCCGAAATTTGCGGCACGCCGAACAGCGCGTCGACCTCGGGCAGGATTTGCTCGAGCGCGCCGCAGCCGCGCAGAATGCGCAGCAGCCGCGAGGGCGCGCGGCCCATGAGCCCCGGCTCCAGCTCGGTCCAGATATCGGCATAGGCGACGCCGCCGAGGCAACCCGCCTCGATCTGCTCGGCCATGAGCCCGGGCGCGTCGTCGCCGGTCGCGTCCTCGGAGTCGGCGAGCAGGACGGCCATGCGCAGAATGGCGAGGCCGGGATGGGTCTGCCCGAAATCGGGCGTCGGGAAGGAGGAATCTGACATTGCGCCGCCGAGGTTGTCATGTTTCCGGGCGCAGAGCAAACGGCGGGCCGCGCTCGGCCCGCGCTCTGCATGCGCCCCCCGGGCCGCAGCGGCGAAGGTCGAAGCCCCCGCCTTCGACGTCCACGAGATAATGCATATATTTCATTTATTGCGGTTACAGCGAATGTTCCGCATAATGCATCCAACCAACACGAACACCCGGAGGGGAACCATGACCGCGCTCGCTCACCGCCAGTTGCCGCCGACGGCGCAGGACGCCGCCATTGCTCGCACCTCCGGTCAGCGCCTCTCGCGCTTTGCCCGCAGCAATCGCTCGCTCTCGCTTCGCATCACAGACGCCGAGCAAGAGCAGCCGATCGAGCTGCCGGCCGGCGCCGTATCGTTGCTCATGGACATTCTAGAGGCTATGGCCGCCGGGCGCGGCGTAACCCTTATTCCTGAAAATGCCGAGCTGACCAGTGTGCAGGCGGCGGATATTCTGAACGTCTCCCGCCCATTCCTCATCGGGCTTCTCGACTCCAAGGCAATCCCTCATCACAAGGTCGGCAAGCACCGCCGCATCCGCATGGAGGACGTCATGGCCTATAAGGAGCGGATCGACCGGGAACGGGAAACGGTCCTCGACCAACTCGTCGCCGACGCTCAGGAACATGACATGGGCTACAGTCGCAAATGACGGTCTACACTGCGCTTCTCGACGCCAATGACCTCTATCCGGCCGCTGTGCGCGATATTCTGCTGCACTCGCGGTCACGGATTTATATCATGCGAAATGGAGCGCCGACATCCACCGTGAATGGATCGAAGCGCTCCTGCGCAACGAACCGCATCGTGATCGCTCGCTGCTGGAGCGCACCCGCGACAGAATGGATCAACATGTCCGCGACTACCTCGTCACCGGCTATGAACCACTGATCCCATCGCTTGTTCTACCCGACATGAACGATCGCCACGTCCTCGCGGCGGCGATCGTCGGGCGCTGCGATGTCATAGTGACGCAGAACTTGAAGCACTTTCCTGAAACCGCTCTCGCGCCGCTCGACATCGATGCGCAGCACCCGGACGAATTCCTGTGCAACCAGCTCGACCTGGCGCCCGGCATCTTTTGCGCGGCCGTCCGCAAGGTTTGCGCACGGTTGAAAAACCCACTCTATTCCGTTGACGACTACCTCGCCAATCTCACCCGGCAGGGGCTTGTCGGCGCCGCCTCGGAGCTCGAACAATTTTCTGGGCTCATATAGAATCTAGAGCGCTATCCGATCCAATTGGATCGGATAGCGCTCTAGATTCTTTCGTTTGAGCAAATTCTGATCGATCGAACGATTCCGTTCCATCGGAAAGCGCTCTAGCAGACGCGACTCCCGACATTGTCCGGCTCGTCGATGATCGACGGGAGCTTGGCAATTTCTCCATTGCTGTTCAATTCCAATCTGTCATTGATGTCGCGCTGTCGAGATTCACCGCCCCCTCCCCTCACCGCGCCAGCCCCCGAATCCGGCTCGCCAGCTCGTCCTGATCATAGGGCTTGGCCAGAAACGGCGCATCCGCCAGCGGCCCCGGCAATTGCTTCTGCAGATAGCCCGACAGCACGAAGAACGGCACATGGCGCGCCTTCAGCGCGTCGGCGACGCCGACGCTGCTGACGCCGCGCAGATTGGCGTCGAGGATCACGCCGTCGATCTCGACGTCCTCGAGCAGCGACATCGCCTCGTCGACCGAGCTTGCCGTCCCGCCGATCTCATAGCCGACCTCCTCGACGACCCAGCACAGATCGGCGGCGATCGCCGGCTCGTCCTCGATCACGAGAATGCGGATCGGCTCGCCTTCGTTCATCCTCGGCTTCTCCCTTGCGTGGCGCGCTTCGTCGGCTTCGAGCGAGCCCGAGGGCTCGCGGTCCAGGGCCGTGCTCGGACCGCGAGCCTTCAGGCTCGCTTCTCGAACTCTCGATCGGCCTCCTGCGGCGGCTCGATCACATTCTCGGGCGACGCGCTCACCGTCCAGGCGATCCCGGCCGGCGCGTAGTCGAGGGTCACCTGCCCGCCGAGCGAATGCTTGACCATCTGCAGGATGACCATATGGCCGAAGCCGTGGCGCCGCGGCGGAACGACGGTCGGCCCGCCGCTCTCGCGCCAGTCCATCTCGAAGCGCGGCGCGCCGTTCTCATCGGGGCGAACGCCGAAGGCGATGCGCACCTTGCCCTTGTCGTTCGAGAGCGCGCCATATTTGCCGGCGTTGGTCGCGAGCTCGTGCAGCGCCATGCCGATCGTCTGGCCGGCCGATGGCTTGACGATGGTCCGCGAACCTTCGATCTCGATGCGCGAGCCGAACAGATCGCGGAAATGAGCCAGCTGCGAGCGCGTCAGCGCTTCGAGATCGACGCCGCGCCATTCGTTCTGCACCAGAAGATCATGGCTCGCGCCGAGCGCGGCGATGCGCTGGTCGAAGCGCTGAGCGAAGGCGGTCGGCGAATCCTTGCGCGCGGTCTGGCGGGCGACGGCGCGCACCACGGTGAGCAGATTCTTGGCGCGATGCGTCACCTCGCGCATCAACAGCTCGACGCGCTCCTCCGCCTTCTTGCGTTCGGTGATGTCCTGAATCGTGCTGCGCAGGCCGACGATCTCGCCCCTCTCCTCGCGCACCGCCTCACCGCGAATGGTGACGAAGATGCCGACGCCGTCGACCCGGCGCGCCGGCAGATCGAGCTCGAAGCCTTCGCCGGAGCGGAGCGTCTCGCGCGCCGCCGTCTCCAGCCGCTCCCAGTCGCCGGGCGCATAGACGAGGCCCTTCATCTCGGCGAAGCTCGGCGGCGGCTTTGCCGGATCGAGCCCGAAGATCTGCGCGAGATAGGGAGAGGCGCGGCCGCTGTCGCGGCGCCGTCCGCTCCAACGCCAGCTGCCGATGCGGCCGAGCCGCTGCGCCTCGCGCAGTTCCGCCTCGGTGCGCCGCAACGCCTCCTCACGCGAGCGGATCGCCTCGGCGCGGGCGCGCTCGTCGGCATAGGCGCGGGCGTCGGCCATTGCGGAGCCGATCTTGGCGGCGACGCGGTCGAGAAAATAGGCATAGGCGGCGTCGAGCCGCTTGCAGGCGCTGACGCCCGCGATCAAGGCCGCGGCGGCGCGCTCCTGTCCGAGCAGCACGACCGGGAAGAGGACCGCCTCGTCGGGCGCCGAAGCGCAGGCGCCGCGCGGCAGCACGCCGAAACGCTCGTCGACCGTGCGCATGGCGACGCGGCCGGGGCGCAGGCCGACGACATCGCCGAGGCCCCATATGTCGCCGCGGTCCGGATCGGGATCGCCGAGCCGCAGCCGGGCCGGAAAGGCGCGCGCGCCGGGCGGCGTGCCGGTGAAGGCCATGAGCGTCGCCTCGCCCTGCGCCTCGTCCAGCCGGTAGATCGCCGAAAAAGGAATGTCGGCGTCATTGGCGGCGAGCACACTCGCGGCCAGGCGGCAAGCCTGTGTCTCGTCCTCGGCCCGGCTCAAGGCGGCGAGGTCGCGCAAGGTGCGCAGCCGTCGCTCGCCGATCACTCGCTCCGTGGTCTCGACCACGGGACAGAACACGCCGCCGATCGAGCCGTCGTCCTCGGGGATCGGTCCGTAGGAGAAGCTGAAATAGGCCTCGTCACGACGTCCGTTGCGCATCAGATTGAGCTGCAGATCCTCCGATCGCGTCGGCCGCCCATTGGCGAGCACGCCCTGCAGCATAGGGCCGATCACGTCCCAGATTTCCGGCCACACGTCGCAGGCGGGCCGTCCCAGCGCGCGCGGATGCTTGTCGGCGAGGAAGACGTGATAAGCGTCGTTATAGAAGAGACGAAGATCCTCGCCCCAGAAAATGGCGATCGGAAAAGCGCTGTTGAGGCACACTTCGAGCATCACGCGCAGACGCTCGGGCCAGCGGCGCGGCTCTCCGAGCGGCGAGGCGGACCAATCTGTCGCGGCGATCAGCGCGGCCGTTGCGCCGCCGTCCAGGAAAAACCGTTCGGACGGCCTCGCGCCGGCATCGATCTCGGTTGCGGTCACCGGCGTTCGATTCCGATACGCCCCCACGGCCTATATCGAACCGGGCGCCGGCCGATTCAAGCGCTCGCGCCAGCGACGCGCCGCTGGCCCTTCGTCGCAGGCTGGTGTAGGCAGTCGCTGCGATCGAGGGAGACCATGAGCGAAGCCGACGAAAAAAAGGGCTTGTTCGCGCGCCTGTTCGGGCGTGGCGGGGCCGCGACGCCGGAGGCCCCCGCCGAGCCCGGCCGCAAGCGCTCCTGGTGGGAGCGGCTGACCGGCGGGCTTTCGCGCTCGTCGCAGGCGATCGTGCAGGGCATTTCCGATCTCTTCACCAAGCGCAAGCTGGATGCGCTGACGCTCGAGGAGCTCGAGGACGTGCTGGTGCGCGCCGACCTCGGCCTCGCCGCCGCCCAGCGCATCTCCGCCACCGTCGGCAAGGCACGCTATGAGAAGACCATCGGGCCGGACGAGGTGCGCGCGATCCTCGCCGAGGAGGTCGAGCGCGTGCTCGCTCCGGTGGCGCGTCCCTTCGAGCTCGACGAGAGCAAGAAGCCGTTCATTGTTCTGGTGGTCGGCGTCAACGGCTCCGGCAAGACCACGACCATCGCCAAGCTCGCCGCCAAATGGACGGCGGAAGGGCGCAAGGTCATGCTCGCCGCCGGCGACACGTTCCGCGCCGCCGCGGTGGAGCAGCTGCGCTTCTGGGGCGAGCGGCTCAATGTGTCGGTCTGCTATGCGCCCGAGGGCGCGGACGCCGCCGGCCTCGCCTTCGATGCGATCAAATCGGCGCGCGAGCGCGGCTCCGACATTCTGCTGATGGACACGGCCGGGCGGCTGCAGAACCGCACCGAGCTGATGGCCGAGCTCGCCAAGATCGTCCGCGTGATGAAAAAGGCCGAGCCCGAGGCGCCGCATGCGGTGCTGCTGGTGCTCGACGCGACCGTCGGCCAGAACGCCGTCGCCCAGGTCGACGTCTTCGGCAAGATCGCCGGCGTCACCGGCCTCGTGATGACCAAGCTCGACGGCACCGCGCGCGGCGGCATTCTCGTCGCCATCGCCGAGGCCTACGGCCTGCCGATCCACTTCATCGGCGTCGGCGAGGGAGCCGAGGATCTCGAGCCCTTCACCGCGCGCGATTTCGCTCGCGCCATCGCCGGGCTCGAGGGCGACGAAGAGAAAACGGACACGACGCCATGATCGATGAAACGAGCGCCGCCCTTCCGCGGCCGAAGAAGCGCCTCTCGCCCGGACTGAAGCTGGCGCTGGAAATGGGGCCGCTCGTCCTGTTCTTCCTCGCCAATCAGAAATTCGGCATTTTCTACGCGACCGCCGCGCTGATGGCGGCCGTCACCCTCTCGCTCGTCGTCTCTTATTCGATTACCCGCCATCTGCCGGCAATGCCCGTGGTGACGGCTATCTTCGTGCTGATCTTCGGCTCGCTGACATTCTTCCTGCAGGACGAGAATTTCATCAAGCTGAAGGTCACCATCCTCTACACGCTGTTCGGCTCCGCGCTGATCGGCGCGCTCTGGTTCGACAAGCTGCTGCTGCCCGCCGTGTTCGACTCGGCCTTTCATCTCGACGACGCCGGCTGGCGCAAGCTCACCTTGCGCTGGAGCTTCTTCTTTTTCTTTCTCGCCGGCCTCAACGAGGTGGTTCGGCGCGGCGTCGACACCGACGTCTGGGTGAATTTCAAGGTGTTCGGCATTTTGCCGCTGACGCTGTTGTTCGCCTTATCGCAAATTCCGCTGATGCTGCGGCACGAAGCGAAGGAAGGGGACGGCGGCGAGGAACCCGAGAGCCATTTTTGATGACGCCTTCGTCGCGCGCCCCGCTTTTCTTCTTCCTCGCTCCACATCGAGCGCCTTGCCTCATCGGCGCAATCGACCTTCAGCTAGCTGATCGGCCGCAAGGACCATCACAAACGGTCACGCTCTCGACTCGCAGAACCCGAGTTTTCACCGAGAATCGCCGCAACGTCGAATAATCTGCATTGGATCGCCGCCCCGCTGCATCTGGTCCGCGTCGATATTCAGCCCGGGGCCGTCGAATAGGCCTGGCGGTGCGTTCTGAAGCTCGCGCGGCCTCGAAGCCGCCGCGCATCACAACGGGCGACGGCGGTCGGAGCTTCGATCAACGGTTTCGACCGCCGCCCCAGCCTCGTCCCTCCCCGCCAGGGGCTCGACCAAGAGGATCGTGTAAGGGACGTCGAAAAAATCCGGGACCCGGCAGCGCGACGTCGTCTCGTCGCCGAGCAGGATCGCCGGAATCCATGCCGCTCCGAGCCCGGCCTTCACTTGCGCCAGAAGCGCTTCGGCCGAGGCGCTCTCACAGACCGGCCGATCCCTCATGTAAATGCGATTGGCGTCGAGCATGCCGGCGATCCGCGCGCCATATTGGGTGCCGGGCGTGTAGAGCATCAGCGCGCCGGCGAGCTGGCCGTCCGACAGGGTCACAGCGCTCTTCGTCGCGCGGCTCTGCGCCAGAATCAGGCGATCTTCTCCGATCGGGCGCGTCGCGAGTCCCGCCAGCGCCTCGGCGTCGCCGAAATGTGGCGTGAGCGCCAGATCGGCATGCCCGCGCCGAACCGCCTCGAGGCAGCCGGACACCGAGGCGACGATCAAGGAATAATTGCGCAGCCCGCGCTCGATCAGCCAGGGCGACAGGACCGTCGCCGCGAGCGTGTTGGTCGTATAGATGCGCAGCGATCTCTCGAGATGGCTCGACACGGCGAGCACCGCGCGGCGGGCGTCGAATATGTCGTCGCGCAGCCGATGCGCGCGCGCGAGAAACTCCTCGCCCGCTGGCGTCAGCGCCACCGGGCGCCGCTCGCGGTCGAAGAGCGGCGCGCCGAGCCAGTCCTCCAGCCGCTGCATGCGCCGGCTATAGGCCGATTGCGTCGTGCAGCGGGCCTGCGCGGCCCGGGTGAAGTTGCGCGTTTCGCAAAGCGCGAGGAAATCGTCGATCCATTGCAGCTCCATGATGCAGAAAATGCATCATGGAATCGCAAAGGACAATTGGACGGAACCGCATCTACGCCGCATTTGGAGAGTCGACGACGGAGGCGGCGATGGACGCGCGGGAGATTCTGGTCAAGGCGGAGGAAGCGCGCAGCGCCGATCTGAGACTGCTGCCCAGGAGCGTCCGCTTCCTCGGCGGGACAACAGGTATGATTTCCGACGGTCTCGTCGAGTTCGAGGTCGTCAGCGGCAACGCCGCCTATCGCGAGGGGGAACGATTTTTCCTCACTCCGGCCAAGGCTCGCAAGGCCTATCCCGCCGCGCCGGGACGCGCCGGGAGCGTCGACCTGCTCGCGAAGCCGGCATGAAGCGACCGTCAGGCCGGCTTCGCCGGCGCGCGCTGTGCGGCGCCGCACAGCGTTCCGATCGACAGCGATCCTAAGAAGCATCGTCTCGACGATGCGGCCTGCGCGGCGAGATCTCCCGCCACCGCGAGCCCCGCCATGTCGCACCGCTGCCATCTGTTGAAGCTGATCGCCGCCGCCGCCTTCTATCTGATCGCCATGCCGAGCCCCGCTGCGGCCGAGCTCGCGCCGCCGACTTCGGCGCGCGCCCCGCAGGCGCGGCTCCTCCCTCCGTAAATGACGCCGCTGGCAAGGCCGCGCGTTCCGCCAAAGATATGTAACGAGTTGAAGGCCGACGCTTGATCGGAAGACAGTAACATTCGAGCAACCTCCATGCGCCATAATTCGCTCGTCTCGCGGATGTTGCGACCGAATTCGCAAGCGTCGTGTATCGTGTGCCGGAGTATGGAAATGAAATCGCGAGATGCCTTGATCCGCCTGAAACGTTTTCAGGCCGAGGAATGCCGCCGTCGGGTGGCGCAGCTGCAGACGATGATCGCCGAATTTTCCCGCATGACCGGCGATCTCGATCGCGAGATCGCGCATGAGGAGCAGCGCGCGAACATCACCGACCCCAATCATTTCGCCTATCCCACCTACGCCCGCGCCGCGCGCGGACGTCGCGACAATCTCGCGCGCTCGGTCGCCGATCTGCGCAGCCAGCTCGCCGAGGCGGAAACTCACCTGAAGGACGCCTCCGACGAGCTCGGCAAGGCCCAGAGCCAGGAGGCGCGCGACCGCATGGTCGACATCAATATCGACCGCCATGGTCAGGACCGCCGCGAGGCCGCCCGCCGCGTCTGAGGCGCGGCCGACATCGGCTCCGCGGCTGCGCCGATTGTGAGCCGACTATCGACGCGCATCCCTTCTCGCGCTCGCGCGAGAAGGGATGCGGCCGCTCACCGCTTCTGCGGCGTGCGCATGGCGGCGAGCAGCGCTTCGCCCAGCGCGCCGGCGCCCTTCTGCTGCTCCTGCGGCGCGCGGCGCGCCGGCGCGCCGGCGTTGCGCTCGCGACCCTCGGCCTGACGCGGGCCTGGCGCATCGTCGAGGCGCATGGTGAGCGAGACGCGCTTGCGTGGAACATCCACCTCCAGCACCTTCACCTTCACGATATCGCCGGGCTTGGCCACCGCGCGCGGATCCTTCACGAAGGTCTTGGACATCGCCGAAATATGCACGAGCCCGTCCTGATGCACGCCGACGTCGACGAAGGCGCCGAAGGCCGCGACATTGGTGACGACGCCCTCGAGCACCATGCCGGGCTTCAAATCGGATATTTTCTCGACGCCCTCCTGGAAGGTCGCCGTCTTGAACGCCGGACGCGGATCGCGGCCGGGTTTTTCCAGCTCCGCGAAAATATCGGTGACGGTCGGCAGGCCGAAGCTCTCGTCCACGAATGTCTGCGGCTTCATCTTGCGCAGCTCGGCCGCATTGCCGATGAGCTGCTTGATGTCGGTCTTGGCCGCCGCGAGAATGCGCCGCACTACTGGATAGGATTCCGGATGCACGCCGGAACGGTCGAGCGGATCATCGCCGTCGATGATGCGCAGAAAGCCGGCGCTCTGCTCGAAGGCCTTGGGCCCGAGCCGCGTCACCTCCTTCAGCGCCGCGCGCGTGCGGAACGGACCATGCGCGTCCCGATGCGCGACGATATTGCCCGCGAGCGTCTCGCCGAGACCGGACACGCGCGCCAGCAGCGGCGCAGAGGCGGTGTTGACGTCGACGCCGACGGCGTTGACGCAATCCTCGACGACGGCGTCGAGCGAGCGTGAGAGCTTCAGCTCGGAGAGGTCGTGCTGATATTGGCCGACGCCGATCGATTTCGGATCGATCTTCACGAGCTCGGCGAGCGGGTCCTGCAGGCGCCGCGCGATCGAGGCGGCGCCGCGCAAGGTCACATCGAGATCGGGCAATTCGCGCGAGGCGTATTCCGACGCGGAATAGACGGAGGCGCCCGCCTCCGACACCACGATCTTGGTGAGCTTCAACTCCGGGAACTTCGAGATGAGATCGCCGGCGAGCTTGTCGGTCTCGCGCGAGGCCGTGCCATTGCCGATGGAGATCAGCTCTACTTTGTGATCGCGCGCCAGCTTGGCGAGGATCGACAGAGATTCGTCCCAGCGGCGCTGCGGCTCGTGCGGATAGATCGCCGTCGTCGCGACGATCTTTCCGGTGCGGTCGACCACAGCCACCTTGACGCCGGTGCGAAAGCCCGGATCGAGGCCGAGCGTCGCGCGCGCGCCAGCAGGCGCCGCGAGCAGGAGATCGCGTAAGTTCGCGGCGAAGACGCGGATCGCTTCTTCTTCCGCGAGACGCCACAGACGCTGACGCAGATCGACGGAGAGATGCAATTCGATCTTGGTGCGCCAGGCCCAGCGCGCCGTGTCGAGCAGCCAGCGATCGCCCGGGCGGCCGCGATCGGCGATGGCGTAGCGCTGCGCGATGCGGCCCTCATAGCCGCCGCCATCCTCGTTCGGCGCGGCGACCATCTCGAGATCGAGAACCTCCTCCTTCTCGCCGCGAAACATCGCCAATATGCGATGCGACGGCAGCTTGGTCAGCGGCTCGGAGAAATCGAAATAATCGGAGAATTTCGCTCCCGCTGTCTGCTTTCCGTCACGCACTTTGGACTTCAGCACGCCCTGCGACCAGAAGGATTCACGCAGCGCGCCGATGAGATCGGCGTTTTCGGCGAAGCGCTCGACGAGAATGGCGCGCGCGCCCTCGAGCGCCGCATTGACGTCGGCGACATTCTTCTCGACGTTCACATAAGCCTCGGCCTGCGCCTTGGGCTCGCGCTCGGGATGAGCGAGCAGCGCCTCGGCGAGCGGCGCGAGTCCGGCCTCTATGGCGATCTGCGCCTTGGTGCGGCGCTTGGGCTTATAGGGAAGATAGATATCCTCGAGGCGGGCCTTGTTGTCGGCCTGCATGATGCTCGCACGCAGCGCATCGTCGAGCTTGCCCTGCGCCTCGATCTGCTCGAGAATCGCCTTGCGGCGCTCCTCCAATTCGCGAAGATAGCG
The DNA here is from genome assembly GCF_002752655.1 of Methylosinus trichosporium OB3b. Taxonomy (NCBI): domain Bacteria; kingdom Pseudomonadati; phylum Pseudomonadota; class Alphaproteobacteria; order Hyphomicrobiales; family Methylocystaceae; genus Methylosinus; species Methylosinus trichosporium. Next base: position 4,480,989 of record NZ_CP023737.1, on the reverse strand, counting down.
TAGACGCTCCTCGAGAAGGCGCAGCTGCGCGTCGTCGAGCTGGCCGGTCGCCTCCTTGCGATAGCGGGCGATGAAGGGAACCGTCGAGCCCTGATCGAGCAATTGCACCGCGGCTTCCACTTGCCACTGTTTCGCTGCGAGCTCCTCGCTCAGCCGCTCGACGATGGATGCCATCTGCGACGCCTCTCTTTGTTGACGAAAGAGGGGTTTTGCCAAGCCCTGCCGGCGAAGTCAAAGGACCCGCCGATTCGCGCACAGATCATTTCAGCTCCTCCGGAAGAAGCGGATGATCCGGCCAGCACTTGCGCTCCTCCTGCAGATTCGTCTCCCCGCTCCGAGGGCGCATCAGCCAAGCGGGCGCCGCCTCGACGCGCGCGAGATAATGGGCGGGAGACGCGGTCGGCTCGTTCTTGCGCCACGCCGTCAGCAGATTGCAGTCGCTGGCCTCGAAGCGCCCCGCCGTCAGCGTCACCTTCATCTCGATCAGAGGCGTCGCGGCGGAGATCAGCACGATGCTCGAGATCGCCGAAGCGAGGCGCCCGCCGTCGCGCGGCGTCGTCACCGCTATGCGCGCGAAGACGACCGAGAGGATGAACAGCGGCGCGATCGAGGCGCGCATGGTGAAGTCGTTGTAGAGGCCGATGCTATAGAAGGGCAGCACGAGCAGCAGGCCGAGCGCCAGCGCGAGAAGGCGGCGGTCACAGGGCTCGACTCTGCGCCAAGCATAGATCACGATTCCCGCCTGCGGCGCCTCGAACACGAGAAGGAGCAGATAGTTCGTCAGAAAGCCTTCGCGCCACAACAGCCATTCCTTCGCGACATCGCCAGAGTCGATCGTCAGATAGGCGGCGACGGGAAGGAAAGCGAGCCCGACGCCGATCGCAGCGATATCCCAGCGCTCGACGGCGCGTCGCGCGAGGCGCTCGAGCGTGAAATAAGCGAGCAGAGGCGCAGCGCCCATCATCGCGAGCGGAGACCACAGCAGCAGCGCCGCGAAGGATATTGGCAGCACCGCGAAAGCCACGATCCCGCGCACATAGAGCAGCGACAGGATCGCGAACCACCAGCCCGGAGCCATATGGTTCGTCGCCCAGAACAACAGCGTGATATGGCTCGGATAGTGCATCCGTACCGGAGAAAAATAGAGCGCCCACCATTCCGTGTGCTGGAAATGCAGGAACGGCGCGCCATGGAGCAGCTCATTGGCCTCGGCGGCCAGGATCGGCATTATGTCCAGACCGCTGAAGCCCATGAACACGAGCAGCAAAGCCGCCTTTCGCGCTCTGCCGATGTCGCCCGCGATCGTCACGACGAAATAGCAGGTCGCGCCGACGATCGTCGCATTCTGGAAAAGAAAGGCCACATGCGCCGCGGCGAGCCCGGCGATGCGGCCGACGACGCTCGGCAGCAGATAAATGCCGAGCGGCGCGCGCATCACATAGTCCACCGCGCCTTCTCGATACAGCGTGCTCGCGCCGGATCGCACGAGATCGGCGAGAACGGCGTCCCGCACGAGCCAATCGCGTTCCGTATAGAAAAAATGCCCCTCCCCGCCGATCAGACAGATGAGAAAACCGAATGCGAGGCAGAGCGCGAGACGACTCAAATTTGCGGGCGTCTCGACCGATGCGCTCTCGGCGCGCGCGCGCCACATGACCAGAACGGCGCCCGCGCAGCCGATCCAGACGAGCGCCATGGCCGGCCATTCGAAGCTCGCCGCGAGCATTGCGTTCGGCGCGATGAACAAGAGGCCGACGAGCCGGGCGATATCGCCGTCGCTCGGCGTCACGAGCGCGCGCGCTCGCCCGCGTGTCTCGGCGGGCGCTTCCGCGAAATGAGAATAGTCGACCATGGGGATATCTCGATTTGCGGTACACAGAGCGCCGGACGCCAGAGCGAATTCGAGATCGATCGAACGATACCGTTCGATCGGAACCCGCTCTAGTCTCGCCGGCCGACGAAGCGCGGATCGCCTTTGAACAGGCTCGACATCAGGCGCGCCGTTCCCATGAAGGCGCGGCCCTGCTCCGTGAGCCGCCAGCCGGCGCCGTCATGCTGGAGATTGCCCGAGAGCTCCTGCTCCTTGAGCCGGCGATCGATCTGCGCCCAATCATCCACATAGATTCGGCGAAAGGCGTCGCGCGCCTCGGCCTCGGTCAAGGCGTGATCGGCGGCGTCGAATTGCGATAGCATGAACACCGAGACGGAGCGGTCGACCGTCACTGGACCGAGCACGAAAGCGGCGGTCAGCAAGGATGTGGCCACCGTGGCCGCGCCGATCGAATCGGCGCGCTCCAGCGCCACGCCCCGCACGAGGCGCGATGGCAGCGCGAGGAAGATCGCCATCAAGGCGACAAAGACGAGCGCCAGCGCGCCGACGCCGCGATAGAACATCACGCCCGGTCCGAGGATCGCCGGCGCGCAATGCATCAGCGCGACGAACAGCGCGCCGCCGAGCGCGGTGGCGAGCGCATAGGAGAGCACCAGCGCGGCGGCGCGCGTCAGCGCCCTGTGCGCCTCAATGAATCTCGTCATGGCGGGGCTGGCTCAGCAGATAGATGCGGAAATTGGGATTGGCGTAGTCGGCGCGAGCGGCGTTCGTCCAGGCGCCGGGCGCCGCGAACACCTCGTCCCGCGAGGAGACGATCAGCGCCGCTATGTCGAAACGCGCGGCGCGGCGACGCACATCGTCGAGAGTGAGCGTCGTCTGCGAGAAGATCGGCGACAAATAATCCATGCGCGCGTCGATCTCCGCCGGCTGCGCGCCGAAGAGACGCGCATTGTGGCGATCCGCGACCGCGACCGGAAAGCGCCCATAGAGGCCATAGCCATATTCGCGCGAAGGACTCGGCGTCGGCTGCACAACGGAGCCGCTCGGCAGACGCGCGTCGAGCCAGTTCCAGGCCGTCATTTGATCGGCGAGCGTCTCGCGCATATGCCGATGCGGGAAGAAGAGGCGCAATTGCAGCATGGCGACGACGAGCGCCGCATAGCCGAGCGCGAGGCCGAGGCGCGTGGCGTAGCGCAGGCCGCCTCGCGACAGCAGTCCCTGGCGCAGCGCCGCCGCGGTCCAGATCAGCGTCGAGAATTGCGCGAACAGCATCACGCGCCAGCCGAGATCGTTCATGACGATCTGCGATGCGAGCAGCGAGCCGATGAGAAAGGACGCGGCGGTGAGACAAACGAGCGCACTCCCCAATTCACTCGCGACGCCGCGCCGCCCCGCCTTGCGCCAGAACACATAGGCGCCGAGGGCGAACACGCCGAAGTCGATGAGATAGAACATCGGCAGGGCGAGTCCGCGATAGAGCGCGCCCGCCTGCGCCGACCCGGCGACGATGTCGATCCATTCCGGACCGCGAACCCGCAAGGCGAGCGCGCTTTTCCCCTCGCCGCTAAAGCGCGGCAGCAGCGTCACGAGCCAGGGCGCCGCGAGCGCCAGCGCGCCGAGCCCGGCGAAGCAGAGACGCGCGGCAATGTCGAAGCGGCGACGCCACAGCAGCGCGCCGAGCCAGAAGCCGGCGCCGAGCGTCGCCGGCATCGCCACATAGACGGACTGGCCCACCATCGAGGCGAAGGCGAGCGCCGCGAGCAGAACACGGCGCCAGCTATCGCGCGACGTCTCGCCCGGCGCGGTCAGCGCGATGAAGCCGACGAGCGCCGCGCAGAGCGCCGACACGTGATGCGGCACCCACATCACGCTGTTGAACCAAGAGGTGACCTGCTCGTCCCAATCGATGAAATGCAGGAAGACGAAATCGGCGTCGCGACCACTGCCGAAATAGAGGATCGTCAGCGGAATGATGTCGAGCCCGCTGGCGAGCAGCAGCGCCAGCAGCGGCCAATTCGCAGGCTTCTTATCCCCCTCGCCTTCGTCATTCCGGCCCGCGGCCGCGTCGGCGCCGCTGCGCCGCAGCGCCGTGCGCGCGAGCGTGAAAAGAGCGAAGCCCATCAACGGCGCGCAGGCATAGGCCGCATGGCGCGCGGCGACGCCGAGCGGCGCGCCGAGCATCGCCGCGACCGCCGGCAGCGTGTAGAAGAGATAATAATAGGACATGGCCCGACCGGGATCGTAATAGGTCGGGTTCCATGGCGGCGAGCCGGCTTCGGCGAGCGACCAAGTGGTCGCCGCATGCTTCACATAATCCACGGCGAGCAGCGAGTGCTGCAGGCTGCCGACGCCGGGCATGTCGATGACGATGAGGATCGAGGCGACGATCCAGATCGCCGCCGCCGCGATCCATCCGCCCTGCAGCGACGACGGCCTCGCGCGCAGCAGCGCCGGCGCGCCGAGCGCCGCCAGCGAGAGGGCGGCGAGCGCCATCGCGCGCGGGCCGAGGCGGCCGGCGAGATCGAGCGCGACCGGAAGGCAGCCGAAGCCGCAGATCAGCGCGAGCCCGGCGCGCTCGAGGCGCGCGGCCTCGTCGAAGCCGGGAAAGCGCAGTCGATCGGCGACAGCGGCGCCCGCAGACGCGACGATCGCGAGCAGAAGGGCGAAAGCCGCGAGCGCCGCGCAAAATTCCGTCGCTGCGATGGTCATGCGTGTCCCGCGATCTCCGAAAACCCGTGTTTGGCGCATCATGCCTGAGACGGGTTAAGCCCGTGCTTACCTCGATCCAATTCGTCCCTCGCCGAGCGGCGGGCGCGCATTAACCCTGTTCGCGGCGCATCGCGGCGCCGAGACGGCGAGCGCGCGCCGCTATGCGCCGTCGCGGCCGTCTCGAAATCGGACGGTTTCGTTAAGCCCCGGGCCCGCCGGTCGCCGTCCGCGCCAGCGACCGGCCACAGGCTCTCACAAGATGTCGAGATCAGACGCGCATCGGGCGCCGGATGATGTGGCGAACCGATCGCCAACATCGTGTCGACAGTGATTCGTCCATGCTGCGTTCGCGCTTTCGTCGATCTGTTAACGCGCCATCGTGGAGAGGACGGTTTCAGGCGATTGACAAAAGGCCGTCGGCGAGTCCGCACTCGCCCCTCTACAGAAATGCGCGCGCGACGCGTCGTATCTCGAGATACAGCAGTAATAGCGGAAAGAAACGCTATATATTGTTAGAACGAAGGATGATTCGCGCCGGGTCAGCGATTCGGCCGCGATTCGTTCGCTCCTCGTTCGAAAGATGAATCTGGGCCCGCCGCCGCGCGCCATTTCGGCACAACGGGATTTTTCGCCATGGCGCCGCTTCCGCCATATCCTTGCGGAAAAGCTCGCATCGCGACGCGAGCTGAAATAAATTGCCCGCCATGAGCCCAACGCTCGCCGCCCATCGAAGCGCGTCCTCCGGCCTTCGCGCGCGCGCGGCCGGCGTCGCGGCCCTGCTGGGCCCGACCAACACCGGCAAGACGCATCACGCCATCGAGCGCATGCTCTCCTATCCGAGCGGCATGATCGGCCTGCCTTTGCGGCTGCTCGCGCGCGAAGTGTATCAGCGCGTCGCCGAGCGCGTCGGCGCCGCCAATGTGGCGCTCGTCACCGGCGAGGAGAAGATCAAGCCGCGCGCCGCGAGCTATTGGATCTCGACCGTCGAGGCGATGCCGCGCGACCTCGACGTCGATTTCGTCGCCGTCGATGAAATCCAGCTCGCCGCCGACCTCGACCGCGGCCATGTGTTCACCGATCGACTGGCCTATTGGCGCGGCCGCCAGGAGACGCTGCTGATCGGCGCGGAGACCATGCGGCCGCTGATCGAGCGGCTGCTGCCCGGCGCGCCGATCTTCACCCGCCCGCGCCTGTCGCGGCTGACTTTCGCCGGCGAGCGCAAGCTCGCGCGGCTGCCGCCGCGCAGCGCCATCGTCGCCTTCTCGGTCGAGGACGTCTATGCGATCGCCGAATGGATCAAGCGCCAGCGCGGCGGCGCGGCGGTGGTGCTCGGCGCGCTCTCGCCGCGCACGCGCAATGCGCAGGTCGATCTCTATCAGAACGGCGACGTCGATTACCTCGTCGCCACCGACGCCATCGGCATGGGCCTCAATCTCGATGTCGACCACATCGCCTTCGCCGCCGACCGGAAGTTCGACGGCCTGCGCCATCGCCGGCTGACGCCCGCCGAATTCGGCCAGATCGCCGGACGCGCCGGGCGCCATATGAGCGACGGCGCCTTCGGCACGACGGGCCGTTGTCCGCCCTTCGACGAGGATTTGATCGAGGATCTCGAGAGCCATCGCTTCGATCCGGTCACGCTGCTGCAATGGCGCAACGCCGATCTCGACTTCGACTCGATCGAGGCGCTCGTCTCTTCCCTCGAGCGCGCGCCGCCGGAGGATTGCCTCGCCCGCGCCCGCACCGGCGAGGACCAGATGGTGCTGGAGGCGGCGGCGCGCGACGACGGCGTGCGCCGCAATGCGAAAACGCATGCAGATATTATGAGACTCTGGGACGTCTGCCAGATTCCCGATTATCGCAAGACTTCCCCGGCCGCCCATGCCGAGCTCGCCCTCGCCGTCTACGGCTTCGTGGTGCGTCGCGGACTCATCCCAGGCGATTGGTTCGCAAAGCAAATCGCCGGGATCGACCGTGTCGACGGAGACATTCACACGCTCTCCGCGCGGCTCGCCCAGGTGCGAACCTGGACCTTCATCGCCAATCGTTCCGGCTGGCTCGAGAATGCAGAGCATTGGCAGAGCGTCGCGCGTCAGGTAGAGGACAGTCTGTCCGACGCTCTCCACGAGCGCCTCACGCAACGTTTCGTGGACCGCCGCACCAGCGTGCTGATGCGTCGCCTGAGAGAGAATGCAATGCTCGAAGCGGAAATCACGACAGCCGGCGACGTCATGGTCGAAGGTCAGCATGTCGGTCAGCTCCAGGGATTTCGTTTCACCGCCGATCCGCAGGCGACCGGCGAAGCGGCGAAGGCGCTGAACTCCGCCGCGCAGAAGGCTCTGGCCGGCGAGATCGAGGCGCGCGCGACGCGCGTCTTCGACGCAGTGGACGACGCATTCCTGCTCGGCAACGACGGGACGATCCGCTGGCTCGGCGAGCCGGTCGGCAAGATCGTGCCCGGCGCGAGCGTGCTGAAGCCGGCCGTGCGCCTGCTCGCCGACGAGCAATTGACCGGCGCGGCGCTGGAGAAGGCGCAGCACCGCCTCGATCTGTGGCTCGCGAGCCATGTGAAGAAGCTGCTCGGCGCACTCGAGGAGCTCGAATCCGGCGAGGGGCTCGAGGGGGTGACGCGCGGCGTCGCCTTTCAGCTCGCCGAGGAGCTGGGCGTTTTGGAGCGCAGCCGCGTCGCGCGCGACATCAAGGGCTTTTCGCAGGAGGACCGCGCCGCCCTGCGCAAGAAGGGCGTGCGCTTCGGCGCCTATCACCTCTATCTGCCGGCGCTGCTGAAACCCGCGCCGCGCGCGCTCTCCGCTCTGCTCTGGGGCTTGAAGCACGGCGGATTGGAGCATTTGAAAGGCCTCGACGAGGTGCCGCATCTCGCCGCCTCGGGCCGCACCTCCTTCGCCGCCGACCCCGAAATCTCCAAGGGATTCTACCGCGCCGCAGGCTTTCGCGTGTGCGGCGAGCGGGTCGTGCGCGTCGACATTCTGGAGCGCCTCGCCGATCTCATTCGCCCGGCGAGCTCCTACCGGCCCGGCGTCACGCCCGGCGAGCCGCCGGCCGGCGCCGCCGATGGCGATGGATTCGTCGTCACCGTGGCGATGACCTCGCTCACCGGCTGCGCAGGCGAGGCCTTCGGCTCCATTCTGCGCTCGCTCGGCTATCAATCGACGGAGCGCGCCGGCCCGGCCATCACCGTCGCGCTGCTGCCGGCGGCGGCCACCGAGCCGCTGAAGCCGACCCCCGCGCTCGCCGAGGGCGGGGAAGCGCCCGCCGAGGTCGAAACGATCGAGGCGGAAGCCGCTCCCGAATCGGCCGCCGAGACGATCACGGTCGATGTCGCGGCGCCCGAACTCGCGGAAGCGCCGGCCACAGCCGAGCTGGTCGCGGCCGAGGCCGTGGACGAGCCGATCGACGTCAGCGCCGAGCCGACCGCCGAAGCGGAGGGCGAGACCGCGGCCCCGGCAGAGCCCGAAGCCCCCGCCCTGATCGAAGTGTGGACCCTGCAGCGCCACACCCACGCCGGCCCGCGCCGACGCCCGCAAGGCGGCCCCGCCGCGCCGCGCAGCGACGCCGCGGCGAAAGACGGGCGCCCCGCCCGCGAGCGCTCGGGCGGCCCACGGCGCGGCCCCGGAGGCGAACGCAGCGGCGAGGCGCGCGACGGCGAGCGGCGCGAGGCGACCGGCGGCGAGCACAGGCCGCGCAGCGACGGCGCCCGCAAGGAAGCGGGTCTGCGCGGAGGCGGCAAGCCCCGCTCGGATCATCGCCCGCCGCGCGACGACGATCGCCGCAGACATGGCGGCGGCGGCTATTCGACCCAGGATCGGCGCGAGAAGGAGCGCCAGCCCGACCCGGATTCGCCCTTCGCCAAGCTGCTTGCGCTGAAGGCCGAGCTGGAGAAGAAGGGCAAGAGCTGAGCTCTCGGCTCTGATCCCGGCATTCCGACCGCTCGTCGGACTCCGAGGGCGCGCCGCGCATTCGCCGCGCGCCCGGTCATTCGGCGCGCCGCGGCGGCGCGAATCGCACGCGCTTGCCAAGCTCGCCCGACTCGGCCTATTTCTGGCGCAGTCTCATGTGAGAGAGGCGCGCGCTGCGCGCCCTGCGGCCGGCTTCGCCGCCCCTCGGGACCGGCCGATCTGCTTTGGGCCTGGTCCGATCTTTGCGCTTGCGCGTTCGATGAACCGCCCTCGACCGAAAGGCGAGCAATGACGAAGATACTTCCCGTGATCATGTGCGGCGGGGCCGGCACCAGAGTCTGGCCGGAATCCCGTGAAACGCTTCCCAAGCAGTTCATTGCTCTGGTCGGCGACCGCTCGACCTTCCAGACCACGATGGCGACGCTCGCCGATCCCGCCTTCGAGAAGCCGATCGTCGTCTCCAACATCGACTATCGCTTTCTGCTCGCGGATCAGCTGCGCGAGATCGGCGCCGAGGCGGATATCGTGCTCGAGCCCATGCGCCGCGATTCCGCCGCGGCGGTGGCCGTCGCCGCGGGCCTCGCCGCGCGGCGCAATCCGCAGACGGTCGTCGTGGTGCTGGCGGCCGATCACGTCGTGCGAGATCGCGCCGGCCTCGTCGCCTTGTGCAAGACCGCGGCATCGGTCGCGGCGGACGGCTATATCGTGACGCTCGGCGTGAAGCCGGACAATCCCGCGACCGGCTATGGCTATATTCGGCCCGGCGAACGCATCGCCGGCGAGGTGATGAAGCTCGACGCCTTCGTCGAAAAGCCCGACCATCCCACCGCGGAAGCCTATGTCGAAGCCGGCTATCTCTGGAACAGCGGCAATTTCATCTTCCGCGCCGATGTGATGCAGAGCGAGATCGCCCATTTCGAGCCGGCCATTTCCGAAGCCGCCGAGCGCGCCATCGACGGCGCCCGCCGCGATCTCGACTTCCTGGTGCTGAACGGCGAAGCCTTCGCGCGCGCGCCGAAGACCTCGATCGATTACGCGGTGATGGAGAAGACCACCAAAGCCGCGGTGATTCCCGCCGATATCGGCTGGTCCGACGTCGGCAATTGGCGCGCCGTCTGGGAGCTCTCGGAGCGCGACGACCAAGGCAATTCCGTGCGCGGCAACGGCCTCATCCGCGAAGCCCGCAATGTTCATGTGCGCTCGGACGACACGCTCACCACCGTCGTCGGCGTCGATGATGTGATCGTTGTGACGACGCAGGACGCCGTGCTGGTGCTCAGCCATGAGCATGGCGACAACGTCAAGCAGCTCGTCGATCAATTGAAGCGTGAGAATCGCCGCGAGGCCGGGGAACACAAGCGCATCTTCCGTCCCTGGGGCTATTATCAATCGGTCGATTCGGGCCAGCGTTATCAGGTCAAGCGCATCGTCGTGAAGCCCGGCGCGCGCCTGTCGCTGCAGAAGCATTTCCATCGCGCCGAGCATTGGATCGTCGTGAAGGGCACGGCCGAGGTCGGACGCGACAAGGAGACTCATCTCGTCCATGAGAACGAGTCGATCTATCTGCCGATCGGCTGCGTGCATCGCCTCGGCAATCCCGGCAGGATCGATCTCGAGCTGATCGAGGTGCAGACCGGCTCCTATCTCGGCGAAGACGATATCGTTCGCCTCGAGGATGCATATAACCGCGGTTGAGCAGTCGCGTCATGGCCCGCCTTCGACGCTCCGCGACCGTGGCGGCCATGACGTTTCGAGATTCTTCACGCGTCGACCCGTGATCGAACACGCTCTCGCCGGCAGGGCGTGACGCAGCCGCGCTGGCGCCGAAAGAGCGAGCCTTCGAGTCTCGCTCTGCGGTCTCATCAGTTTCGATGAAGCAAATCGGTAGAGAGAAATTTCAGCGACGCCGCATCGCGCGCAGACGCAACCAGACGACGGCGCCCCTGCGAAACTCCCGCGGCATGCGGGTAAACACATCCTGTCGCGCAGCGTCTTTTCGGCGTCCTCATTATTGCCCGAGCGTCGGCGTATGCGTTTCGAATCGCGACGCTATGTTGTCAAAGTGGCACGTGGCTTGAACCCGACTGTCGAGCCGATGGCCCCTCGTTCCATTTCGAGACGAAGCCGATCGTTCACGAATCGCCGTCCGCAGCGGTCGTCGGCGTGACAGCGGCTCGAGAAGGACAATTATGGACAGGCGCATCAAATTGACCGACGTGGATCGACCGAACGACCCATTGGAAGTGGAGATCGAGCGAGTCACGGAGACGATCTTGCGGGTGCTCGTGCCGAACACCATCGTGCGCTTCGACATGCGCCGCGCGCGCGAGGACGCCCCCTTCGAAGGCTCGCTGGGCGGTCGCTATTTCATGTTCGATCCGAACGAAGTGAAGAAGACCAAGACCTCGCGCAAATAGGTCGCGATGCGCCGTTTTCCCGGAATGGGACAGAACGGCCCCGTGGCCTGGGCTGCGCGCAAAAATGAGACAGGCGCTCGCATCCCAGATCCGGCGCTATCGTATAATTTCCTGTCGCACGCGGGTCGCGTGCGATGGCCGACATGCGAGCGTCCCGTCTCGCAGCGACAATCGTCGCGCTCCCGCTACGACCTAGAGCTACACCAAGCATAGAGCGCAGACTTCTTGTGATCTTCCAGGAATAGGAGGCGAGCGGCATGACGATCATGTGACGATATTCGCTGCGACTGTCATGCAACTCGAGGCGAAACGTCACGAAAGCGCAGCATCGCGCGCTTATTCATTCGCCTCATGCAGATCGCCTCCTATCGACACATTGCGCTAGAGCGTTTCGGTCTCCGGGAGACAGGAGCGAGCCTGCGCAAACGCTTGCAGCAAGCCGATCTCGCCGGCGTCCATGTCGTCTCGCGCTCGGCCCGTCCGGCGCTCGGCCGCCTTCTGGCGATCGTCATCAGCAAGCTCGGCAATGGCTGGATCTATCCGATCCTCGCCACCGTCATCTTCTACGTCTTCGGACGCGCCGCGCTTCCCGTGGTCGCGCTCGCCGGCGTCAATGCAGCCGTGCTGCATATTCTGTTTCCGATCATCAAGCGGCGCATCGGCCGGCCGCGGCCGTTCCATGTCGATCCGCGCCTCATCTCGCTGCTACGCATTCTCGACGAGCATTCCTTCCCGAGCGGCCACATGATGACTCTGTCCGGCGTCCTCGCGCCGATCGTCATCGCCTGGCCCTCCGCTGCGAGCTCCGCCGCCGCGCTCGTGCTGTCGATGGCTTGGTCGCGCATCGCCACCGCTCACCATTATCCGAGCGACGTGCTCGGCGGCTTCGCTCTCGGCGCCGCCATGGGCTATCCCCTGTCGGCTTGCGCGCTCGCCTTTCTGTGAACACGGCCGAAGCGCCCATGAATACAGGCCGCGCGGGCTCGCGCAACGCGACCGCGGCCGTATCGCTTCGCGCCTGGAGCGCTTTTCGATCGTCATCACTCGATCGGATCTGAATTCGCTGAAACGAAAGAACGCTAGAGCGCTATTCCGATCCGATCGGATCGGGATAGCGCTCTAGCGAGTTCAAGCTCCCGCCGCTCTATGCTAGCGTCGCGCCTTCTTTCCTGCGCGAAGGAGCCGACTCATGGCGGACGTGGACCAGACGCTCTCGGAGGCGGAGGACATCGCGCCTGCCGCGGCGACGCCCACGCCGATCGCCGAGCCGCGACAAACGCTCTTACAACGCGCTCTCGCGCGTCTTCGCGTCGCAGGAGCGCCGCCGGCGCTCGACCTCGGCCGCATCGCGGCGGTCATCGTCGTTCCCGTCTTCTGCTGGGTGTTCTACACGACCGCGAGCGGCATGATCGACATCATGCGGCGCGACTCCGGCGATCTCGTCGGCATTGTCGGCGCGATCATCGGCACGACGGCCATTCTCACAATGCTGGCGGCGACCTCCTGGTCGCTCGGCGCCGATCTCGGCGCGCTGATCGCGCATCGCCGCTTTCTCGGCGAGCGCATCGTCGTCAAGACCACGGTCACCGCCGCCGTGTTCCTGTTCGTCTTCTGCATCTCCGCCTTCTTCTCCTTCACCTATTACTACACCAACATTTTCAACCTCTCCTCCAAGAAGCTCGCCGCCGAGACGCAGCCGATGGAGCTCGCGGCCGAGGTGCTGCTCCCGGTCTCCAAGGCGATCGCCGGCGAATATGATGCGCAGACGGCGCGCATGGAGGCGACGCCCGACCTTCACGCCTATCTCGACGCGCTCGACACGCTGGTGAAGACCGCCAGCGTCGCCTCCGCGCGGCTCGACGAAGGCCTGCAGAAGAGTCGCGAAGGACGCCGGCGCGTCGCTCGGGAAGCGGCACGCCGCAAAGCCGCCGAGCTCGAGGACGCGCAGGCCGCCGCGCGCCGCATGCAGGACATTGGCGCGCGCATGGCGGCGCTCGGCCAGACGGTCGCCGACCTCGAGCCGATCATCAAGGCCAAGGAGGACGAGATCGTCGCGCTCACCTCGACGGCGCGGCAGGAGGAGCAGCTCGCGGTGGACGCCTCCAAAGGCCTCGACGGCCTCGGCGCCGCCTGTGGCGCCAATTGCGACTCGCATCGCGCCAAAGCCAAAGCGGCGCAAAGGCGCATCGGGGCGCTGCGCGAGACGCTGGCTGCGCCGACGGCGCAGAAGAGCGACGCCATTCGCCAGCGCGACGCGCTCGCCGCGGAGCTGATCACGCTGCGTCAAAAGGCGGAGAGCGCGAGCGAGGAGCCGGCGCTCGTCGCCGCCGCGACGGAAGAGGCGCCGCGCGAGGTCGTCGGCGCGGCCCGGCGCCTCGCCATGCTGCGCGATCAGATTCGCGCCGATCCGAGCTGGGCGCGCATCCGCGAGGCGAAGGCGCCCTGCGAGGAGATCGTCGGCGCGATGCGGCAGGCGGGCCTCGCCGACGCGGCCGTGCCCGCGGATTTTTCCTGCGAGCCGGACGGCGTCGCATCGCATGATCTGCTGACCGCGCGCGACGAGGTGATCGCCGGGCGCGCCGCCTTCGATCAGAAATGCGCGCTCGACGGCGCCATTCGCGGCGAGCTGACCGCGCTCGCGTCGCGCATCCGCACCGCGGTGGCGGCGGGGAAATCGGCGGCGTCCGCCGGCTTCGACGACGCCAAGCGGCTCGTCGACGATTGCGTCGTCGCCGCCAAGGCCGCGGGACTGCCGGAAGCGGATGTGCAGATTTTCCTGCAACGCAGCGACCATTTCCTGCGCACGCGCAGCATGGATCGCAATCGCTTCGAGCTGGCGCGCGAGGCGTTCGTCGGCTTGACGCCCGATGCGAGCATGGCGCTCGGCGTCGCCATAGCGCAGGACGCCTTCATGTTCGTGATGAAGCTGCTCGCCGAGATCTTCAAGGGCCGCGATCAGCGTGCGCGGCCGCCCGCGCCGGTGTTTCCCGCGCTCGACGTCGCCGACGGCGACGCCGACGACAGCGATGTGCGGGTGATGAAAGCGCTGCTGCGCCTCTCGCGCCCGCTGCCCGGCGAGCGCAGCGCCTTCGACGGCGGCTCCAGCGGCGTCGCCGAGCTGCCGGTCGAGGCGCGCAGCAATCTCATCGGCCTGCTCAACCGGCTGGTGCGCGAGGGCGTTGCGCATCTCGACCGCAAGGGCGTCTATCTTCTCGACAACCGCACTTTGGCCGAGGTGGAGGCGCGGCTGGCGCTGGCGCTGAAGCGCGCCTCGCGTGGCGGCGCCGCCTCGGCGCGCATGGAGGCGCTCGCCGCCGAGCTCGCCGCGCAGGACGGCGCCCGCGGCTGGCGCCGCCGCCGCAGCGCGCTCGACCGCTATCTCATGCCCCGCTTCCCCGCGCCGGCGGAAGAGGACGCCGGCGAGGATGCGCGCGCCGGCGGCTACGGCTGAGGCGCGCCTGTCGCCCCCATTCTGGTCGAATGAGCGCGAATCGCCGATTATGGCCGTCCCAAGATCGGCCATATCGTCATGCTAGCGATTCGTTCGCCGGCGCCCGAAGCGGCGCGCCCGACCGTCCGGAGCCCAGATTCTCGTGAAAGCCCCTCTCCTCGCCGCCGCATTGTCGCTCGCTTTCCTGCCGCCTCTCGCGTCGCCGGCCGGAGCCGAGCTGTTCCAGCCCTGGCCGACCCCGACGCAGGTGAAGCCGGCCCCCCGCGCCGCCGCCAAGCCCGCGCCGGCCAAGCCCGCCAAAGCGGCGGCCAAGCCTGCGCATGAAAAGCCGGCGGCCAAAACGGCCCATGAAAAGCCGGCTCACGACAAGACCGCGCATGACAAGGCGCCCGCCAAGACCGAGCCGAAAACGGCCGCCGCCAAGCCGAGCGATGGAAAGCCGAGCGACGGCAAGCCCGTGGAGGGCAAAGCCGCCTCGACCGGCGCGACCAAGGCGGACGCAGCCAAGGCGGCGACCGCGACTGCGGCGGCGGCGGCCGCTGCGGCGGTCCCGCAAAAGCCGCTCGACCGCGCGGAGGCGATCAAGCGCGCCGAGGCCTCGCTCAACGCCTCTCCGGTAATGACCGCCGATTTCGTCCAGATCGGCGGCGACGGCCGGCGCGCCGAAGGCCGGCTGTTCATCCACAAGGTCGGGCGCATGCGCTTCGAATATGCCCAGCCGGCGACAATGGAGGTCGTCTCCGACGGCGTCACCGTCGCGGTGCGCGACCGCAAGCTCAACACGCAGGATCTCTATTTCATCGCGCAGACGCCGCTCAAATTCCTGCTCAACGAGAAGATCGACCTCGAGAAGGACGTGAAGCTCCTCGACGTCGTGATCGACGACGCCGGCGCCGCGATCATCATAGAGGACAAGGCGACGCTCGGCGGCACGTCGAAGATCAAGCTGCTGTTCGACGCCAAGACCTTCGACCTCAAGCAATGGCAGGTCACCGATCCGCAGGGCTACGAGACTCTGGTGTCGCTGTTCAACATCGACCGCGACAGCGCGCCCGATCCGAAGCTGTTCAAGGTCGCCAGGGATTGACGCCGAATTTCGACGCGGGCCGCCTTCTCCGCCTCGTGGAAGAAGGCGGCCCGCTCGAAGCATAGCTCGTATTGATTGCTACGCCGCCTTCAGCGTCGCCATGTCGATGACGAAGCGGTATTTCACATCATTCTTCAGCATGCGCGCATAGGCGGTCTCGATCTGCTGCATGGCGATCGTCTCTATGTCCGCGACAATGCCGCGCTCGGCGCAGAAGTCGAGCATCTCCTGCGTCTCCTTTACGCCGCCGATCAGCGAGCCGGCGACCTGGCGCCGCTTGAAGATCAACCCGCCCGCCGATGGCGAGGGATGCGGCGTCGCCGGCACGCCGACGAGCACCAGAGCGCCATCGCGCTTCAACAGATTCACATAAGCGTCGAGGTCATGGGCGACGGCGACCGTATCGAGAATGAAGTCGAGGCTTCCCGCCCGCGCCGCCATAGCGGCAGGATCTGTGGAGACGACGACCTCGTCGGCGCCGAGCGCGAGGGCCGCGTCGCGCTTTGACGGCGAGGTGGTGAAGGCGACGACATGGGCGCCGAGCGCATGGGCGAGCTTGACCCCCATATGGCCGAGCCCGCCGATGCCGACGATGCCGACCGATTTTCCCGGGCCGACACCCCAATGCTTGAGCGGCGACCAAGTGGTGATGCCGGCGCAGAGCAGCGGCGCGACTCCGGCAAGCTGCGTCTCAGAATGGTGGATCGCCAGCACGAAATGCGCGTCGACGACGATTTTCTCCGAATAGCCGCCAAAGGTGTTCTCGCCCGAGCCGTAGATCGGGCCGTTATAGGTGGCGGTGAAACCGTGCTCGCAATATTGTTCGAGCCCGTCGTCGCAGGACAAGCATCGCCGGCAGCTGTCGACCATGCAGCCGACGGCGGCGAGATCGCCGACCGAAAATTTCGTCACCTTCGCGCCGACAGCGGTGACGCGGCCGACAATCTCGTGGCCCGGGACGCATGGGTAGCGCGTGCCCGGCCATTCACTGCGCGCCGTGTGCAGATCGGAATGGCAGACGCCGCAATAGAGGATGTCGATCTCTACATCCTCGGGCCCGAGCGCGCGGCGCTCGATCGCGAGCGGGCCGAAGAGCGCCTCGGCGGACGCAACGGCATAGGCTTTGGTGGACATGGACTCACCTTGTTGGGAAAACTATACAATATCATGAAGACGTGACGTCGACATCGCAATTTGCCGGCCGCCCGTGCGGCGGCCGTCTCACGGATCGACAAATGGCTCTATCCGATGATGCTTCGATCGAGCGGCTGGCTTTGCGCGTGATCGATCGAAGCCTGCCGAAAGCCGAGTGGACCCATGCCGGACATTTCGCAGCGGCGCTGTGGCTGCTGCGCAATCGGCCCGCTCTGACGACGCCAGATGAAATCAGAAATCTCATCACGAGTTACAATGACGCGACGAGCACAGCCAACACCGACGCCGGCGGATACCATCATACCATCACTCTCGCTTCCATGCGCGCCGCCGACGGCCATTTGCGCGATCATGCGCCTGCCGCGCCGCTTCATGCGGTGCTTCGATCGCTGATGGACTCTCCACTCGGCCATCCCGATTGGCTCCTGTCCTATTGGCGTCGAGACACGCTATTCAGCGTCGCCGCGCGGCGAGGATGGGTCGAGCCCGACCTCGCGGCGCTGCCGTTTTGAGCCTCCCGGCCACCGATGAACTCGGCGGCCCCGCTTTCCGGCGGTTTCGCGCCGGGATCCGACGCCAAATAAACTCACCAGAACGAGCCGTTGATGGGCACGATCAGCTCGCGGCCTTCGAAACCAGGCGGCGGAGGCGGCCAGACCGCGCGGACCACCCCTTCCAGAACGGCCTTGTCGAGAACCGCGAAGCCGCTCGAGCGGGTGATCGCGGCGTCCCAGACCTTGCCGTCGCGATAATGCACGCGGACGAGAACCCGTCCGGTCAGCCTCACGCCACGCGCCTCCTTGGGATAGATCGAGGCCGATCGCAGCGCGTCGTTCAATCGCTCGATGAATTCGGTCAGTTGCGTGGCGTCGCCATTTGCGTTCGGCGGCGCCCGTCGGCTGGGCCCGACGGCGGCCTGCCGGCGCGGAAGCCGCGACAAATCCGGCAGCGGCGCCGGCGGGAGATCGCGCACATATCGACGCGGCGCGACCGGCTGGCTGGGCGTCTCCCTGGAGGGACGATCGGAGAGGGGGACGGTCGGCTCCTCGCCCGGCGGCGCGGACTCCGGCGACGAGGCGTCCGGCGTCGGCTCGGAAGCCGACCCGCCCGCGGGCGGGTCGGGCTCCTGCGGGGGCGGCTCGGGCGTCGGCAGCCTGGTGAGGTCGAGTTGAATCGGACCGAAGCTCTGATCGATCGCCGATGCGGACGGATGGCTGGTCAACCAGAGCGCGGCTGCGACCAGAAGCGCGGCTTCAGCGAGCAGCGCCATCGCCGCCGCGCCGAATGTGCCGCGCCATTGCGCGACGAACGCGGACATTCGCGCTGATGAGATCGGGATCGTCACGGCCGGCGCTCAGCGTCGGGCCTTGGCCGCGGCGAGGCCGATCTGCTTGACCCCGGCCCTTCGGCAGGCGTCGATCACGCTCATCAATTGCTGGATCGAGGCCGAGGCCGCGCCGGCGATGGTCACGGTCTTTTTGGCGGCCTCGCCGACGGCGAGCCGCCGGGTCAGATCCTCGAGCGAGATCGGCAGGTCCTCGACCATCACGTCGCCATCCTGCAACAAGGTCACGATGACGCTCGGCGGCGGCATCTGCTCGGCCGTGCCGCTCTGCGGCAATTGGCTCGCCACGCCGGTCGCGGGGATCATGCGCAAGGTGATCATCACGAAGAAGACCAGCAGAAAGAACATGATGTCGATCATCGGCACGATCTCTATGCGCGCCTTGCGGGTTTCGAAATAGCGCATCTCACTCCTCCGCGGCGGCGATCGGCCGAAACGGCGACGCCTCGCGGGCGGCGCTGTCGTCGACGATCGCCATCCGGTTCACCAGCACCATTTTCAGCGTCTCGAGCTGATGCACATGGAGCCGCACGCGGGTCTGCAAGCCGTTGAAGAAAAAGACGCCGACAATGGCGATGAACAGTCCGGCCGCGGTCGCGACCAGAGCCTCCGCGACGCCGGCGGTGATGTCGGTCGGGGAGGAGCCGGGCTTGCCTAGAACTTGGAACGAATTGAACATGCCGATGATGGTGCCGAGCAGGCCGAGCAGTGGCGCCAAGGTCACGATCGTGTCGAGAAGCCATAGCGAGCGGTCGATGGCGGGGACCTCCTGAAGGATCGCCTCTTCGATGCGGGCCTGCAGCAACGTCCGATCCCGCAGGTTCGGCGCCTCCCTGGCCGCACGCAGAATTCGCGCGATCGGCCCTTCGCGCAGCCGTTCGATTTCCGCGCCGATCGCCGCCCGGTCGATGTGATCGAGCGCAGAGAGGCGCGCCATGACCGCGCGGCAACGCCGCACCAATCCCCCCAGACACCAGCTCCGCTCGAAGCTGACCGTGAGCGCGAGCAGCAACATCAACGGCATCACATAGAGAATGCCGCCTGAGCCAGCCGCGAGCTCGATGATCCGATCAAACGACATTCACCCCCTCCCCGAGACATGTTTTTGCATTCGCGCGTCCCCCAGAGCCACACCGCCACTGCTTGGACATATTTTGATTTATTTCAGCAATATGCTAGAATTTCTCAATCACATTTCAGAAATATGCAGCGACTGCACGCTATAAATTTCGATACTTAGTTTTTAATACTATACTTTTTGTGACACACCGCCACCGATGACGTCAGGATGTCGACGGCGGCGCGCGAGCGCGACGCGAATTGTCGGCGACAGGCCGCCTCAGAGAATCAGGTAAGGACTATGGCCTCATCCCCTTGTCCCGAGGAGCCCGCGAAGCGGACATCGCGAAGGAGGCAATGAGGAAAAACCTGTGATTTCGACCGGCGGCGTCCTTCGAGACGCCGCCTGCGGCGGCTCCTCGGGATGAGGGATAGAGGCCGCCGCGGCCCTCTCTATCCTTCCCGCACGTTTCTGCTATAAGCGCCTCGCACCCCCGGTTTTCCGGGCGGCTCCGCTGGAGACGACCCTGCTGGACGACATCCCGGCTCGGCCGCGAAGCGCGGATCGAACACAAGAAGCTCACGAGAAAAGGACCCTCCGATGTCGATCACGGCCGAGCGCAAGCAGGCGCTCATCAAGGAATATGCGACGAAGACCGACGACACGGGCTCGCCCGAGGTGCAGGTGGCGATTCTCACCGAGCGCATCGTCAATCTGACCGAGCATTTCAAGACCCATGTGAAGGACAATCATTCGCGCCGCGGTCTTCTGAAGCTCGTGTCGCAGCGTCGCCAGCTGCTCGATTACGTGAAGAAGCGGGACGAGCCCCGCTACAAGAGCATCATCGAGCGTCTCGGCATCCGCCGCTGACATCCGCGCGCCCATCGCGGGCCATGAGAATTGCGAGATCGCGGCGTGCTGCGATTTCGTTTATGAATAGTTCGGAGGCCGGTCGATTCGGCGGCCTCCCGGCGTCGGAGACAGTCCGGCGCATTGCGGCGGACGGCATGGGGCCGTCGCGCCGACCTCGGCAGATCGTCATGGCAGGATCGCCGGACGCTGCGGCGAGGATTTTTTCGAAGCGTCCGCGGCTTCGCGTCTTTGAAAAACCCCCGCCCTGCAGCGTCCCGCCGTCTTGCCCATGACGCCTCGCCGTCACGATAACGCGCGCCCTGCGCGTCATGAGAGAAAGACGAAAGACACATGTTTCAGATCCATCGCGAAGAGCTCGACTGGGCCGGCCGCAAGCTGGTGCTGGAGACCGGCAAGATCGCGCGTCAGGCCGACGGCGCCGTCTTCGCCAGCTGGGGCGAGACCACGGTGCTCGCCACCGTCGTCTCCGCCAAAGCGCCCAAGCCCGGCCAGGACTTCTTTCCGCTGACCGTCAATTATCAGGAGAAGGCCTTCGCCGCCGGCCGCATTCCGGGCGGCTATTTCAAGCGCGAGGGACGCCCGAGCGAGCGCGAGACCCTGGTCTCCCGCCTCATCGATCGGCCGATTCGCCCGCTCTTCCCCGATGGCTATCGCAACGACACGCAGGTCATCCTCACCGTGCTCAGCCACGACCTCGAGAATGACCCGGACATTCTCGCCATGGTCGCGGCCTCTGCGGCGCTGACGCTCTCGGGGATTCCCTTCATGGGCCCGGTCGGCGCGGCGCGCGTCGGCTATATCAACGGCCAGCTGAAGCTCAATCCGACGATCGAGGAGATGAAGCTTTCCGTGCTCGACCTCGTCGTCGCCGGCACCTCGGATGCGGTGCTGATGGTCGAATCGGAGGCGCAGGAGCTCTCCGAGGATGTGATGCTCGGGGCGGTGATGACCGGCCATCGCGGCTTCCAGCCGGTGATCGACGCGATCATCCGCCTTGCCGAGCGCGCAGCCAAGGATCCGCGCGATCTCAATGTGGCCGACAAGTCCGAGGTGACTGCGGCCGTCGCGGCCATCGCCGAGGCCGAGCTGCGCACGGCCTATAAGCTCACCGTGAAGCAGGAGCGCTACGCCGCCGTCGACGCGGTGAAGGCGAAGGTCTTCGCGGCGCTGCTGCCGGAAGGCGGCGAGGCGAAATTCTCCAAGGAGCATGTCGCCGAGGCCTTCCACGATCTTCAGGCCAAGGTGGTGCGCTGGAATATTCTCGACGACGGCGTCCGCATCGACGGTCGCGACGTGAAGACGGTGCGCCCGATCGTCGCCGAGGTCGGCGTGCTGCCGCGCGCCCATGGCTCAGCGCTGTTCACGCGCGGCGAGACGCAGGCGCTGGTGGTGGCGACGCTCGGCACCGGCGAGGACGAGCAATTCGTCGATTCGCTCGAGGGAACCTATAAGGAGCGCTTCCTGCTCCACTACAACTTCCCCCCCTATTCGGTCGGCGAGACCGGCCGCATGGGCTCGCCCGGCCGCCGCGAGATCGGCCATGGCAAGCTCGCCTGGCGCGCCATCCGTCCGATGCTGCCGGCCGCCGCCGAGTTCCCCTATACGATCCGCGTCGTCTCGGAGATCACCGAATCCAACGGCTCCTCTTCGATGGCGACCGTCTGCGGCTCGTCGCTGGCGCTGATGGACGCCGGCGTGCCCCTGAAGAAGCCGACCGCCGGCATCGCCATGGGCCTCATCCTCGAGGGCGAACGCTTCGCCGTGCTGTCGGACATTCTCGGCGACGAGGATCATCTCGGCGACATGGACTTCAAGGTGGCCGGCACTTCCGAGGGCGTCACCTCGCTGCAGATGGACATCAAGATCGCCGGCATCACCGAGGAGATCATGCGCGTCGCGCTGGCGCAGGCGCGCGACGGCCGCCTGCATATCCTCGGCGAGATGGCCAAGGCGCTCACCACCTCGCGCGCCGAGCTCGGCGAGTTTGCCCCGCGCATCGAGACGCTGAAGATCGCCACCGACAAGATCAGAGAAGTGATCGGCACTGGCGGCAAGGTCATTCGCGAGATCGTCGAGAAGACCGGCGCCAAGGTGAATATCGAGGACGACGGCACGGTGAAGGTCGCCTCCTCCGACGCCAATTCGATCAAGGCGGCGATCAATTGGATCAAGTCGATCGCCTCCGATCCGGAGGTCGGCCAGATCTATGAGGGAACCGTGGTGAAGACCGCCGATTTCGGCGCCTTCGTCAATTTCTTCGGCGCCAAGGACGGCCTCGTCCACATCTCGCAGCTCGCCAAGCAGCGCGTGAACAAGACCACCGACGTGGTGAAGGAAGGCGACAAGGTGAAGGTGAAGCTGCTCGGCTTCGACGATCGCGGCAAGGTGCGCCTCTCGATGCGCGTCGTCGACCAGCAGACCGGCGAGGACCTCGAGGCGAAGGAAAAGGCCGAGGCCGCCGCCGCGAACGAGTAATCTGGCAGGAAAGGGCGCTCCCTTCTCCCGCTCGCGGGAGAAGGTGGCCCTCGCGTCAGCGAGGGTCGGATGAGGGCGGAGGGATCGGGATTCATCATCGCTGCACCGGGGCGGATGGACCCTCATCCGACCCGGCTTCGCCGGGCTGCCTTCTCCCACGAGTAGGAGAAGGAATCGCGCGTCGAGACGCGGATCTCAGGACGAAGCGGCGACCTCGGCGCGGCCGAGCTCGGTGATCGCCCGCTCGAACGCCGAGGCGCTGGCGCTGCGCAGCGGACAGTAGGGAATCCCCCGGCTCTCGCAGAGGCTCTTCACCGCGTCGACGGCGCGATGGCTGACGCAGTCGACGGGGAAGAACACCGCATCGGCGCGCCGCACCAGCTCGCTGAGCATGGCGCGGCTGTCCTCCATGCCGCCGTCGTGATGAATGAGCGAGCCATTGTGCTGCTCGACGATCTGCTGCAACCGCCCCACCGTGCGCGGACGGCCGCCCACATAGAGCAGGCAGCGCCCGCACAGATCCATCGGCTCCTCCGACGCCGCGGCGATCGAAATCTCCAATGGCGGCGACGGCGGCAGAGGCGCCGGCGGCGGCGCGTCGATGCGCGAGCGCCTCGCCGAGAGCCGCTCCAGACGCTGCTCCAGACGCGCGCGATCTTCGCGCAGAACGGCGTTCTCGCGCAGCGCCGCGTCGAGCTCGGCGCGAGAATCGCGTCTCGCCTCCCGCCGCAGACGCTCGCACTCCTCCTCTAGCGGCGTGAGCTCGCGCACAGCGGCGGAGAGCCGCGCGATCTCGCCGCGCTGGCGCGCGATCTCATCATTGCGCTCGGCGACGAGCGCGACGAAGCGCCGCGCGATCTCCGCCTTCTCGCGACGAAGCTCGGCGATCTCGCGCGCCTCGCCGCGATGCGTCGCGCCACACAGATGCGACATCATGTGAATGTCGCCGAAAATGCGCGTGTCGACGCCGATGGGAAGACGCGGATGGCCGATCAGAGCCCAATAGGCGCCCGGCACGAAGCCATTGTCGACCGCGCTTTCCCAATAAGCGAGAAACGCCTCGTCGCCGTCGAGACTCTTCGCCTTGCGGATCGCGCCTTCATATTTCGTGTCGAGGTGCTTCTGCACGGCGCGCGAGACGGCGCAGTCCTCGCTCATCGCTTCCACGAAAAGTCCGTGGATGTGATAGTCGTTATAGCGCTGCTCATCGGCGAGAAAGCGCGTGCGCCGCGCGATCTTGCGCAATTCGGCGATGGTCATGCAGGTGCCGATGATCGAGCAGTGCGAGGCGCCGATGATCTCCCAAATGCGTCGCCTGACGCCCGGCTCGCCGCGCGAGATGCGCGGTGGTTGCGTGAGCTTCTCGAGAACGCTGGACGAAACCCGCTGCAGCGCATCGCTCATATCGCGGCCTCCGATGTCGCTTCGACGATGACGTCGAGGCAATGGAATTGCTGATAGCCGAGCCTTGATCGATCGATGACGATGAACATCGCGAGCTCCCGGGCTTCGCTGCTGTCTTGCATGAACTGTCGCGCAGCGATCGATCGCGATCAAGCTTTCGCAAGCTGCAAGATTTCCAGGAAGCGCTGTGTGAAGCAGGAAAGGAGCCGCCCCGCGGCTCTAGATTGCTTCGCTACGCTCGCAATGACGAACTGCAATTATTCCAAGGAAGCGCCGACATCGCCGGACAGGCTCCGTCATTGCGAGGAGCGAAGCGACGAAGCAATCCAGAGCCGCTGCACGAGTCTGGATTGCTTCGCTGCGCTCGCAATGACGAGTCTGCAAAATCTTCCAAACTGCGCGCCGCCTTATTGCCCCGAAGCGGTGAATTATCGATGCTCGCAAGCCAAAGCAGCCGTCATGGCGAGCGGAGCGCTCCGCTCGCGCCGACGCGCAAATCACGAGGAGCGGTCGCATGTGCGACATCGCCGCAGAGAAACAGAAGATCGACGCATTGCTCGAGGACGCCGCGCGCGAGAGCCCGATGCGCGATTGCGCCGACGAGCGCCTATTGACCGAGCTCGCGCTGCGGACGCTGCGCGAGCATTACGAGGACACCTGTCCCGATGAGTGTCTGCGCCGCCGCTGTACGGAATTCGCCGAACGTCTTCTGCGCCGTCGCGCGGTCGCGCGCTGGCGCCGCGCCGCGGTGGAGCGGCGCCAGCGCAAAAGCGCGTGATCTCACCCGAAGGCCTGCGCGATATCGGCGATGAGATCGTCTGGATCCTCGATGCCGATCGACATGCGGATCAGCGAAGGCGTGATGCCGATCTCGCGCCGCGCCTCTTCGGTGAGGCCGGAATGCACCGTCGTCGTCGGGTGGCAGATCAGGGATTCTGTGCCCCCTAAGCTGACTGCGAGCTTGAACAGCTGCAGACGGTTCAAGAAAGCGAAGGCCTCCGCTTCGCCGCCGACGACCTCGAAGGAGAAGGTCGAGCCGGCGGCGCCGGACTGGCGCGCCATCAACGCGCGCGCGGGATGATCCGGCGGCAGCAACGGCGGATAATGCACGCGCGCGACATTTCGATGCTCGGCGAGATAGGAGGCGACGATCGCCGCGCTGCTCGCGGACCGGCGCATGCGCAACGACAAGGTTTCGAGCGATCGAATCAGCATCCAGCAGGAATGCGGATCGAGCTGCGTGCCGATGGCGCTGCGCATCACGCGGATCGGCTTCAGCTCGCTCGCGCCGCCGAGCACGGCGCCGCCGATGAGATCGCTGTGGCCCCCGACATATTTGGTCAGCGAATAGAGCGAGAGATCGGCGCCGAGCGCGAGCGGCGACTGGAACACCGGGCCGAGCAGCGTGTTGTCGCAGCACAGCAGCAGCCGACGGCCCTGGCGCGCCGACATCTCGTCGGCGATGGCGCGCATCATCGCTATGTCGACGAGGCTGTTCATCGGATTGGAGGGCGTCTCGACGAAGATCATCGCGACGAGACCCTGCGCCATCGCCTGCTCGGCCGCGCGCCGCACCGCCGCGCCGTCGAGGCCATCGGTGAAGCCGACGCTGCGAATGCCGAAAGGCGCGAGCGTGCGGCCGATCAGCACCTCGGTGCCGCCATAGAGCGGGCGGCTGTGCAGAATCACCTCGCCCGGCCGCACATGCGCGAGAATGGTCGTGACGATCGCCGACATGCCGGAGGAGAAGGCGAGCCCCTGCTCGGCCTTCTCATAGACGGCGAGCCGATCCTCGAGAATTTCGAGATTGGGATGGTTGAAGCGCGAATAGACGAGGCCCGGATGCGCATCGCCGGCGACGGCGCGTCCGGCCATTTGATCGAAAAAGTCGCGGCCCTCCTCGGCCGAACGGAATACGAATGTCGAGGTGAGGAATATGGGAGGCTTCACCGAGCCTTCCGAAAGGGCGGGGTCATAGCCATAGCCGAGCATCAGCGTCTCGGGCTTCAATGCATGCTGGCCGATGCGGGTCTTGTGATAGCGCTCGCCGGTCATTGGTGAGGTCCTCTCGGAAACAGGCGTCGGCGGTCCCCCGCGCATTTCGCGGATTGTGGCAGCATAGACCCGATCCGTGCGGCGATCACGCATCCACAACCGCCGAGAGCACGTACGTACTCGTGCTTTCCTCTGGCCTTTTGCGCCGCGTGCGACGATAGAGACGGGACAACGGATCGCCGCTATGACCACGACCTCTCCCGTCTGGCTCTGGGCCGCCTTCACCGTCGCCGCGGCGGGCGGGCAGACCTTGCGCAACGCGCTGCAGCGCGAGCTGACCGACGAGCTCGGCGCCGCCGGCGCGACCTTCGTGCGCTTTCTGTTCGGCTGTCCTTTCGCGATCCTCCTGCTCGCCGCCGCCTGCGCCTATGAGCAGACGCCGCCCGTCTGGCCGAACGCGCGGGCGTTCGCGCTCGTCGCCGCGGCGTCGCTGGCGCAGATCGGCGCGACGGCGCTGATGCTCGTCTCCATGCGCGAGCGCTCCTTCGTCATCGTCACGGCGCTCACCAAGACCGAGGCGATGCAGATCGTCGTCTTCGGCCTCGTCTTCCTCGGCGAGGCGGTCACGCCGACGCTGGCGCTCGCGGTGACGGCGGCCACCTGCGGCGTGCTGGCGCTGTCGCTGCCGGGCGCGGCGGCGCGGCGCGCCTCGTTCCGGCCCGTCGCCTTCGGCCTCGCCTCGGCCGCTACTTTCGGCGTCTCCGCCCTGCTCTATCACGACGGCCTGATGGCGCTCGGCTCCGCATCCTACGCCGTCGCCGCGGCGAGCGCGCTGGCGCTCGCCCTCTGCCTGCAGACGGCGCTGATCCTCGCCTATCTGCAGCTCTTCGATCGCGCCGGCCTCGCGGCCATAGCGGCGCAATGGCGCGCTTCTCTGTCGGCGGGCTTCATCGGCGCCGCCGCCTCACTGTTCTGGTTCCTCGCTTTCACGCTCGAGACCGCGCCGCGCGTGCGCACTCTGGCGCTCGTCGAGGTGCTGTTCGCCGAGGCCGCCTCGCGGCGCCTGTTCGCGCAGCGCGCCGAGCCGCGCGAATGGCTGGCCATCGCGCTGATCGTCGCCGGCGTCGCCGCGGCGCTGAACGGTGGCTGAGACGCCCAGGGCTCTGAATCCGGGTTAACGGGCTGAGGCTTCCAAGGCGATGGCGAGATAATCCTCGCGCCAGCTGGCGATTTTTCTGCGGAGCTTGATGCTGGTGCGTGTGGGCTTTGTGGCCTTGCGCTGCGGTTTCATGGGCTTGTTCTCGGGCTCGGGGGCGGTGCGGATCATATTGATGGCGAAATGCCTGACGACGGCCATGTTTCTCGCGCCATGGCCCTTGCGCAAGCGGGATTGGTCTTCGGCGAAGACGACGTCGAGCACCCAATGCAGCTGGTTCTCTATGCCCCAATGGCCGCGCACGGCCTCGCCCGCCCGCTTCGCTGGGAGAAGGGCCGAGGAGATGTAATAGCGCGTCTCGAAGCGGCCGCGGTCGGCAAGTTCGGCCTGCGATTTGACGCGAATGATCGTCGCGGCGTTCGGCAGGCGCAGCTCGCCCGGAAAGCGGCGCTCGCCGTTCAGCCAGTCGATCTCGGTGATGACGCTCACGCTGCGCTGCTCGATGCGGCCATGGCCCTTGTCGAAATCGACGCATGTGTCGATCCGCGTCGCGGCGGAAAAAGCGCTCTCGATCTCGGCGCGCAGGGTCGGCTGATTGGCTTTGACCGCCAGCAGATAATCGGCGCCCTTGTCCACGATCGCCTGGGCGATCCTGGCGTTGGTGGCGATGGCGTCGATGGAGACGAGCGCGCCTTTCAGCGAGCCGCCTTCGGAAAGGCGATCGAGCAGGACGGGAATGGCCGATAGTTCATTGCTCTTGCCCTCGACCGCCTCCTGGCCGAGCACGAGGCGGCTCGTGGTGGCGAAGGCGGAAACGAGATGCAGCGGGGCTTTGTCCTCGGCGCGATCATGGCTGCGACGCGAGGTCTTCCCGTCGATGGCGATGAGCTCGGGTCGCTCCGGCCAGGTCTCGCGCACCCAGCCAGTGAAGGCCGCCGAGAACAGCGCCGGATCGACGCGGTTCATGAGCAGGGTGAGCCAGCGTCCGCCCGGCACGCCGTGCTCATAAGGCAAATAGCGGCGCAGGAAGCCGATGTTGGCCTTGCCCCAAGATGCAATAGCGTCGAAGTGATCGCAATCGGCCATGGAGGCGCAGACGACGAGCAGCAGCACCTCGCGAAGCGGATGCGCGACGCGCCAGGGCTCGCGCGGGTCGTCAATGATCGAGAAATGGTCGAGAAGCGCTTTCAGACGCGACTTCTCTTTGAAAACTGCGAAGGCGAGGCTCATCACGGCGGCTCCAGAATCACTCCGCCGATAGGGAATCACGCCTGAGCCCATCCGTTAACCGCCGTTAACCCGAATTCGGAGCCCTGCTGAGACGCCCCCGCCGCTTGCAAACGGCGCGGGTCTTGCTCTATCTCGGGCGAGCGATGGCCGCGCCGCCGTCCGTTAAGCGAAGCGAGACCCGCAGATGACGCAACTCGACGGCCCCCGCATTCAGCCCCGGTCCGGCAAGGCCGAGCAGCTCGTCGTGTTCCTGCACGGCTATGGCGCCGACGGCAACGACCTCATCGAGATCGGCCGGCAATGGCGCTCCTTCCTGCCCCAGGCGGCCTTCGTCTCGCCGCATGCGCCGGAGCGCTGCGCTCTGTCGCCCGCCGGCCGGCAATGGTTTCCGCTCACCATGCGCGACCCCGGCGAGCGCTGGCGCGGCGTCGTGGCGACGCGGCCGCTGCTCACCGAATTTCTGACGCAGGAGCTGGCCCGCCACGAGCTCGACGCGAGCCGTTTGGCGCTGGTCGGCTTCAGCCAGGGGACCATGCTGGCGCTGCATGTCGGGCTGCGCCTCGCCACGCCGCCGGCGGCCATCCTCGGCTATTCCGGCGTGCTGGTGACGGGCAGCGAGCCGCCGGACATCGGTCCGCAATTCGGGACCAAGCCGCCGCCGATCCTGCTCGTCCATGGCGAGGAGGACGAGCTCATCCCTGCCGACGCGCTGTTTCTCTCGGCCAATGCTCTGGGCAAGGCCGAAATCCCGACGCAATGGCATTTATCGCCCGGGCTCGGCCATGGCATCGACAATGGCGGTCTGCTGCACGGAGGGCTGTTCCTGGCGCGAAGCTTCGGCCTGCCCGTCGATTTCGGCAAGGGCGCGGCGCCGCGCTAGAGCGCTTTCCGATCGAACGAAATCGTTCGATCGATCAGAATTCGCTCCAAAAAAAGCCGGCCCGGTTTCCGATCCAATAAGATCGGAAACCGGGCCGGCTTCACCCGGCGCCGACTCCGGCCGCCGGCGCCAGCACCTCGATCGGCTGCAGCGCCCGGCGGACGGCGCGACGCTGGCTCGCCGGCCTGTAGAGCTGCTTGGTCGCCTCCACCACATGCACGCCCGCCCCCGGCAGCGAGAAGCGCCCGGCGATGCGCTCGAAGGCCGGCGCCGAGCGCAGCAGCGAGGCGCGGCCGAAGGGCGGCACATAGAGCGCCTCGCCCCAGAACACCGGCAGAAACAACGTCTCCTGCAGCAGCGCCTGCAATTGTCCGCGCGAATAGGGATGGCCATGGCCGAAAGGCGTCGTGTCGACGCGCGCCCAGAGGCCGGAACGGCTCGGCACGATGATGACGACGCGCCCGCCCGGCGCCAGGACACGCCAGATCTCCTCCAGAATGTCGCGCGGATTCTCGCCGACCTCGAGCGCATGGACGACCAGAATGCGGTCGATGCTGGAATCGGGCAGCGGCATCATCGAGGCTTCGACCAGCGCCGAGGCGGAACGGGCGCCCGGCGGCCAATGCACCACCCCCTGCGCGGCCGGCATGAAGGCCAGCACACGCTGCGCCCGCGCCTGGAAATCGACGAGATAGGGCGTGGCGTAGCCGACGCCGAGCACGCGCAGCGCCGCATGGTCCTCCCATTGCGCGCGCAGCACGCGGCCGACCAGCCGCCGCGCCACCTGGCCGAGAGGCGAGGCGTAAAAATTCCGTAAATCGACGACGTCGAGGGCCATATCTGATATTTGGCAAGATCGGCGCAGCGGCGCAAGACGCGCCGCGCTCATGATCGACCAGGGGACTCCGCATGGGCGTGGAAATCCGCCAGTTCACCTGCCTCACGGATAATTTCGGGCTCCTGCTGCGCGATGCGGCGACGTGCGCCGTCGCCTCCATCGACGCGCCGGACGCCGCGGCGATCGCCGCCGAGCTCGACCGCCTCGGCTGGACGCTCACCGATATTCTGCTCACCCATCACCATGCCGACCATATCCAGGGCGTCGCCGGGCTGAAGGCGCGCTATCCGAACGCGCGCGTCGTCGGCCCGCGCAAGGATCTCGGCCGCATCGGCGGGGTCGATCTGCCCGTCGGCGAGGGCGATGTGGTGACTGTGGGCGCGGCGCGGGCGCGCGTCATCGAGGCGCCCGGCCACACCACCGGGCATATCCTCTATCATTTCGCGGACGACGATATTCTGTTCGTGGGCGACGTGCTGTTCTCTCTCGGCTGCGGCCGCGTGTTCGAGACGCCGATGCAGGTGATGCACGCCTCGCTCGCGAAGATCGCCGCTCTGCCGCCGCGAACACGCGTCTATTGCGGCCATGAATATACAGAAGCCAACGCCCGTTTCGCGCTGACCGTCGATCCCGCAAATCCGCGGCTCGCCGAGCGCGTGCGAGAGGTGGAGACGTTGCGGCGCGCCGGGGCGGCGACGCTGCCGACGACCATCGCGCAGGAACTCGCGACCAATCCGTTCCTGCGCGCCGACGATCCCGGGCTGCGACGGGCGACCGGAATGGAGCAAGCGCCGCCCGAGCGCGTCTTCGCAGCGCTCCGCGAGCGAAAGAACGTCTTCCGATGACCAATCCCCTATCGGGTCTCACGGCCGCCGAGATCGTGCGTCTGCTGGATCTGTCTCCCCATCCTGAGGGCGGCTTCTATCGCGAGACCTTCCGCGACGCGCGCGCGGTCGAGGGCCGCCGCGCCGCCTCCACCGCCATCTATTTCCTGCTCGGCGCCGGCGAAGTCTCGGCCTGGCATCGCGTCGACGCGGCCGAGATCTGGCACTATTACGCCGGCGCTCCGCTCGCGCTCGACATCGCCATGGCCGGGGCCGCGACGCGCGGCGTGCTCGGGCCGGACCTCCCGGCGGGCCAACGTCCGCAAATCATCGTGCCCGCCGGCGCCTGGCAGAGCGCCGCGAGCCTCGGCGGCTGGACCCTGGTCGGCTGCACCGTCGCGCCGGGCTTCGAATTCTCCGCTTTCGAGCTCGCCGCGCCCGGCTGGGCGCCGCCGACAGAAGAAAGCGGGGCCTGAGCTGCGTTCGCCGCAACCGCGCGTTTACTTTCGGGCGCCATGATCAAAGATGCGGTTGAACGCATGCCCGGGACAGACGATGCAGTTGCGACACCTCGCCGACAAGGCCGCTTCCGCAGGGCTCGAAGAGAAAGCCCCTTCTCCCGTCTCGAACGGCGGCGCCCCCGCCCCGTTCGGCCCCGACCCTGCGATCGTGCTGCCTTCGATCGGCGCCGTCCTCTATGATTGGGACATAGCCACCGATCGCCTGTTGTGGGGCGACAATCTCGCCGAGACGCTCGGCGCCGTCGCCCGCGGCGAGCTTTCCACGGGCCGCGCCTATGGCGAACGGCTCGGCGCCGAGAGCGCCGCCTCGCGCTACGAGGCCGTGATGAACTCGACCGCGACGGACGAAGGCGAAGGCGCGCCCTTCCGCGCCGTCTATTCTCTCGCGCCGGCGCGAGAGACCGGCGGCGGTCCCTTGATCTGGGTCGAGGATTGCGGGCGCTGGTTCGCCGGCCGCGACGGCCGCCCGCATCGCGTCCATGGCCTCGTGCGCGTCATCACCGAGCGCAAGGAGCTCGAGGGCGAAATGAAACGGCGCGCGCAGATCGACGCGCTGACCGGCACCGTGACCCGCGTGCAGCTCGCCGATCACGCCCAGCGCCTGCTCGGCCAGCCGGAGAAGGCGCGCAAGCCTTTCGCCGTGCTGCTGGTGGCCATCGAAAATCTGTTCGCGCTCAATCGCACCTACGGCTATGACGCGGGCGACGAGATCATCGTCCGCCTCGCCGCGCGGCTGCGCGCCAATCTGCGCGTCAATGATCTCGTGTCCCGCTACGCCGGCAATAAATTCGCCGTGCTGCTCGACAATTGCGAGGCCGAGCAGGCGAAGGCCACCGGCATGCGCCTCATCGAGGTGATCAGCCAGGCTCCCTTCGAGACCCAGGTCGGCGCCATTCCCGCGACGGCGCGGATGGGCGCCGTGGTCGCGCCGCGCGACGGCCGCACGCCGGAAATTCTGTTCCAGCACGCCGAGGAGGCGCTCGACGCCGCCCGCCAGCGCAATGGCGCGCGCTTCGTCGCCTACGCCTCCTCGCTCGATCGCGACATCGGCCGTCTGCATGCGCTGCATGTCGCCGACAGCGTCGTCTCCGCGCTCAACGAGCGGCGGGTGGAGCTCGCCTTTCAGCCGATCGTCTCGGCGAAGACCGGCGCCATCGCCTTCTATGAAGCGCTGCTGCGCGTGCGCCTCGCCGACGGCTCGATCGTCTGTCCGGGCGATATTCTGCCGGTCGCCGAGAAATCGGGCCTCGTCCGCCTGCTCGACCAGCGCGTGCTCGAGCTCGCCCTGGCGCGGCTCGCCGAGGAGCCCGATCTGCGCGTCTCGGTCAACGCCTCGATCGCGACGCTCAACGATCCCGAATGGCCGGCGTGGCTGGCGAGCGCCACCAATGTCTATCCGGGAGTCGCCAAGCGCCTCACCATCGAGATGACCGAAAGCACGATGATCGAGGATTTCGACACGACGCGCCGGCTGATCGCCGCCTGCAAATCGCTCGGCATCAAGCTGGCGATGGATGATTTCGGCGCCGGCCACACCTCGTTCCGCAATCTGCGGCAGCTCGACTTCGATCTCGTGAAGATCGACGGCGCCTTCGTGCGCAACATCTCGAAATCGGCCGACGACCGCTTCTTCGTGCGCACGCTGACCGATCTCGCACGCCATCTCGGGCTGGAGATCGTCGCCGAATGGGTCGAGGACGAAGCGACGGCCGCGCTGCTGCGCGAATGGGGCGTCGACTATTTCCAGGGCTCCTATTTCGGCGTGGCCGAAACGGCGCCGGCGGCCTTCGCTCCCCCGCAAGCGGCCGCAGCGAGCGCGTGAGGACGAGCGAGCCTGAAGACTCGCTTCTCCAGGTCTCAGGACGAGGGTGATGGGATTTTATCCTTCACCCGATCGCCCTGCTCGCACCTCGCGACCCGTCACTTCATTCGATTCGGCAGCCGGCCGGCTCAGCCGGCGCTCTTGCCCGACAGCAGATCGATCCGCTTGTTCAATTCCTCGAGCTGGCGCTTCATGTCGTCGAGATCGGCGCGCGGCGCGGCGTCCGAGGCTGCGGGCTCGGCCGGAACGGC
This sequence comes from Methylosinus trichosporium OB3b, assembly GCF_002752655.1. Lineage (NCBI taxonomy): Bacteria > Pseudomonadati > Pseudomonadota > Alphaproteobacteria > Hyphomicrobiales > Methylocystaceae > Methylosinus > Methylosinus trichosporium. Next base: position 4,447,748 of record NZ_CP023737.1, on the reverse strand, counting down.
CGGCGATTCGCCCGGCACGCCGAAGGGATTGAACATGGCCAACGCCTGGCGGAACACAGCCATGTTCTTGCGCGCCTGCTCCTCCATCGATTGAAAGGCCTGACGCGTCGGCTCGCCGAAGGGGGCGCCTTCGAGCGCCTGGGAGACCTGATCGCGGAACTTCTGCTGGTCGCGGGTCAGACGGTCGATGCTGAACTCGAGATAGCTCGGCACCAGCATCTGCATCGAATCGCCGTAGAAGCGGATCAGCTGGCGCAGGAAGGCGATCGGCAGCAGGCTCTGCCCGTCCTTGCCCTCCTGCTCGAAGATGATCTGGGTGAGGACGGGCCGCGTGATGTCCTCGCCGGTCTTGGCGTCGCAGACGGTGAAATCCTCGCCGCGCTTGACCATTGCGGCAAGATCCTCGAGCGTCACATAAGTGCTCGTCCCGGTGTCGTAGAGACGCCGGTTGGCGTATTTCTTGATCGTCGTCGGTTTTTTCTCGGTCGCTGCCATCGGGTCGTCGCCTCCTCGACGCGGCGCCTCGCGCGACGCCGGCCCGTCCGCGCGCTCGCGCGTCACCGGCCCTCTTCCATCTTTCGCCGTTCGCAGCAAAGCATCCTCTCGATCCGACCGGCCGGCCGAGCTTCGCCGGCGTCATCACCAGAACGATAATCGTAATCGGGCGCCTCGGGCAACAACATCGTGGAAAATTGGTTCTTTCTCTTGTCTCGACCTCGTCTATCATAGACACGGCGCCGCTTCGATCGGCGCTCTCGGAGAGAACCGACCATGTCGCGCGCGAGACTCGTCTTCGTTCTGGCGGCAGGCCTGCTGGCCGGCGGCTGCAACACCACCTCCAAGCTCGAGCAGAGATCCGCGGACGAAACGCGCTGCCGCTCCTATGGCTTCCGCCCGGCCAGCGACGCTTTCGCCAAATGCCTGCTCCAGCTCGATCTCGACCGTTCGGCCGACCGGCGCTCTATGTCCGGCTATCCTTATATGGGCGGCCCCCGGGGCTATGGCTGGTATCGCGGCTGGTGGTGAGCCCGAGACGGCGGAGGCCTCTTCCCCGCGACGAGGCGCCGCTCGGGATTTTTTGCCTTTCTGCGATCACGGGACATTCATGTGACCTTCAGTTGCTATGCTCCGCCACGGCTCGTTTTTCGACGAAGGTCGTCGCGCGATGGCAAATTCAGAAATCGATTGCGATTCTTTTACAGATTCCCTCCCCCCTCGCCGCAGCGATCAGATCCTCTTTCTGCTGCGGCGCCACCTGCCGCTGCGCGCCCGGGCGGGCGGACGCATCGTCGCCAAGGCGCACGGAAGCGCGTCCCGATGCACAGTGATCCAGGTCTATGACGCGGGCGAGTCTCAGGGGCTGCTCTGCCACCTCGAATTCGCCGACCAGAAAGCGGGCTCCCGCGTTCTGGTCGCCCCGATCACCGATCTGAGCTTCGACCGCGGCTCGCCCGTGTTCCGCGAGATCGTCGCTTATCAGAAGAGTCGTCGCGCCGGCGGCGGCGGCGAGGTCCCGCGCGCCTGCGCCCGGCGATAGCATCGATTTCCCCTCGAACGAAATTCGCCGAGCGAGCGCATGAGGCTCGCTCGGCGCGATTCGCCGCGCATGGCCGAGGCCGGGCGAAATCGAGGCATCTTGGAGGCGGCGCCGGCGTGAGCATTTCCCTGATGGGGATGATCATGTAGAGAGTGAGTCGCCAGGGGGCGGGTCCGCCGCTTCGGGGCGCAGCGCTCGGCTCGTCGCGCGCTCGAAACCTCTCGGGACGAGACAGCGCCCTCGATGCGCGCGCCTCCGCAGCCGCGCCGCCAAGCACGCACCGCGCGAGCGCGGGAAGTGAACGAACGCGAGCGAGACAGGGCTCATGCTGTTCAACATCGAAGCCGACCGAGGCAATCGCATCGTCGGCTATGTCGTTCCGGACGAGTTCACCAAATCGCCGAGCCTGCGCATCACCAGCAATGGCGAGCCGATCGCCGAGATCATGTGCAAGGACGAGCGGCCCGCCCTCGTCACCGCCGGCCGGCACGCGACCGGCTGCTGCGGTTTCACGATCGACGCCCGAATCGTGCCCGACATCGCCAAGAACGACACTCTGGAGCTCACCGACGTCGACACGGGGATCGTGATCTACCGGCGTCGCAAGAAGACGCAGGTGGTCGAGAAATGCGTCTTTCGGCTGGAGACCCATTTGTTCCCGCTCTGGCGCCTCGACGAACAGGTCGAGCACCGGTTCCAATTCTTTCACAAGGGCGTCGAGCGCCATGGCCGCGAGACGGCGATGCAGGTGTTCAACATCAGCAACGCCGCTTCGCTCTATCTGAGCGGGCGTCTCGCCTTCTCCGCCTATCAATCCTTTCTGCACGATCGTTTCGATTGCATCGCGCTGCTGCACGATCCCTATTACGAGCTCGCCGAGCGGTTGATGACGTTGAAGCATGTCGCCAAATTCGGCGATGATCTGCTCGGTCCGCGCGACATGCTCTCCTTCGCCGCAGCGATCGAGTTCGCGCAGCAGATCGACGACGACGACCGCAATCTGCGGCGCGCCTTCGACCAGATGCAGAAGAATGTGATCGCCATCCTCGCCAATCCGCTGACGCGTCAGCTCGCCTCCGAGGCGCTCGACGATCCGCCGCCGCGCACCGGTGTCGCCAAGGCGCTCGCAGCGCTCGCCAGCTTCGCCGTCGTCGGGCTGCGCGAGCGCTCCGACGCTTTTCTCGAGGAGGTCGAGGCGTTGCTGCAGATACCGGCCGGTACGCTGTCGCCGCTTCCCCGTTTTGCCGCAGTCGAGGAGCTGGCGGCGCGGCTGCGCCGTCTGCCCGAGATCGAGCTCCTGCTGGAGGACGACCTCGAAATCTACTACACGGCCAAGGCGGCGATCGAGGAGGCGGCTTGACGGACGATGTGAAAGAACGCGTCGAGACGCTCGAGGCCGCGCCGTCAGCGGACGGGATCGCGGGCGCAGCCTCCGCGAGCCGCCGCGCCCCGCTGGCGACGCTCGGCCGGCTGGCGCGCTCTCTGGGCGCGCCGCCGGTCGCGGCGCGCATCGTCGTCGCGCAGATCGAGCGGGTCGCGGTCGAGGCGGATCGGGCGTGGCGCTGGCGTGACCGCATTCCGCCGGCGCTCGGCAGCTTCATCGCCTTCGTGCTGGCGCCAGCGCTCGCGGCGACGCTCTATTTCGCCTTCATCGCCTCCGACCAATTCACCGTCGAGACGCGCTTCTCAGTGCGCTCGCTCGACACTTTCGATCCACCCAGCACCCCCGTGCTGGGAGGGGGCGGCCAGGGGGGTGGCCAGGGCGGCGGCACGGCCAGCGCCATGACCGGCGGCGGCGGCGTGACCATCGAGACCTCGACGCAGAACGCCTTTGTGATCACGAGCTATATCCGCAGCCGCGCGATCGTCGACGACCTCTCGGCGAAAATCCGCTTGCGCGATATCTTCCAGCGTCCGGAGGCCGATTTCTGGGCCCGGCTCGGCAAGAACGCTTCGATCGAGAAGCTCGTCGACTATTGGATCTCTATGGTCGAGACCGATGTCGATTCGGGCTCGGGCGTCGTCACGGCCAAGGTGCGGGCCTTCCGCCGCGAGGATGCGCTGGCGCTCGGGCGCGCGCTGATCTCCGCGAGCGAGGATCTCGTCAACCGCATCTCGGATCGTGCGCGCCGCGACGCGACCACAATGGCCGAGCAGGACGTGCGGCGCGCCTTTGTCACGGTGCAATCGGCGCTCGCCGAGCTCAACAAATTTCGTGATCAGTTCGGCATGATCGATCCGAGCTCGAAAAGCACGGAGATCGGCTCCCTTCTCGCGCCGCTGATCGGCGATAAGATCAGGCTCGAGAACGAGATGTTCGTCGCCACGCGCGAATTGTCGCCCGACGCGCCGACCGTCCGCGTGCTGCGCGAGCAGATCGAGACGGCGGAAAAGCAGATCAAAGAGCTCGAGGCCAAGCTGACGAATCGCGAAGGCGGCGGCGCGGTGTCGGGCTCGATCGCGAAATTCGAGGAGCTCGATCTGCAGCGCACGCTCGCCGAGCAGCTCTATGCGATGGCGCGGTCCAATCTCGACCGCGCCCAGCAGCGCGCCAATCGGCAGACGCTCTATCTCACCGTCTTCGTCCCGCCGGCGATGCCGGAAGATTCTCGCTATCCGCGTCGGCTCAATTTCTCGGTGCTGATCTTCATCGCGCTGGGCGTAATCTGGTCGATCGCGATGATGGTGCTCGCCTCCATCGAGGACCACAGGCTCTGACGCGCGTCAGTCGGACGAGACTCGCGCGGCGCCGGCGACGAACAGCCAGCCGAAGAGAGCGACGGCGGCCCAGATCGCCAGGACGTGCTGGCCGGCGAACGCATAGAGAGCCACAATTCCGGCGACGGCCGCGATGAAAGCGACAATGGCGACGCGATTCGCGCGACGTCGCACGTCGGAGCGCGCCCGATCTTCGAGCGCCGAAATCCATTCATGAAACTCTTCCGTCGACGACATGTCTTTCTCCCTTCGGCGTAAACGCCGCCGTCGGGATAATGCCGCAGTGGCCGGGAGGTTGCATCGGTTCGTCGACGATGGTGAATGATTTTACGCGCTCGGCGCCGAGGCGGCGATGAAAGCCGCCTCGAACCGGGAAAAGGCTTCGATCACGGCTCGAAAAACACGGGGCCGTCGTTCCGACGATTGGTGAGCGCCAGCGCGCCGGCCGTGACGCCGCCGAGCAGAAGCACGCCGCCGCCGACCAGCAAGGGGTCTGGATCTTCGTCCGACGAGCCGACCGAACGGCCTTCACGAGTCGGACAGATGACGCGCCGGCCGAGCGAATCAGCGCAATATTTCGGCGCCTTCGAATCGGCCGGGTCGGCGAAGGCCGCGCCGGACGGAGCCACCAGCGCCGCCGACAGCAAGAGCGGAACGAGGATCTTCATGAAATCAGTCTCCCTCGACGAAAAAACCGTAAACCGTAGAGCAGATAAGCGGATGCGCCGATCCGCCGCAAGCTGTGGAGACGCCGGAGCCGAACTCCGTATTCGGCTGACGATCGAGCGTTTTCCAGCGTCATGGCTCAGCTCGTCGCCGTGACGACATCGCGCAATTCCATTTTTTCGCCGAATATGCGCGCACATTGCGCTTTACGCGCCGACGAAATACGGCGAGCTTCATGGATAACGCGCCGTGAACGGGAATCGCGGCCGAATCGGAAGGAAGATGACGACGACGGGCGACGACTTCTGGGTGTTCGGCTATGGCTCGCTGATGTGGCGGCCCGGGTTCGATTTCATCGAGAGGACCCAGGCTTTCGTGCATGGCTATCACCGCTCCTTATGCGTGTTCTCGCATGTCCATCGCGGCACGCCGGAGGCCCCGGGGCTAGTGCTCGGGCTCGATTACGGCGGCTCCTGCCATGGCGTCGCTTTCAGGGTCGCCGGCGCGGCCCGGGCCGAGACGCTCGCCTATCTCCGCGCACGCGAGCTCGTCACCTCCGTCTATGTGGAGCGCATGGTCGGCCTGCGGCTCCCCTGTGGCGGAGCGACACGCGCGCTCACTTTCGTCGTCGACCGCGCCCATGAGCAATATGCCGGGCGTCTCCCGATCGAGGAGATGGCGCGGCTGGTGGCGCGCGGCGTCGGCGCCTCGGGCGCCAATCCCGATTATGTGCGCAACACCTATGAGCATCTGCGGCAGCTGGAGGTGCATGATTCGGCGCTGGCCGAGATCGTGCGCCGCCTCAAAGCGTCGAACGATACGGAGCCCGCGGCGGAGCGGCGCAGCGCCTGATCGACCCTCAGCTCAGCAGCGCCCGGGCGAAGCGGCGCGTCAAATCGCGGTCGCCCGTGCAAAAGCGCACGTGCCATTCATTGACGCCGAGCCGGCGCGCATCCGCCCTGAGGCGCCGCCCTGCCGCCGTCGCCAATGCGTCCGACGCGAACACGCAGACCGGCCGACGCGTCGCGCCCTCATGGACCACGCCGATGACCGCAGCGCCGGCGAAAGCGGCGATGAGCGCGGCCTCTTCGGCCCGGAAAATCGAGCAGACATAGAGACGTCCGCAGGACGCGCGCCAGGAATAGAAGCGCTCGCCGAGCCCGCTGGCGCTCAACGACGCCAGCTCCCGGCCCGGGCTCGACGGCGCCGCGAAAGCGCCGGCTGAACCAGATTCTCCGTCGATCACCTGCATGATCAACCTCACGAAAAGACATCCGATCAATTGAGATCGTGAACAGAATTAGAACATAAAAAGAACAAACGTCAAGCTGAAAAAGCGCCGCCGTTCAGCCGGCGCCGCCGCCCTCGGTGCGCAGCCAGGCGGCCCCGCAGGCGCGCGCCAGCTCGCGCACGCGCAGGATATAGCTCTGCCGCTCGGTCACCGAGATGACGCCGCGCGCGTCGAGCAGATTGAAGGCGTGGCTCGCCTTCACGCATTGGTCATAGGCCGGCAGCGCCATCAGATGGCGCCCCTCGCCCCTGTCGCCGAAACCGAGCAGCGCTCGGCATTCGGCCTCGGCGGCGCGGAAATCGGAGAACAGCTTGGCGGTGTCGGCGGCCTCGAAATTATGGCGCGAATATTCCTGCTCGGCCTGGAGGAACACGTCGCCGTAAGTGACTTTGTCCGCGCCTTCGCCGCCGTTGAAATTCAGCTCCATGATAGAATCGACGCCCTGCAGATAGCAGGCGAGGCGCTCGAGGCCATAGGTCAGCTCGCCGGCGACCGGCGCGCAATCGAAGCCGGCGACCTGCTGAAAATAGGTGAATTGCGAGACCTCCATGCCGTCGCACCAGCATTCCCAGCCGAGCCCCCAGGCGCCGAGCGTCGGGCTCTCCCAATCATCCTCGACGAAGCGGATGTCGTGCAGCGTCGCATCGACGCCGATCGCCGCCAGCGAGGCGAGGTAGAGCGACTGCAGATCGGGCGGCGAGGGTTTCAGGATCACCTGATATTGGTAGAAATGCTGCAGCCGATTGGGATTCTCGCCATAGCGCCCGTCCTTGGGCCGCCGGCTCGGCTGCACATAGGCGGCCTTCCAGGGCTTGGGCCCGAGCGCGCGCAGAGTGGTGGCCGGATGAAAGGTGCCGGCGCCCATCTCCATGTCATAGGGCTGGAGAATGACGCAGCCCTGCTCCGCCCAGAAGTTCTGCAGCGTGAGGATCAGCCCCTGGAAGGAATTCTTGGGCGACAGGCGGGCGGCGGCGGTCATGCGTCGTGTCCTTCATTTGCGGAACGCATGGGCGCTTCCTTCTCCCGCATGGCGGGAGAAGGTGGCCCCGCGAAGCGGGGTCGGATGAGGGTCCGAGCCGATGAGATGGATCGCCGCGAGCCCACAGGCGCCCTCATCCGACCCGACTTCGTCGGGCTGCCTTCTCCCGCCATGCGGGAGAAGGAGCGCGCGTCGAGATTCTGGTTCGACCTGCTGCGCACAGGATTAGGCGCCGCGCCCGGCCCGGTCAATACTCCCATTCCACGCCGACGCCCACGGAGCTCTTGCCGTCCACGCGCGTCTCGCCCTTCACCCGCACATTCTTGGTCACATCGACGCCGACGCCGACCGCGGTCTGCTCGGGCTTCATGCCGGTGCGCACGCCGACGCTGATGCGATCCGAAATATAGCGCGAGGCCCCGACCTTCGGCCCCTCGCCGCCGCCGGCCTCGAGATCGAGCGAATCGACGCCGAGCGCGCGGCGCATCTTCTCGAAGGCGTCGACGCCCGTGCCGGCGCCCGAGAATTGCGCGAGCGCGGCGGCGAGCTGCACCGCCTGGAACGGCGACAGCGAGCCCGAGGCCTTGGCGAACAGCAGCCGCGACAGCACCTCGTCCTGAGGCAGCGACGGCGTCGAGGAGAAGGCGAAGCTCGGAAGCGCCGCCGGACCGGAGACGCCGATGGTCGCGGTCACATCGCCCGCCGTCGTCTCCGCGGAAAAATCGAGCTGTGGAACGAGGCCGCCAGCGAAGGTCAGCCGCCCGCGCGAAATGTCGATGCGCTGCGTCAGCAGCTGCAGGCGCCCGCGCCGCAGATCGAAGGCGCCATTGGCGACCGGCTTCTGCAGCGTTCCGGTCAAGCGCAGCTCGCCGCCGAACTCCGCATCTATGCCGCGGCCGCGCACGAAGATGCGGTTGGGCGCGGCGATGGCAAGATCGATCGCCGCATCGAAGGAGGTCTTCTTTCCAGCCTTCTCCTTGGCTTGTTTCTCGAGCGCGATCATGCGCTTGGCGAATTCGCCCGGGGCGATGTGCGTGGCCCCGGGCGGCGCGATCGCCGAGGCCGGCAGGCGGTCGGGCACATTGACCTCCATGCTGGCGAGCCGCACGCGCCCGCTGACGCGCGGCGCCCGTGCGAGGGCGCCGCCGATGTCGAGATCGAGATCGGAGGTCGCGGTCACAATCTCGCTGGAGACGAGCTGGGCGTTGCGCGCCATGATGTGAATGGCGCCGGGAAAGCCGGTCTCCGGCGCGACGGCGACACGGCCGGTGACGGTGATGCGGCCGCCATTGCGCGTCTGCGCCGTCAGCTGCGCAATGTTCAACTCGCGGCCTTTGCCTTCGATGCGCGCGTCGATATGGACGAGAGCGACGCCATTGACCGGATCGGCGAAAGCGCCCTCGCGCAGGATGACGGAGCCGGCGAGCTGCGGCGCGGCGGCGGCGCCGATCACGCGCAGATCGATATTGGCCTTGCCGCGCAAGGTCTGGCCGCCGGCGGCGAGCGCCGTGTCGGCGAGCTTGGCGTCGACCGCTCCCTTGATCGCGAGATCGAGCCCGCCGGTCGCCGAGAGCGGCGCCGATCCGGCGATGGCGATGCGCCCCGCCGAGCCGAGCGCGATGTCGGCGTCGAGCGTCGTGCGCCCGCCGCCGAGCGCGCCATGGGCGGCGATGTCGATCGGCGGCAGGCCGTTGCTGCGCGTCTGCGGCGCCGCGAGCTTGGCGAGCTTGACCTTCCACTCGCCGCCGGGCGCCGCGGCCGGGCCTTCGACGCGCGCATCGGCGTCGAGCGCGCCGTCGAGCGAAAGACTCGCATCGGCCATAGTGGCGATCGACAGAGGCAGGGCGCGCGCCTCTGCGGTAAGATCGAGCCGCTCGCCGATCCGGCCTTTCAGGCGCAGCCGGCCGGCGCCCGCAGCGAGCGCGAAATCCTTCAGCTCGACGACGCCTTTGTCGAGCGTGATCGTCGTCGGAGCGGCGAGCGCGATCTTCTTGCCGCCGCGTTCCACCGATAGCGCGCGCAGATCGAGCCGCATCGGCTCGCCCGGCGTCAGCACGCCGCGCAAGGCGAGCGCCGCGCCCATCGCTTCGGCGGTGAGGTCGAGCGCGCTGCCGCCCTCGGACGGGCTCGCGCGCAGCCGCGCTTTCGAGATCGTCTGCCCGCCGACATGCGCGCCATCGAGCGCGGCGTCGCCGTCGAGCGCCGGCCGGCGCAGCAGGTCGCGCCCGGAGATCTTCGCCGAAAGGCGCTCGATCGAGGCGTCGCCGGCGCGAATGCGCGCGCCCTTGGCGTCGATGCGGATATTCTGCCCGCCATTGGCGCCGTCGAGCGCAATGTCGGCGTCGAGCGAGCCGGCGAGCTTCTGCAGCGCGAAAACGGAGAAATCGTCGAGATCGGGCGCCGTGAGCGCGATCCGTCCTTTGGCGAGGCCCGCGGCGTCGAGCGCGAGCGCGCCTTTCAGCGCCGCGCGTCCGACCGCGACGTCGAGCCGATCGACGCTCCAGCCCTCGCCGGCCTTGGCGACATGGGCGCCGCCTTGCGCGGCGGCGCCGTCGACGGTCCCCTGCAATGTGGCGGAAAGATCGAGCGCGCCGAGCAGATCGCGCGCGTCGGACTCGACCGTGAGCTTCGGAATACCGCGGCCGGCCGCGCGGACATCGGTCAGCGTCGCCACGACTCGCGCATCGGGCTTGTCCAGCGAGCCGAGAATCTTCGCCTCGACATCGGCGCGCCCCGAAAAGCGCGCGTCGGCGCGATGAAGATCGGGAAGCGCGATTCGGGCGACAATGTCGGCGGCTTCGCGCGTCGCAGCGCCGTCGATGGTCGCCTGGAGATGATCGGCGGCGAGCGCGAGATGGTCGAAGCGCAGGCCGCCGCCCGGCGTGAGGCCGGCCACGCCGGTGAGCGCGAGCCGGCGGCCGAGCAATCCGTCGAGCGCGGCGACGCCGATCGCCGGCGAAGCGACGGCGCCGCCCAGCGTCGCCGTCAGCGTCCCGTCCTTCGGCGCGCCCTTCAGCACAGCGGAGAATGTCAGCGCGCCGCGCAGCTCGCGGCCGGCGAAACGCGAGAAGCGCGCGAGGCTCTGCGCCGAGAGGCTCGCCTTGCCATCGACGACGTCCGGTCCGACGCGCCCAGCGAAGCCGGCCTCGGCGGCGCCGATCGTCAGCGTGGCGAGATCGATCTCGGCGTCGCCGGCGCGGGTGGCGCGGCCGCGCAAGACGAAAGAGAAGCTGTCGCCGATCGCCTCCGACAGGCCGCGATCGACGAAGGAGAGGCCCGCGCCCTGCGCCTTGCCCTCGAGGTCGAAGCGCTCGTCGCCCTTCTTCGCCGCGGCGAGAGACAAGTCGCCGTCGCTGTGGCCGATGCGGCCGAAGGGCCCGCGCGCATCCTCGACCAACCAATGAATTTGTGCGCTCGGCCGCGACAGAGTTCCGGCGAGACGGATCGCGGCGTCCAGCGTCTTCGCGCGGAACTGCGCCTCTTCGGACGCGGGCGGCCCCTTCACCGTGAGGTCGGCGGCGAGCGCGCCATCGGCGCCGAGGCTGCCCGTCGCGTCGATGCGCAGCGCCGCGGCCGCGAGCGTCATGCGCTCCACCGTGGCCGAACCATCGTCCGAGAAGGTCGCAGCGCCGTCGAGCCGCGTCGCGCCGGCAAAGACGATGGCGACCGACGGCGGCAGCAGCGGCGCGACGCGCGCGGAAAAATCGAGATCGAGGCGCCGCGCGGCGCCGGCGCGCCGCAACTGCGCGGCGCCATTGGCTTCGGTCTCGCCGGCCTTGGCGGCGAGACGCGCCGATAGATCGTCGAGCGTCCCCTCTCCGGTCAGCGCGACATCGAGCGCCGGCAGGTCCGGGATTTGCGCGAGGCGCACGATCGCCCCGCCTTCCGGCTCGCGCGCGGTCAGCGAGAAGCGCAACGCCTTCGAGCCCGGCGTGAGCTCGCCCTTGGCGATGATCTCGCCAGGCGCGTCGAGCCGCCTCACCTCGAGCGAGAAGCGCGCGGCGTCGCTGCGCAGCGCGGCGTCGCCGCTCACCGAAAATGCAGCGGCGGCGCCGAGCACCGGCTCGGCGAGCGCGATTCTTTCGAGCGCGAGACGCCCGAGCTTTATCCGCACCGGCAATTGCGGGATGGAGAAGCCGCCGCCGCCGCTCTTGGGCGCGGCGGCCGCGGGTCCCGGCGCCGGCCGGCGCGTGACGGCGATATGGCCGATCTCGAAACGCTCGACATCGACCTCGAGCGCGAACAATGCGAGCGGCGACCAGCCGAGCGCGACATGATCGATGGTGAGCCAGACGCCCTTGTCGTCGGCGATCGAAATATCGCGCAGCAGCGGCCGCGCCGAAAGCGGATCCTCGAAGGCGCCGATCTCGATCTTCATGCCGGGCGACGAAGCGGCGCGCGAGATGGCGTCGGCGAGAAAGCTGCGCCCCTCGCGAATGTTCCAGCGCGCGCCGACCACAGCGGCGAGGCCGAGCAGAACCAAGGCGCCGAGGAAGATGCGCAGAAAGCGCGGGCGCTTTGTGGGAGCCCTCGTCATCGGGCGCCCCTCCTTCTCCCGCTCGCGGGAGAAGGTGGCCTCGCGAAGCGAGGTCGGATGAGGGCGCCGCAGGAAAATCGGCGAGCGGGAAACCCCTCACCCGGCCGCTCCGCGGCCACCCTCTCCCTATGGGAGAGGGTCGCACGCGAGCCTCCCGGCGTGTTCGACTTCACCCGATCGACGCGCGCCATCAGAACGACTCCCCCACGCCGATGAAGATCGCGAATCTGTTCTCGCCCGGCCGGCGGCCGAGCGGCGTCGCCACATCGAGACGCACCGGCCCGATCGCCGTGTAATAGCGCAGCCCCAAGCCCACCGAAGAGCGCATCTCCGACTGGAAATCCGGATAGGGCGAGGAAAAAGCGGCGCCGACGTCATAGAAGGGCACGATCCCTATCTCCTGCGTCACCTTTATGCGCGCCTCGAGCGAGGCCTCGAGCAGGCTGCGCCCGCCGACCGGAACGCCGAAGCCCTCGTCCGGGCTCAACGACCGATAGCGATAGCCGCGCACCGAGCCGCCGCCGCCGGCGAAGAAGCGATGGCTCGCCGGAATATCGGCGATGCCGGCGCCGATGATCGACCCCGCCGCGACGCGGCCGGCGAGCACGTAGAAACCATCCTCGTCGAAGGCGTGATAGCCGGAGACCTGCGCCTTCGATTGCAGAAAGCCGACGCTGTCGGACAGGGTCTTCACATAAGGCGTGACGCTGGCGATGGCGCGCACGCCCATGGTCGGCGCCATCAGATTATCCGTGCCGTCATAGCTGCCCGAGAGCGGGAAGCCGAGCAGCGAGTAATCATGAGGGCCGAAGGCGTCGTGCGTGTGCCCGCGCTCGACTTCGACGCCGGCCTGCACCGAAGCGATATCGCTGAAACGATGGCGCGCGCCGATGGTGAGATTGCCGAAATAGGCCCGGTAGTCGTCGACCTTCTCGCGCACAGCGATCCCGTCGACGAGCAGATCGTCGCGCGCGCCGAGCGCGGCCGGCGCGAGAAAGCTCGCCTTGGCGCGTCCGACGAGATCGTTGAGATGGACCGAGGAGAGGCCATTGTAATTCGGCGAGGAGCCGAAAGGCGCGAGGCCGCCTTCGAGATCGACGCGCAGCCGCTCGGCGCCGCCGAAAATGTTGCGATCCATCCAATAGGCGCGCACGCCCGGGCCGTCGACATTGGAATAAACGGCGTCGGCGCCGATCGCATGACGCTTGCGCTCGGCCGTGTCGATGACGATCGGCAGATTGCCATTGGCGTCGAGCGCCGCGCCGTCCTCGACCTTCACCGAGCCGATCGCCTCGAGCCGCGCCACTGATTTGCGCGCGTCGGCGAGCGTCTTCGGCGAATAATCCTCGCCCTCCTCGAGATAGATGAAGGAGCGGATGACATCGGGATCGATCCCCGGCGCGCCGGTCACGCTCACCTTGCCGATGCCCGCGCGCGGCCCCGGATCGACGACGACGGTCACATCCATCGCCTTCTCGCGATGATCGATGACCGGCTTCGTCTCGATGACCTTGGCGAGCGGATGCGAATGCGCGCGCAATTCGTCGATGAAGGCCGCCTGCATCGATTGCAGCGCGGCGGCGCGAGCCGGCGAATCGGCGTCGGGCTCATAGACCTTCCTCGGCAGCAGCGCCTCGTCGATGGGAGCGCGCGCCCGCGCGTCGCGAATCGCGACCTTGCGCAGATGATATTGCTCGCCGAGCGTCACCTCTATGCGAATCGGCGCGAGCGACTGGCCGCGCAGCCGCTCGGCGGCGAGCGCGGCGGCGTCGGCGCCATGGCCGTCCGGCTGCACGGTCACGCCGACGACGCTCGCCGTCACCTCTGCGTCGTAATAGCCATTGGCCCACAACGCCTCGACGAGGCGCGGCAGATCGGCGACGACGCGGCGCGCGAGGCCGGCGCCGGCGGCGGGCGGCTGCTGGCGGAGGCGAAAGGCGCTGGAGGAATCCTGCAACGCGCGCTCGAGCTGCGGCTGATCGTCGAGGCCGGCGAATTCGATTTTATAGGGCAGCGCTTCGGCGCTCGGCTCCGGCGGCTGCTCCTCGCCGCCGAGGAGGCCGAAAAAATCGAAGGCGCGCGCCGGCCCTGCGCTGAAGAGCGCCGCCAGGGCTGCCGCACTGAGACAACGAACGACCAACTTCACGCGACAGACCCGCTACGACTCTTCCACAACATGAGCGTCGCCTTTGATAGCGAGCAATCGTTAAGCTTAACAGTCCAATCATGGTTAAGGAACTCCGCGAGCCACGAGCCTGGAGTCCCGCGTCACCCAGATAAAATATTTTAGAGACAATAACTTATAGCCGATCGCCTGGTCGTCCCAGCGATCGGCTACACCGCGCTCTCGGCAATTTATGGTGCGCAAACTGCGCAGGCGCGCATTTCCTGACGCCTGAACCGCCTCGCCTGCTCGAATACCGCCTCGCGATCACTATACGGTCCGTACCATCTTCCATGCTGCCCCGAATCACGCGCCTGCGTTCCGCGCCCGTGATTGCACATTCCGCACTCTGCTTTGTGGATACGGCCCCGATCTCGGGTCCAATTATCGTAAATGAAGTATTTCTGGGTCATCGGATACCCCCCGTTTTCATGAGGAGTTCCTATTTCCTACGATCCGGAATCCCGGTCTACGTTCAAAATGTAGTTCAGCGTCAATTTGTCGCACGCCAATTAAATTCGCATGCGCACCTTTGGTTCAGCTCGGGATCACCCGCGTCACATGGCCCATCTTGCGGCCGGGACGCGTCTCCTTCTTTCCGTAGAGATGCAGGCAGGCGCCCTCTTCCGCCAGAATCTCGCGCCAGCGGTCCGCCTGATCGCCGATGAGATTGCGCATCTCCACGCGCGCGCCGTGGCGGCGGGTCGAGCCCAGCGGCAGGCCTGCCGCGGCCCGCATATGCTGCTCGAATTGCGACGTGGCGGCGCCGTCGAGCGTCCAATGTCCGGAATTATGCACGCGCGGCGCGATCTCATTGACGATGAGCCGCTCGCCCTCCGCCTCCGCGACGACGAACATCTCGACCGCGATCACGCCGACATAATCGGCCGCCTCGGCAATGCGCCGCGTTATGGCGACAGCCTCGTCGGCGGTGGAGAGCGAGACGCGCGCCGGCGCGACGGTCAGCGCCAATATATGATTCTCGTGGACATTCTCGCAGAGGTCATAGGCGCGAAACTCGCCGTCCGCCCCGCGCGCGGCCACCACAGACACTTCCTTGGCGAAGGGCACGAAGCCCTCCAGAATGCAGGGCGCGCCGAGAAGCGCGTCGGCGGCGGCGAGATCCGCGGGCTCGCGCAAGGTCATCTGGCCCTTGCCGTCATAGCCGAAGCGCCGCGTCTTCAATATCGCCGGCAGGCCGAGCGCCGCGACCGCCCGCTCGAGCCCGGCCGCATCGGCGACATCGACGAAAGGCGCGGTCTCTATGCCGAGGCCGCGCACGAACTCCTTCTCGACGAGGCGGTCCTGCGTCAGCGCCAGCGCGCGCGGATTGGGCCGCACCGGCGCATGGGCGTCGAGAAAGGCGGCCGTGGCGGCGGGCACATTCTCGAATTCATA
Organism: Methylosinus trichosporium OB3b; assembly: GCF_002752655.1. NCBI lineage: Bacteria > Pseudomonadati > Pseudomonadota > Alphaproteobacteria > Hyphomicrobiales > Methylocystaceae > Methylosinus > Methylosinus trichosporium. The sequence goes on along the minus strand of NZ_CP023737.1, from coordinate 4,432,458 downwards.
GGTGACGACATCGACCGCCGCGGCGAAGGCGGCGAGCGCCGCCTCGTCCGTGTAATCCGCGACGGTGCGCGCGGCGCACACCTCGAAGGCCGGATCGTCGGCGAGGGGCGAGAACACGTGTGATCGCAGCCCCAGCCGCGCGCCGGCGCAAGCGAGCATGCGGGCGAGCTGGCCGCCGCCGAGAATGCCGATGGTCGCGCCGGGCTTCAGCATGGTCAGGCGTCGTCCGAGGGCGCCGCGGCGACCGCCTCGGTCTGGCGCTTGCGCCACTGCGCGAGGCGCTCGCCGAGCTCGGCGTCGGAACGCGCCAGAATGGCGGCGGCGAGCAGAGCGGCGTTGATCGCGCCGGCCTTGCCGATCGCCAGAGTGCCGACCGGCACGCCGCCCGGCATCTGCACGATGGAGAGCAGCGAATCCATGCCCGAGAGCGCCGCCGATTCGATCGGCACGCCGAGCACCGGCAGCAAAGTGAAGGCGGAGGTCATGCCGGGCAGATGGGCGGCGCCGCCGGCCCCGGCGACGATCACCTCGAAGCCTTCCGCCTCGGCGCCCTTGGCGAAGGCGACCAGCCGATCCGGCGTGCGATGGGCGGAAACGACGCGCGCCTCATAGCCGACGCCGAGCTGGTCGAGCGTCTCGGCCCCGTGGCGCATGGTGGCCCAGTCGGACTGCGATCCCATGATGATCGCGACAGGCTTCTTCGACTTCGCCACGGCGCATCCGGCGGGCTGGTGTTGATGAAGCACAGCCCCTTAGCCGAACCGGCGGCGCGGCGCAAGAAGCCGCTGCGAGCGTCGGCGGCGACCCGAAACCACTAGGAGGTGGGTTGATTGGGAAAGCAGGCCGAGGCCGAAATTGCGACGCCGCCGGCGAGCGCGGTGACGAGCTTCGGCGCCACGGAAACGAATGTGTAGGAGATCGTCGCCGAGGAGAAACCGGACACGCCGCCGCAACTGGCGTCAGCGTCGAGCGTGACATTGGCGGATGTGAGCGTGATCCCGAGCTTGGTCGCCTGAGCGATGACATAGGCGGTCGTCATTGTGGCGCTATAGGTACTAGAGCTAGCGCAGACCGCCTGGCGAACGCCCATGCAGCGCGCCGTCGAGATCGCCAGCGATTGCAATATCTGGCGCGTCCAGAGGAGACGGCCGCATTCGATCGCGCCGAGCAGAAGAAAGAACAGCGGCCCGACCACCAACGCGAACTCGACTGCGCTCGCCCCGCCCTCCTGTCTGCGCCACGCGGCGAGCCGTCGGCGCATCATTGCACCTGCACGACGGCGAGGTCGGAGACGACCCCGCTGCTGACCAGCCCATATCCCATGAGCAAGGGCGTGTAGGACCGGCTGCAGGCGATGGTGACGAATTTGCCCGCGAGGACGCCGCTGGAGCATGTGGAGGCGCAGGTGGTCGCCGAGCCCCAGGCGACTGTCGAGCCGCTCAGCGTCGGACAGTAGCAAAGATCGGCGTTCGACGCCGTGCCGGAGGGGGTGCTGACGCCCCCCACCCGCTGCGCCGCGGGACCATTGTTGACGACAACGGTCACGTCGAATTGCGACGGAATGATTGCGACGAGCGTCGCGGCGAGCGTGGCGCCGCTGGACGAGCCGACGCTCGCCGCGCTCAGCATCGCATAATTGGCGGCGGCGGACAGGCGCTCGTTCATACTGAATCGCGTGTAGACGGCGAGCCCGTAGTCGATCATTCCGGTGAGGATCAGCACCACCACCGGCGCGATCAACGCGAATTCCAGCGCCGAGGCGCCGGCGACGCATCGTGCGAAGCGCCGCCACATGTCGGTAGGAGCGGCCCGGCGCATCATTGGACCAGCGTCGCCGTAGAGCTGCCGCCGGAGGAAACGCAGGCCGAGCCGAGCACGGAGCCCCCGGACAAGGTGATAGAGGAGGCAATGAGCTGAAGGCAGCTCGATCCGCCCGAGAGGCCGGCGCCGCCGCTCATCGTCAATGGACCGTAGGGGACATAGAAAATGCCGGTGATCTGCCCATTGCTGCCGCCCTGGATGAAGCTCGCGCCCGCCGTCACGGCGCTCGATGTCGGGCCGATCACGGCGAGCTTGGCGTAAGTCCCACTCGTCGGCGCCGTCATCACGATGTTGCTGTATCCAGCGGCGACGCAGAACACCAATCCCGAGCACGAGCCGGAGGACGGCGTGCTCTTGCCCGAGAGCACTGTCGTGACGTCGACGCCCGTGACGCTGACGGTGGCGCCATTGCAGGTCGCGCCGCCGCCTCCGGCGCCGCCCAGAGCCATGTAGCCGTCCACCGTATAGACCCCTGCTCCCATCACCACGGCGCCCGAGGCGATGAAATTGCCTTCGATGTCGTGTTGGTCGGCGGCGCTGATGACGAGGCAGCTGCCGCCCCCGGCGTCGTTGAGATTGCCGTTGAGCCGGAACAGGCTGCCGCTCGCGGTGGCGTCCCCCATGAGGGTCGTCGAGCCGCCGCCGAGATTGATCGCGTCGCCGGTCGACCCCGGGCCGATCTGAAAATTATTGCCGGTGATCCCGGAACCATAGCCGAGCGTCAGCGAGGAGCCGCCGGTGTTCGCGACTCCGGCGGACAATTTGAAGGATGCCGGGCCGGAGATGGTCAGGGTCGCAGTGTTGCAGATGCTGTAATAGCCATTGCTGCAATAGGTCGTGCTCTGGCCGATGTTGAACGTGCTGCCTGCCGCGAAGGTCGTGACGCTGCCGCCGGAAGTGACGATCCCTTTCGCGAAATTATAGATCCCCGGTCCGAAGGAGTTCGTGCCCGAGAGCGTCACGACGCCGCTGAAATTATAGGTCGTAGCCGCCGTTCCACTCGTTGCGAAGGACAAGGTGGCCGAGGTGGTGATCGCGCCGAAGGTATAGGTTCCGCCAGCTGGGCAGGTCACGGTCCATTTGCCGCTGTAGGCCGAGCTGGTGGTCGCTGTGCAGCCATTGCCGATCGACATCGAGGCGGCAGTGTAGCCGAAGCTCACATTCGAGCCGGTGGAGACCGAGGGCGCCGAGGGCGCGGTCTGCGCCGCCACGGTCGTGAGCCGCGCCGTCGCGGTCGTGAGCCCGCTCGTTCCGGCGACTGGATCGGTCGTATACGCTTTGACGATCGAGCCCGAGATGCCCGAGCACGGCGCGCTCGGCGCGGAGGACGAATAGTAATCGACGGCCTTGGCGGCGATCGACGTGCCGCAGGGCACGGTCACGGAGCTGTTCGAGGCGACGACGCAGCTCGTCGCCGTGACCGAGGTCCCCCCGCTCAAAGTCACTCCGCTCTTCGAGGAATCGAGCGCGAGCAGACAGCTGGACGCGCTGACCGCGATTTGGCTATAGGCCGACGCCGCGATTTGCAGGCTGCGCGGGCCATTGAGCACCGGCGTCAGGAACAGCGGATGGGCCGCCGAGATCGCGACCAGCACGGCCGAGTTGCTGGAGCTCGCCGGCGAAACCGTCAGGTTCGCGCTGACCGCGGCGGCGGGGACCTGGTTCAAAGCCGCCACGGCGACGGAGGCGTTCGTCATCGTCGTGGTCGAGCTCGTGCCGCTATACGCCAGCGCGCCGGAGAAGGACGCAATGTCCGCGACGCGCTGGTAGCGCGCCTTGATCAGCAGAGCGTTGCCGAACTCGACGACGAGCGAGCAAACGCCGATGACGAGCGGCAGGACGAAGGCGAACACGACGCCGACGGAGCCGGCTCGATCCGTTCGCAATGACCCGCAAGGCGGCGACCTTCGCGCCGTTGGCGCGGTGTGTGAACGCAGCATTTCGCACCGAAATAGGAGGGAGAATTTTGGCGACGAGCATCTCAACGGCCGCGTCACAGCAGATCATGCATTTGAAAATTCTGATTTTTTGTTAAATCAAACTTGGAAGTTTTCTTATCGGCGCGTTACGCGGCGGGCGACGATCGAGATCCCGAAAGCCACGTCCAAAGCTCGCCGCAATGTTGCTCGAAGCTCGAGCGCACGTGAGAATGTATGCATGAATTGGAGCCGATGATGACCATGTCCGGCCTTCGGCCGAAATCGACCCTGCTGCTCGCGGCGCTCGCCGCTTGGATGGCCACGCCGGCGTCGGCGCAATTCTTCTTTCAGCCCTTCATCGGCTGGTCAGCGCATCGCTTCGAGGAGCCGGCGACCGAGCTTGCGCCGCAGGAGGTGGTCGAGCTGCTGGCGCGCCGCGGCTTTCGGCTCGCCGAGCCGCCGCGCTATGTCGATGACGTGATCGTCGCGATCGGCGTCGACCGCCGTGGCGGCCATGTGCGCTTCGTGCTCGACGCCGACGACGGCGAGATCTTGGAACGGCGGCGTCTCGACAAGGGCGTCGCACAGGCGCCGGCGCCGCGGACCGTCGCGCCGCATCGCCACATCGTCGAGCAGAAGCGCCCGGCCCCGCCGCGCCGGGCGGCTGCGAAGACGCCCGAGCCGCCGAAGCCCCGCGCCGCGACCGCGCATCCGCCGGCGCCGGTCCGCCCCGCCGCGCCGCATGTTCCGCCCTCCGAGGCGACCAAGACACCCGCTGCGCCGGCCGCTGCGACGACGCACGCGCCTGCGCCAAAGGCGCCCGAGAGCGCTCCGTCGGCGGCCGCGGCCGCGCCGAAGTCTCCGGCTCCCGCCGCCCCGACCCCGGAAACCTCCGCCGCCGCGGCGCCGAAGCCGGCCGCGGAGTGGAAGGCGCCCAGCGAGTGACGCAACGTCTCGAGGGGCGAGCCTGAAGGCTCGCGGTCCGGGAGCGCCGCCGGCTGTTTTTGGCGCAGTTGTTGCTTTTGAAAAGTCAGAAACAGGAGCAGCGCCGTGACCGAGACGCGAAGCATCACCACCGACAAGGAACTCGACCATCCCGTCGACGCCGTGTGGCGCGCCATGACCGATTCGGAATGGCTCGCCGTCTGGTTCTTCCCCAATGACATCAAGCCTGTCGAGAAGCACTCCTTCACCATCTGGAGCCGGCCGATCGAACGCTGGGACGGCGAGTTCCAGTGCAAGGTGCTCGAGGTCGAGGACCGCAAGATGCTGAAGTTCAGCTGGAAGGGCGGCCATGAGGAGCTGAAGGCCTTCGGCCACTACATGGATGTGGTCGTCACCTGGACGATCTCCGAGCTGCCCGGCGGCCACACCCATTTCCATTTCGTGCAAGAGGGGATCGAGGCGGCGCCGGCGGCGGACGCGCTCTACGACATCATGGTCAAGGGCGCCGACAGCGTGCTGCGCAGCCTGGCGAAGCGCCTGCCCGATCTGCTCGAGCACGACGCCTGACCAACGGCGCCGGCAGCCCCTCTCCCCGCAGGCGGCGCAGGCGGGGAGAGGAGGCGGCAGGCGCCGTTGCTTTGTATGTGAGAGCCTCTACCGCCGGCCTTCCCACGCCCAGGCGGCGACGATCGCGCCGAGCAGCGCGGCGAGGCCGAGGAGCCCCAGCGCCAAAGGCGCGACCTCGACGCCGCGCAGCGCGCTCGCCTGCGTGCGCTTCACGCCGAGATAATCCGCCCCGCCGAACACAGACGCCTCGCGCAGCTCCACGATGCGCGGCAGCGCGATCGCGCCGCTCGCGTCGCGCGAGAGGCGGCGCACGGTTCCGCCCGTCGCCTCGGCCAGCGGACGCAGCTTTTCCGTTGTCGAGACCACCTCGCGAAACTCGCGCGGATTCTCCGGCCCCACATTGACGAGCGCTTTCAGCTCGCCGCTCTCGAACCGATAGAGCCCCATCTCCTGCGCCGCATGATGCGCGCGCGCGAGGCCGGGCGCCGCCGCGTCCAGCGCGATCTGAGCCTCTGCGCCGGCCGGCGTCGTCATCGTCACCGGCGCGGCGTTCTCCTTCAGGCTCTGGCGCTCGATCAGAATGTCGTGGCCATGGGCGCTCGCGCGCAGCGCCTCCTCCTCGAGATCGGGCTCCTTCATCAGCCAATGGGCGAGGCGGCGCATCAGATCGACATGCGGCCCGCCGCCGTCGAAGCCGCGCGCCCACAACCACAGCTGATCGGTGAGCAGAGCGGCGACGCGGCCGCGCTCCTCGCGCGCCAGCACCAGCAGCGGCCGGTCATTGGCGCCCGCGAGCAGCGAATGGCCGTTCACCACATCGGCCTCGACGAGACGGAACCATTCGCCCCAGCTCGGCGGATCGGAGTTCGCCCCTTCGAGCCCGCGCGTGACCGGATGCTTCTCGCCATCGGCGGTCACATGGGCGCGAAAGGCGCGCTCGATGAGAGCGCCATCGGGCCGCGCCGGAATAATGCTCTCGAGCGGCGAATAATAGAGCCCCTGCACAGTGGCGAAATCCGGCCCCGTGGCGACGAGGAAGGCGCCGCCATTCTCGACATAGCGCAGGATATTGTCGAAATAGACGGAGGGAAGGATCGTCTGGTTCGAGTAGCGGTCGAAGATGATGAGGTCGAATTCGTTGATCTTGCGGCCGAAGAGATCGGCAGTCGGAAAGGCGATCAGCGATAATTCATGTGGCGGCGTGCCGTCGAGCTTCTCCGGCGGACGCAGAATGGTGAAATGCACCAGCTCGACATTGGCGTCGGAGCGCAGCAGATTGCGCCAGCTGCGCTCGCCCGGATGCGGCTCGCCGGAGACGAGCAGGACCTTGAGCTTGTCGCGCACGCCCTCGATCACGACGACGGCCTTGTTGTTGACCGGCGTCAGCTCGCCCGGCAGCGCCGCCGCCTCCAGCTCGACGACATTCTGCCCGCCATGCTCCACGCGCACGGGGATATCGACGGTCTCGCCGGCGCGCGTGACGACGCGCGGCAAAGGCTCGCCGTCACGCTTCATCTCGATGACGACCGGCTCGCGATCGGCGATATTGCTGTCGACGACGCGGGCGCGAATGATCTGATCCTTGCCGACGATGCCGAAGCGCGGCGCCTCGATGAGCTCGAGACGGCGGTCGCGCTCACCCTCATGACCGGTGACGAGCGCATGAACGGGCGCCGTGAAGCCGAGCGCCGCGGCGCTCGCAGGAATGTCGTGGACGATCCCGTCGGTCACCATGACCGCGGCGCCGACGCGCTCGCGCGGGACATCCTTCATCCCCTCTTCCAGCGCCTGGAAGAGACGCGTGCCGTCATTGTCGCCGCCATGGCGGGCGCTTTCGATGAAGCGCGGCTCGATGTCGCCGAGATCGGCGAAGGCGCGCTCCAGCGCCGCGCGGGCGGCGTCGGTCTGCGCGTTGCGCTTGCCGAAGGTCTGGCTCTCGCTGCGGTCGAGCACGACGGGAACGATGGTCTTCGACGGCTCGCGCTGCTCGCGCACCAGCGAGGGATCGCAGAGGGCGAGCAGCACGAGCGCGAAGGCGCAGAGGCGCAGCACCGCGCCGCGTCCGCCGGCGCGCAGCGAGAGAATAGCGAGCGCGATGGCGAGCGCGCCGAGAACGGCGAGGACCGGCCAGGGCAGGAGCGGCGCGAAGGCGAGGGACAGCTCGTTCATTGGCCCAGCCGCTCCAAGAGGTCGCGCACATGCACCTGATCGGATTTGTAATTGCCGGTCAGAGTGTACATCACCAGATTGACGCCGCCGCGGATGGCCAGCTCGCGCTGGCGGGCGCCGCCGGGCGTCAGCGTGTAGAGCGCCCGCCCATCGGGCCCGGCGGCCCAGGCGCCGGCGAGATCATTGGAGGTGATGACCACCGGCGACACGCTGTCGGTGGCGCGCACCGGCCGGCTGGAATCATCCTTGCGCTCGGGCGGCAGCGCCTCCACCCAGGTCTTGCCATTGACGGTGCGGCCGAAAAAGCCGTCGAGCAGATAGAAGGTCTTGGTGATGACGTGATCGCGCGGCACGACCTCGAGCTCGGGAATGTCGAGATTGCGCGTCACTTCGCGCAGCCATTTGGTCTCCGCCGTCGGCGGCCCGCCCGGATGCGCCACCAGCGCGTCGCGCGTGTCGAAGACGATGGTGCCGCCCTGCTTCAGATAGATCCCGACCTTGGCGAGCGCTGGACTCGAGGGCAGAGGGGCAGTCGCGACGATCGGCCAATAGAGCATCGGATAGAAGGCGAGCTCGTCGCGCGCCGGATCGACGCCGACAGGCTGGCCGGGCGAATATGAGGTGCGCTGCGCCAGCGCCCGCGACAGCGCCTCGAGGCCGAGGCGGCTCGTCTCGTCGACGCGAGCGTCGCCGGAGACGACATAAGCGAGGCGCGAGGTGAGCGCCGCCTCGCGGTCGCGCTGCGTGAGGGTCGCCCCGGCCCTCGGCGCATCCTTGGCCTCGGCGCGCGGCGCCGCGACGCCGAGCAGAGCGAGCAGGCAGACCGCGGCGGTCGCTCGCGCGCGAAAGGCGCCGGCGAGCGCGAGCAGGATCGCCCAATCGGCGAGGAGGCCCAGGAACACGAGCGCCAGCAGCGTCGGGCGCAGATCGAGCGGCGCGTCGCCCTGCAGCGACGACAAGGGAAGCCCGAGCGTCGCATAATCGAGCCGGCGCAATTCGTCGTCGGGGCGCAGCGGCTGCACCGCTACCGGCGCGTCGGCCGAGCCATAGAAGCCGGGGGGATGGTCGCGGTCGGCGGGACCGTTGAAATCGCCGGGAATCGGCCGCGCCATCGGCGGCGGCGCGCGCATCACGCCGCGGCCGTCGAGCGCCAGCAGCGGCGCGAGCGCCGCGTCAGGCGCCGCTCCGCCCTCTTGCCCATGCGCCGCCTGCCCATGCGCCGCCGATGCGCCGCTCTCGGCGGCGATCCGGCGCAGCATCTCGACGAAGAGGCCGGAGATCGGCAGATCGGACCAGGTGGCGTCGGCGCTGACATGGAACAGCACGATCAGCCCCTTGCCGCGCCGCTCGGCGGTGACGAGCGGCGTGCCGTCGGTGAGCGTCGCCCAGGTCTTGGCGGGGAGGCCGGGCTCGGGCTCGGCCAGCACCTGCCGCGTCACCGTCACCTCCTCCGGAGCCGGCAGACCGAAGAAGGGGCTCCCCGGCTCGAAGGGCGCGAGCGTCTTGGGGCTGTCCCAGGACATGGCCCCGCCGAGCACGCGGCCGTTGCGCCGCAGCCGCACCGGGGTCAGCTCGTCGGCGCCATTGGCGAGGCGCGGGCCGGCGAAGCGTAGCAGCACGCCGCCCTCCTCGACGAAACGGGTCAGCGCGTCCAATTCCTCGCCCGGCACGACGCCGATGTCGGCGAGCGCGATCATGTCGGGATGGTCGGCGACGAGGCCGAGCAGCGGCTCGGCGACGCCGGGCTTGGGCGCGCGCACCTCGGCGAAGGGCGCGAAGGCCTTGGCGAGATAATATTGCGGAGCGAGCAGCGGCTGGGCGAGATCGACGCTGGTTCCGCTGAGAACCGCGACTCGCCGCACCTTGGAGCGGCCGTCGAGCAGCGCCACGGCGCCGGCCGAGGGCTCGCCCTCGAGCCGCAGCAGCACGACGTCATTGCGCAATTCGATCGGCAGGTCGAAGCGCGCCGTCGCTTTGTCGCCGTCGAAGGCGAAAGGCGCCTGCGCGATGACGCGCCCCTGCGCGTCGAAGGCGGAGACGCGGCCGGAGGAAGCGGCGTCGCTCGCGGCGCGGATCGCCTCCACCTCGAGCGCGCCGGCGCGATTGGACGGCGCGACCAGCGCCCGCGCCACACGCGAATCGGCGAGGATGCGCACATCGGCGCCGGCGTTCTTCGCCGCGACCAGGGCGTCGGCGAAAGCGCGCGCGCCCCCCTGCTCCAGCCCATCGCCGATCCACACCACGCGCGGACTCTTGTGAGAGGCGACGAAGGACGCGAGCCGCGCGGCGGCGGCGGCGCGGTCGGGAATATAGGGCTTGGGCGCGAGCGCGCGCAGGCGCTCGTCGATCTTGCCGCCGTCGTCGAGCGCCGGCTTGGAATCGGCCTCGGACATCGGCAGCGCCGCCACGGCGGCGCCGTTGCGCGCGGCCTCCAGCGCCAGCGCGCGCGCCGCCTCGATGCGCCGATCGAAATCGGGCGCAGCCGGCCAGCCGTCGTCGATGGCGAGGAGCAGCGGCGCGCGTGAGAACGGCGTCGAAGCTGTGGGCGCCAGCGTCGGCCCGGCCATGGCGAAGATCGCGCAGGCGGCGACCGCGAGACGCAGCAGCAGCAGCCACAGCGGCGTGCGCGCCGGCGTCTCTTCGCGGCGCAGCAGATCGAGCAGCAGCCGGATCGGCGGAAACACGATTTCGCGCGGACGCGGCGGCGTCACCCGCAGCAGCAGATAGATGGCCGGCAGAGCGATGAGGCCGAGGAGCGCCGCCGGCGCAGCGAAAGTGAGCGCGAGCGGGCCCATCAGACGCGCTCCAATCCGGACGCGAGCGCGACGCTCAGCGTCAGCGCCGCCTCGGCCGCCGGTCGGTCGGTGCGGTGGAGATGCAGCGAGAAGCCGACGCTCGCAGCGGCGCGGGCGATTTCATCGCGATGGCGCGCCAGCCGCTCGGCATAGGCCTCGCGCCAGGCCTGCGCGCGGCCGGCGCGGAGAGTGGCGCGGCTGTCGGTGTCGAGAAACAGCGTCTCGCCCTCGAAAGGAAAGCTCTCCTCGACCGGATCGGCGATCATCAGCAGCGCGCCGGTGACGCGATTGGCGGCGAGCCGGCCGAGCCGCTCGGCGAGCTCGGCCGGATCGCAGAGGAAATCGGAAAAGAGCAGCGCCTTGGCGCCGGCGGGAAGAGGAGCGGCCGGCGGCAACTCGGCGCGGACCGATTCGCCGGCCGTCGCCAGCGCCTGCGCCAGACGCTCGATGATGTCGCGCGTCGACATCGCATGAGTGAGGCCGGCAAGGCCCACCCGCTCGCCGCCGCGCATCAGCACATCGGCGAGGGCGAGCCCGAGCGTCAACGCGCGGTCGAGCTTCGGCTCCAGCGCCAGCGAGGAGACGAAACCCATGGAGGGCGAGCAATCCATCCACAGGAAATAGGAATGCGCCGCCTCCCATTCGCGCTCGCGCACGAACAGACGGTCGTCGCGGGCCGAGCGCCGCCAATCGATGCGATGCGCCGGCTCGCCGGCGCCGAAGGGGCGGAACTGCCAGAAATTCTCGCCCATGCCCGCCCGCCGGCGCCCATGCGCGCCATGGACGACGCTGGCCGCCACCTCGCGGGCGCGGATGACGAGATCGGGAAGGCGGCCGGCGAGGTCGGCGGCGTCGATGGCGCGCGCGCTCGCCGCGATCCGCGCGCCGGGCTCCAGCGCCTTGGTGACGACGGCGGGCGCCACTCAGCCGATCCTCTCGACCAGCTTTCCGATCAGCTCGGCGATGCTGCGCCCCTGCGCGCGCGCGGCGAAGGTCAGCGCCATGCGATGGCGCAGCGCCGGCGCCGCCAGCGCCGCCACATCGTCCAGCGAGGGCGACAGCCGCCCGGAGACGAGGGCGCGCGCGCGCGTCGCCAGCATCAGGGCCTGGGCCGCGCGGGGACCGGGGCCCCAGGCGACATGGGCGGCTATTTCCGGATTTCCATCCCCCGGCCGGGCGGCGCGGACGAGATCGAGAATGGCGTCGACGATTTTGTCGCCGACCGGCAATTGCCGCACCAGCCGCTGCGCCGCGATCAGATCCTCGGCCGAGAGCGCGCGCCGCGCCTCGACCACGTGGTCGCCGGTCGTCTCCAGCAGGATGCGCCGCTCGCTGGCGCGGTCGGGATAATCGACGTCGATCTGCAGCAGGAAGCGGTCGAGCTGCGCCTCGGGCAAAGGATAGGTGCCCTCCTGCTCCAGCGGATTCTGCGTCGCCAGCACATGGAAGGGCCGCGGCAGATCATGGCGCTCGCCGGCGACGCTCACATGATATTCCTGCATCGCCTGCAGCAGCGCCGATTGCGTGCGCGGCGAGGCGCGGTTGATCTCGTCGGCCATCAGCAATTGCGCGAAGATCGGGCCCTTGACGAAGCGGAAGGCGCGCTTCTTGTCGGCCGTCTCCTCCAAAACCTCGGAGCCGAGAATATCGGCCGGCAGCAGATCGGGCGTGAATTGGACGCGGCGCTCGTCGAGGCCGAGCACCTTGCCCAGCGTCTCGACCAGCTTGGTCTTGGCGAGGCCGGGCACGCCGACCAGCAATCCATGGCCGCCAGCGAGCAGAGTGACGAGCGCCTGCTCGACCGCCTCCTCCTGGCCGAAGATGACCGTGGACACAGCCTCGCGGGCGCGGCCGATCTGCTCGAGAGCGCGCTCGGCGGCGGCGGCGACGGAGGAAGCGGTTGCGATATCGTGATCGGTCATGCGATTGCGGGAGCTCCCAGGGACCGTGCGCCTCGATTGTCCTACAATAGACGGCGAAACGCCCTTGTCGACGTTGCAGAATGATTAAATTGAGCTTACCGACTCCTTCGAAGGAGAGGCGCATCCTTCTCCCGCTAGCGGGAGAAGGAAAAACGCGCGGCGGCGATTACGCTCACCAAGAGGCGCTTATGTGGCGGGTCGTCATCCAACCCCTATTGCTGTTCGTCACGCCTTTCGTGCTCTACGCGCTCTATCTTCTGGCGCGTCGGCGCTTTCCCTTCGTCGCCGAGCTGTGGACGCGCAGCGTGGTCTCGACGCTGACCATCGCCGGCCTCGCCGCCGCGGTCGCCGGCTTCATCGTGCTCGGCCTTTTGTCGACGCGCAATCAGGGGGCCTATGTGCCCGCCCATATAGAGGACGGCCGGCTGGCGCCCGGCCGCTTTCAATAGCCTTGCCGCTGCGCCTGCTCGCCGATCCGAAGATCCGGCGCCTCTTCGCCGCGCTCGCCGCGACCGGCGGCGAGACGCGCATCGTCGGCGGGGCCGTGCGCGATTCGCTGATGGGCAGGCGTCCGCACGAGGTCGATCTCGCCACCACCGCCCTTCCCGAAGCGGTGATGGCGGCGGCGGCCGCCGCCGGCCTCAAATGCGCGCCGACCGGCATTGAGCATGGCACCGTCACCATCGTCGTCGAAGGGACGCCCTTCGAGGTGACGACCTTGCGCGAGGATGTCGAGACCTTCGGCCGCCACGCCAAGGTGCGCTTCGGCGATGATTTCGAGGCCGACGCGCTGCGCCGTGATTTCACCATCAACGCGCTGTCGCTGTCTGAGGACGGCGCGCTGCACGACTACACCGGCGGGCTCGCCGATCTCGAGGCGCGGCATATCCGCTTCATCGGCGATCCGGCGACGCGCATCGCCGAGGATCATCTGCGCGTGCTGCGCTTCTTCCGCTTTCACGCCTCCTTCGGCGCCGGCGCGCTCGATCCCGCCGGCCTGCACGCCGCAATCCTCGCGCGCCATTCGCTGCAAAAGCTCTCCGCCGAGCGCCTGCGCGCGGAAACCCTCAAGCTGCTGGCCGCGCGCGGCGCCGTCGCCGTGGCGCGCGAAGTGTCGCAGGCGGGGATTCTCGAGATCGTCGTCGGCGCGACCTTTCCGGCGCGGCTCGAGCGGCTCGCCGCGATCGAGGACGCGCTCGGCCGCTTCGTCGATCCGCTGCTGCGGCTGATCGCGCTCTGCGTGATCGTCGAAGAGGACGCCGACCGGCTGCGCGAGCGGCTGCGCCTCTCCAATATCGAGCATAAGCGCGCGGCGAGCGCCGCGCGGCTGCTGGCGAAACTGCATGGGGCGGAAACGGCGCCGAGCGAGCTGGATTTGACGCGGCTCCTCTTCGTGGAGGGGCGCGATGCGGCGCGCGACGCGCTTGCGCTCGCCCATGCCGAGAACAGAGCCCCCGTCGACGACGACGGCTTTTTACGCGCGGCGCGTTTTCTGGCCGAAGCGCCGGCGCCGGATTTTCCGGTAAAGGCCGCCGATCTGATGGCGCGCGGGCTCCTCCCCGGCCGCGCGCTCGGCGCTGTGCTGAAGGAATTGCAGGCCAAATGGATCCGCGCCGGCTTTCCCAAGGACCCGGCGATCGTGACGCGGCTCGTCGAGGAGGCGACGACGAGCCGCGATTGAGCCGGCGAACGACTCCCAATCGCGCGCGTTGCGCGCTATCTTCGGGCGACCGTCCGAGCGCGGGAGTAGCGTCATGAGCGTCGAGACCAGACAGCCGAGAGATGTGGCGCGTCGACTGGCGGAGCGCGCCCGCGCCATTCGCAGCAGCGCGCGCAGCGACGGCTGGCGGCGCGAGACCTTCACGCTGGAGCGCGGCGAGGCGCGCGCCAAGGCGCGCGAATGGTTCGACCTCTACCCCAAGGCCGCCTATATGACCGAGATCGAGTTCTGGCGCGAGCTCGACGACGGACGCATCGAGTTCACGATCAGGCGGCTGCCGAGCGCGGATTGAGCAAAGGGCGCTCTCCAACGGCGCCGGCCGCCTCCTCTCCCCGCGTGCGAGGAGAGGAGGCGGCGGACGCGGTTGTCTTTGTCCGAAGCGCGTTCACCTCCCCGCGAACTGGGCAAATTCACAAAAAGCTTCAGCGTCTCCGGATCTGACAGCACTCGACATTAGAGCTAATCCGGCAGCACGTCCGGCGTCTCCCAGGCGAGATGCTGGCCGGCATCCACCGCGATCATCTGCCCGGTCACGCTCTTGGCCTCGGCGAGAAACACCACCGCATCCACCACGCCCGCGACATCGGCCGCATGTTTCAGCGGCACGCCGCGCGCTTCCGTCTCGAAGCCCTTCTGCCCATGCACCGCATTGGGGAACACCGGCCCCGGCCCCACGGCGTTGACGCGGATGCGCGGCGCGAAGCTCTGCGCGAGAGTTCGCGTCGCCGTCCACAGAGCGGATTTCGCCAGCGTGTAGGTGAAATAGCGCGGCGTCGGGCGGAACACGCGCTGATCGAGAATATTGACGATCGCCCCTTCCGCCGCAGCGGGCAATTGCGCCGCCATGTCGCGCGCGAGAACGAGCGGCGCGCGCAGATCCACCGCGAGCTGCCGATCGAACACATCGACGGAAAAATCCTGCGCCGAATCGAGCTCGAACAGCGAGGCGTTGTTGACGAGCAGCGTGATCGGCCCGAACTGCCGCGCCGCGAAGGCGACGAGCTCCTCCGTCTCCCGCGCGACAGAAAGGTCCGCGGCGGCGACGGCGGCGCGCCCGCCCCTGGCGCGAATCGCCTGCGCCGCCAGTTCCGCCTCCTCGGCGGAGCGATGCGAGGCGTGCAGCACCACGGGCCGCCCCTGCTGCGCGAGCCGCGCGGCGATGGCGAGGCCGATGCGCCGCGCCGCGCCGGTCACCAGCGCGGGGCCGAGGCCGGCGCCCGATTCGGTTTCGCTCTTCGTGCTCACGAGCGGGAATTGTCACGGCGGAAGAGGAAGGTCAATGCGCGCCGCCGTCACGTCCTCGCCGCTATATCGCCATGATCGCGCCCTGCTCCTGAACCACGACCGATTCGGCCGAGGAGAATCCGGTGGAGCCGCTGTGCGCCGGCGCGGCGGCGCGCTTGAACCGGCCCGGACGGAAAGGCACAATGGCGGAGATGAGCGAATCTTCCCTGACCACCGCGGAGAGCGCTGCGCCGCCGCGGGCGCGCCTGCGCCTCTTTGCGCCTTTCGAATGGGTCGTCGCCCTGCGCTATGTGCGCGCGCGCCGCGCCAATGGCTTCGTCTCGGTCATCGCCGGCTTCTCCTTCCTCGGCATCACGCTCGGCGTCGCGACGCTGATCGTCGTGATGTCGGTGATGAACGGCTTCCACAAGGAGCTGATGGACAAGATCGTCGGCATCGACGGCCACGCCTTCGTGCAGGCGGTCGAGCGGCCGCTGACCGATTGGGCGCAGGTGACGGATCAGATGCAGCGTCTGCCCGGCGCCAAGCTGGTCATTCCGATGGTCGAGGGCGCGGCGGGAATCTCCTCGCCCTATGGCCAATCCGGCGCGCTGGTGCGCGGCATGCGCGAGCAGGATCTGCTGCGCCTGCCGGGCATGACCGGCAATGTGAAGGACGGAACGCTCGAGGGCTTCGACGCCGCCGGCGGCGTCGCGCTCGGCCAGCGCCTCGCCGAGACGCTCGGCATTCGCGTCGGCGACAGCGTGAGCCTGCTCATCGCCAAGGGCGCCTCGACCCCCTTCGGCGTCGCGCCGCGCATAAAAGCCTATCCGGTGGTGGCGATCTTCCAGATCGGCATGTCGGAATATGATCGCGTCTTCGTCTATATGCCGCTCGCCGAATCGCAATTGTTCTTCAATCGCGAGAATGAGGCGACGGTGATCGAGGCCTTCATCGACGATCCGCAGGCGGTCGACAAGTTCCGCGCCGATGTCGAGACCAAGATCGACCGGCCGCTGATCCTCACCGACTGGCGCCAGCGCAACAAGACCTTTTTCGACACGCTGCAGGTCGAGAGCAATGTGATGTTCATCATATTGACGCTGATCGTGCTGGTCGCGGCGCTCAACATCGTCTCCGGCCTCACCATGCTGGTGAAGGACAAATCCTCCGACATCGCCATTCTGCGCACCATGGGGGCGACGCGCGGCTCGGTGCTGCGCATCTTCCTCATCATCGGCGCCTCGATCGGCGTCGCTGGCGACATCGCCGGCTTTCTGCTCGGCCTCACGCTCGCCACCAATCTCGACGGAATCCGCCTCGCGCTCAACAAATTGATGCACGCCAATCTGTTTCCGGCCGAGCTCTATTTCCTGTCGCGCCTGCCGTCGATCGTCGATCCGCGCGAGGTGACATTGGTGGTGACGATGACATTGGCGCTCGCGATCCTCGCCTCCATCTATCCCGCGTGGAAGGCGGCGAGCCTCGATCCGATCGACGCGCTGCGGCACGAGTGAGAGATATGACCTCTCCCGTTCTCGTGCTCGCAGGCGTGGCCCGCCATTATCGTGAAGGCATGGCGCGGCTCGACATTCTCACCAATATCGATCTCGCGCTGTCGCCCGGCGAGACGGTGGCGCTGGTCGCGCCCTCGGGCGCCGGCAAATCCACGCTGCTCCACATCGCCGGCCTGCTGGAGCGGCCCGACGCCGGCGAAATCTATGTGGCGGGCGCAGCCACCTCGCATATGTCCGACAACGACCGCACGGCGCTGCGGCGCAACGCCATCGGCTTCGTCTATCAGTTCCATCATCTGCTGCCGGAATTCACGGCGCTCGAGAATGTCGCGCTGCCTCAAACCATCGACGGGCTCGACCGCCGAGAGGCCGAGCGCCGCGCGCTGGAACTGCTCGATTATCTGCGCCTCGGGCCGCGTGCGCGCCATCTGCCGTCGGAGCTCTCCGGCGGCGAACAGCAGCGCGTCGCCATCGCCCGCGCCGTCGCCAACGCCCCGCATGTGCTGCTCGCCGACGAGCCGACCGGCAATCTCGATCCACGCACGGCCGAGCATGTGTTCGCGACGCTGATGTCTCTCGCCCGCAACACCGGGCTCGCGGCGCTGATCGCCACGCATAATCTCGATCTCGCCGATCAGATGGATCGGCGCGTCACCCTGGTCGACGGACGCATCGTCGAGCTCGCTTGATTTTCGTCGCGCCGAAGAGCGGAAAAGCGAGCCTGAAGGCTCGCGGTCCAGGCGCGGGATCCGGATCGCGAGCCTTCAGGCTCGCTCCAGCATTCTTTCGTTCGAGCGAATTCTGATCGATCGGAAAGCGCTTCAGAGGCCCGACGGTCGCCGCGGCCGCGCGAACGCGGCCGCGCCTTCGCGGCGTGCGGCTCAGGCCGCCTTCTTTTTCTTGTTCTTGTCGATGAAGGAGTTCTTGTACCAGAGGCCGAAGCCGGCGAGCCCGAACAGGGCGAAGAAGGCCACGATGATGAAATCCCTGTCGGCGGTGGTGCCGACCGAGAAGGGGAAGCGCGACACATATTCGCGACCGTCGTCCGCCTTGGCCGTCACCAGGCCGACGAACTTGCCCTTCTTGGCGAAGTCATATTCGAAGTTCAGCGTGCCGGTCCGATATTTCTTCGGCGGGACATGGACTTCCGTGTTCTGCTCGAGATTCTCGGTGTCGTCCTTCTGCCCCACGTCGCGCAGAATGCGAATCTCCAGCGTCATGTCGCGCAGCTCGTCCTGCACCGCGTCGAGCACGATGATGGTCGGTCCGACGTCCGGAATGTCGTCGCAGAACTGCTCGCGAGACTTCAGCGGCTGATAGCCGGTGAAGTTCATCGTGTCGGGCCCGATCTTCATGATGCACTGGCCTTGGTCCAGGCTGACGCCGCCATGGGCCTGCGCCTGCGAGACGAGGCCGATCGTCGCCAGCGCAGCCGCGGCGAGAGTTCTCAAAATCATCGCTTCTCTCCCCATCTTTTCGTTCCCGACGCTTCGTTGGCGAGCGGCGGTCGGTCGTCGTTGGAAATTCGCGCGGCGGCGAACCCGCCGGAGGACCGGCGGCGACGCCGTCGTATCTGCTCTTAGCACATGATCTCTTCGACCTAGGGAATGTTCTTTCGTCGCACGTCGGGCCGGGGCGCGTGCGCGTGCGCCCGCACGGCCTCTGCTCCACTCGATTGGGTGGGCTATGTCGCGCAGCTGCATTTGGACATGCGGCAAAATGCCGCAACCCCCGTAGTCTCCCGGACTGTTTGATGTACGTACGTAATTTTTCCCTCTTGTTGTTAACCTTAACGAAAGATCCCGACGAAAAACCTTTAAAAATTTAAGTATCCTGTTAACGATTACTGAACCTTTCCCCCGAGGAGACGAAGCATGAATGCGGTAGTTTCGAAAATCGACATGTCGACCGTTGTCGCTGACGAAACTTATGTTTCTACGGCTGACTGGTCCGACGATCTGGATTGCGTTTCGCGGCGGCGCGCGCTCAGGCTTCACCGTTTCGATGATTTGGATACGTTGCTGGTGAGCAAGCTGGAAGCGGGCTTCGACGGCGACAGCGTGGAAGGCTTGAGCCTGTTGCTCGAGCAGGTTTCTTCAGATCGGCTGCAGGGGCTCAAATATTTGGTCTACGACTTTGCTCATCCCGGCGACGGAGAGCCGGCGGCGGCCGAAGGCTTCGACGATCTGGCCTCGGCCAATGCTCGCCTCATTCTCGACGCGCCGGTGATATCGATCGCATGGGCTCGATCCTATCTGAAAGGAGTGGATCTAGACTTCGCTCTCTCCTGCTCACTTATCGTCGCCGACAGCGACGCGCGCTTCAGCTTCGAGGCGGATCTGACGTCGGCCGTCGGGATCTATGGCGCGCTGGCGCAGAAGCTGGGCTTCGTGAAAGCCGAGCGGCTGATGGAGAATGGCGAGGCGCTGACGGCGATCGAGATGCAGGAGCTCGGCCTCGTGAAGCATATCGTCGAGAGCGGCCAGGGCTTCGGCGGAGCCGAGAGCTATGTGCGCCAGTGCGGCCGGCGCCATAATGCGTCCTACAGCATGTTCCGGGCGCAGCGCATCACGGCGCCGCCGGTTCGCCGGCAGCGGGTCGCGACAGTCTCGAGCCGGCGCGGCTAGAGCGCGTTGCAATCGAACGGCGTTCGATCGATCAGAATTCGCTCACAAGAAAGAATGCTGGCCGTTATCCGATCCAATCTGATCGGATAACGGCCACAATGTCTCGAAAGCGCACGCGGACGTCTCAGGCGACGACCTTGAGAAGACTGTCGGCGCGGCGCCCGGCGAACAGCAGGTCGATCTCCTCCCGCGGCTTCGGCTTGCTGAACAGGAAGCCTTGAATGAGGTGAACATTCTTGCCGCGCAGCAGCGCGAGCTGCTCGCCGGTCTCGACTCCTTCGGCGACGAGCTCGATTCCGAGCTCGTCGGTGAGCTGCGCGACGGCGCCGACGATCGCGAGGGCCTTCGGCGACTGCGACAATTGCAGAATGAAAGAGCGGTCGAGCTTGACCTTATCGACCGGGAAGCTGTTGAGATAGGCGAGGCTGCTGAAGCCAGTGCCGAAATCGTCGAGCGACAGGCGCACGCCGAGGGCGCGCAGCCCAGCGATTTTCGCGGCCGCGTCCTCCGTGTCCTGCATCAGCGTCGATTCGGTGATCTCCACCTCGAGACGGCCAGGATCGAGCGAGGCGGCGCAGAGGGCGGCCTCGACGCGCGCGACGAGATCGGGCTGCTGAAACTGCTTGCAGGAGAAATTCACGGCCACCCGAACGAGCTCCGGCCAGCGTCGTGCGTCACGGCAGGCGTGGCGCAGCACCCATTCTCCGAGCTCGACGATGATGCCGGTCTCCTCGGCGATGGGAATGAAGGTCGCCGGCGAGACGGCGCCGAGCTGCGGATGACGCCAGCGCGCCAGCGCCTCGCAGGAGGAGACCGACTGGTCGCGCGCGTCGAAGATCGGCTGATAATGAATATCGAGCGCGTCGGTTCTGAGCGCCTCGCGCAGATCGCGCTCGATGCGCCGCTTGCGCAGCAGCGCGTCCTCCATCGCCGTGTCGAACCATTGCGCCCGCCGACGGCCGGAGGCCTTGGAATGATACATGGCGAGGTCGCCGCATTTCAGCAGGCCTTCGACCGTCGCGGCGTCGCGCGGCGCGACGGTGAGGCCGACGCTGGCGCCGATCACGATCGTATGGCCCTCGACCGTGTAGGGGCGCCCGAGCGTCTCGATGACGCGATGCGCCAGCGCCTCCGCCGGCGGCATCTCCGCGGTCGGATGCATCAGCACGCAGAACTCGTCGCCGCCGAAACGCGCCACCATGTCGACCGTACGCACGCAGTCGCGCAGCCGGTCGGCGACGGCGCGCAGCAGCAGATCGCCGATCGAATGGCCGAGCGTGTCATTGACCTCCTTGAACTGATCGAGATCGATGCTGAGCAGAGCGAGACAGAGTCCGCGCTTGTGGATATGGCGCAGATCGCGCTCCAGCCGCTGCTGGAACTGGAACCGATTGGCGAGATTGGTCAGCGTGTCGAAATGGGCGATGCGCTCGATCTCGCGCGCCGCGCGGCGCTGCTCTGTCACATCCTCGACCACGGTGACGAAGGCGCCATTGTCGGCCGGCTCGCAGCGGAAATCATAGATGCGGTCGCCGAGCTCGCGCGAGAACACGCTGGTCTTGGGCAGAGCCGCATGCGACTCCCATTGCTCGACGAAAGCGCGGCGGTCGTCCTGCGGCATGTCGGTCGCTTCGGCGATCCGCGCCGCGAGTGCGCGCAGCTGCTGCGGCGGCTCGTCCGCGCCGAGGCCGAAGAACTCGACGAGGCGATGATTGACGACGGTCAGCGACTGGTCGGCGTTGCCCATGCACAGGCCGTGGCTCATGCTGTTGAGCGCCGATTTGAACCGCCGGCGCTGAATATTCGCGTCCCGCCCGTTGCGCAGCGCCGCTTCGAGATTGGCGTGCAGGAATTTGGTCGTCGATTTGACCGAGACGAAGAACAGCACGAGTATCGCGGTGAGGCCCCAATACCAGCTGTTGTAATAGAACAGGCAGGTGACGGCGAGCGGCGCCAGCGTGCCGATCGCCTGGCCGAAGACAATGCGCGGACTTCCCGAATTGCGCGCGGCCAAGGCGCCGGCGCAGGCCGTCATGATGACGATCCCGTAATAGACCGTCATCTCGTCATGGTGCTTGTAAAAGAGCACGGCGGCGGTGACGCCGACCGCCGTCATGAAGCCGATGCCGCCGAGGGCGTAGCGGAACTCCCATTGCTCCGCGTCGCGCCGACGCTTCTCCAGCGGCGTCCGCTCATGGGTGACGAGGACGTAGAGCCGATAAACCGCGGCGACGAGCATCGCGACCAAGAGATAGGCGTAGACGACGTCCCATGTCGCGAAGAGAGCGATGACGGGAACGAGCAGCCCGCCGAACACGCCGGCCAGGAATGATCCCGGCGTCCCGAACAAGGTCTCCACGAGATCGGCATAGATCTCCGATCCGATCTCGTCGCGTGCGGGCTTGGCGTCCGACATACCCGTTCGTGAGCGCTCCGCGTCCTGCGTCCGGAGACGGGCTCGGCTCCTGCGTCCCGCCTTTGCTCGACATCCGCTTCTGCGCCCCAACGATGCGCTCCATGTGCCGAAGATCGGCGTCGGTGATCGCGCAAGAGCAATCGGTCCAGAGCTCGGTGATGCGGATGAGCTCCTCGTTGGAAACCGGAAAGCAGAGTCGCCTCGTTTCGGCGAGGGCGAGGCGGCGACGCCAGCGCTCTTCACCGCCGTCCATGATCCAACACAAGGTCTGCTCGCGCAAGGCCGCATCGGGCACGAGGACGTCGATCGCGCCCCATTCGTGCATTTCCGCCCCGCTATAGACCTTGCCCTCGGAAATGATCTCATGGGCGCGCACGGAGCCGAGCCGGCGCGTCAGCAGCGTCACCGCGCCCATGCCGGGAAAAGTGTTGAAGGCGACCTCCGGGACCCCGAGCTTCGCATGAGTCTCGGCGATGAGAAAATCGGCCGTCAACGCCGCCTCGAAACCGCCCGCGAGGCATTGGCCATGAATGGCCGAGACAGTGACGATCGGCAGCTCGAAGCTCGTCGCAAGACCATAGATCACGTCGATGCAGGCGTAGGCGTAATGGAGCAGAGTCTCGCGGTCCCGCCTGCGGATCGAGGCGGCGAAGGTCGCGAGATCGCCGCCGAGGCTGAACACGCCGGGCTTGTTGGAGGCGTGGACGAAATAACGGATCGGCCAGCGCGCCCGCGCCTCTTCGGACCGAAACAAGAGGCGCAGCGATTCGCGCACGTCCGCCATGTCGGTCAGCGTCTGCAGACTGTAATAGGGCGGCGACGCCGCCTTATAGCTCATCCAGACGGATTGCGACGCCGCATCATATTCGAGGTCGAGATGCTGGAACGTCCAGTTCGGAAACTGCGACGGATCTCTCGGGCTATACGTCAACACGCTGTTCGGCATGACCGCTCCGAGCTGCACGGTTCGCTCCGTCGCTATCGGCGCGACCGCAGGACAGATTTATCGACACGAGCCGGCGCTTTGATGTACAGGCCGGAAGTTATTATATTGTTACGCAAATCTTGCAATTGGCGCCAGCCCCGACTGGACCGCGCGGCGCCGCCGGGATCACTCGGCGCGATCCGCTCGATAGTTGTTTTTACAGCAAAATTCAACTCTAGCGTGTTCTCACTCGACCTCGAACCAGCCGGCGAGGCCGGCCGCCTCATGCTCCAGAATATCATCGTGGACGGCCCATTTGCCGGGGCTGTCGGCGATGAAGGCGATATGCTTGGTCTTGCCCGGAGGAACCACCACGCCATTGCGCCAATAGGGCTCCCAGCCGTCGTCGAGATCGTGCAGCAGCCGCGCCGCATGGCCGTGCACATGCATGACCACGGCGGAATCGGCGCGGTTCACGAAGCCGAAGGTGATGGGCGTTCCCCGCTTCACCTTCAGCAGCGCCGGCCCCTCATAGGCCTTGCTCGGCGCGCCATTGATGGACCAGCGTCCGCCCGGCGCCTTGGGCGGCTCCAGCACGAGGTCGAGCTTCTTTGCCGTCTCCAGCCGGATCGCAGGCGGCAGCAGCGGATTTTGCCGCGCCGCGACGATGGGTCCGCGCGCCGGCGCCGCCGGGCCTTTCGAGACGAAGGCCACGAGCTCGCGGTCCGGCTCGGCGAGGCTGCGCAGGATCAGCCGGCAGCGCGCCCCCTCCTCACGCGGAAGGTCGAACATCAGCTCGAAACGCGCGCCGGGCGCCGCCGGAATGGTGCGCCGCACCGGCTCGAACGCGTCGCAGGGCTGGCTGTCGACCGCCACCACGAAGGGCTGGGCGTTGTCGAACGCGATGAACATAATGCGGGCGTTGGCGAGATTGGCGAGGCGCAGCCGCACGCGCGCGCCGGGCGAGAACTCGCGAATCGAGGGCGCCGGCTTGCCGTCGACGGCGACGATCGGGCCGATCCGCCCCTGCCCCGCGGCCGCCGCATGGGCGTCGAAATCGCCCTCGACCTTACCGTCCTTGTCGAGCCGCCAGTCGTCGAGCGCCATCACCAGATCGACATCGGCCTCCGGCGGCTCCGGCTCGTCGACGACGAGAAGGCCCTTCAGCCCGCGCGCCATCAGCTCCGGAGTCGATCCGAACACCGAGGGGCGGTAGCAGAAGAGGCCCGCATCCGCGGCCTTGCGCCGGTAGAGGAACTCGCCGCCGGGCGGGACCGCGCTCTGGACGAGCGGGGCGACGCCATCCATGGCGTTGTCGCCGCGCATGCCCTGCCAATGCAGGCTCAGCGGCTTCTCCAGCCGGTTGAAGAGACGCACGGCGAGCTCGTCGCCCTGCCGCAGCCGCAGCAACGGCCCCGGCGACCAGCCGTCGAAGCCCCAGACATCGGTCGGGGCGGCCGGCTCGGGCAGCAGGCGCAGGAGGCCCGCCCGCGCCTCGAGGGTCCGCACTCCCGGCGCCTGCGCGCGCGCCTCGAGCGCGACGAGAGTCGCGGCGACCCCGCCGAGGAAGGATCGGCGGGAGCAGGCGATCGGCATGGGAAAACCTCGGGAAGCAAAAGGACGACGGCGACACAATAGCGAGCCGGCGATTGCGATCAACCGCGGGCGAGGCCTCCCGACGGGTCTTCCCTTCCCGGCGCCGCGTCTCGGCTCCCGCGATGACATTTTCTTTAGCGACGACGGCGGGCCGTGCTATAGAGCGCGCGCCCGAGCCGAGGCGGCGCGCGCGGCTCCCGGGCCGCCCTCGTCCGGCGGCGGCGAGGATGCGGTTTCGTTCGAGCGTTCGGGCCCTTCGCGCTTTTCGCGCGCGGGGCTACGGCGCATTGGGCCGCGGGCGTGGCGGAACTGGTAGACGCGCCGGATTTAGGTTCCGGTGACGCAAGTCGTGGGGGTTCGACTCCCTCCGCCCGCACCAGCCCCCGCATCCGCGCATCTATTGGATTTTTCCGGCGGCGCCGGCTGAGGTCGCGATTCGAGAAGGCGAGACGAGATGGAAGTGACGCAGACCCTCGCAGAGGGCTTGAAACATGAGTTCAGGGTGGTGCTGCCGGTCGAGGAGCTCGCCGCCAAGCTCGAGGCGCAGCTCTCCGAGCTGCGCAGCAAGGCGCAGATCAAGGGCTTTCGTCCCGGAAAGGCGCCGAGCTCCTATCTCAAGAAGATCTACGGCAAGGGCATCATGAGCGAGGTCCTGCAGGAGGCCGTCAACGAGGCCAATCGCAAGATCGTCGAGGATCACGGCCTGCGCGTCGCGCTCGAGCCCAAGCTCGATTTGCCCGTCGACCAGACCCTGATCGAGAAGGCGCTCGAGGCCGAGGGCGATTTCGCCTATTCCGTCGCCTTCGAGGTGCTGCCGAAATTCGAGGTCGGCGGCTTCGACGACATCTCGATCGAGCGGCCCGTCGCCGAGGTCAAGGACGAGGATGTCGCGAAATCGATCGACCAGCTGGCCGAGCGCATCCGCGAGTTCGAGGAGAAGGCCGGCGAAGGCGTGACCGCCGCCAAGGGCGACCGCGTCACCATCGACTTCACCGGCAAGCTCGACGGCGAGGCCTTCGAGGGCGGCGGCGGCGACGCCATCGACCTCGTGCTCGGCTCGGGCTCCTTCATTCCCGGCTTCGAGGAGCAGCTCGAGGGCGCCGGCGTCGGCGAGCAGCGGGTCGTGAAGGTCAAGTTCCCGGACGATTATTCCGCGCCCAATCTCGCCGGCAAGGACGCCGAGTTCGATGT
This sequence comes from Methylosinus trichosporium OB3b, assembly GCF_002752655.1. Lineage (NCBI taxonomy): Bacteria > Pseudomonadati > Pseudomonadota > Alphaproteobacteria > Hyphomicrobiales > Methylocystaceae > Methylosinus > Methylosinus trichosporium. The sequence continues at coordinate 4,407,104 of NZ_CP023737.1, read as the reverse complement.
GACGGTGAAGGCGGTCGCGGCGCCCAAGGAGCTGCCGATCGACGACGCCTTCGCCGCCAAATATAATTTCGAGACTCTCGCCGCGCTGCAGGCCGCCGTGCGCGCCAATCTCGAGGCCGATTACGAGAAGGCCTCGCGCGCCAAGCTGAAGCGCTCGCTGCTCGACGCGCTAGACAAGCGCTTCTCCTTCGATCTTCCGGAAGGTCTCGTCGAGCAGGAGTTCACGACGATCTGGGGTCAGCTCGACGCCGAGCGCCAGCGCAGCGGCAAGAGCTTCGAGGACGAGGGCACCACCGAGGAGGCGGCGCGCGGCGAATATCGTCGCATCGCCGAGCGCCGGGTTCGGCTCGGACTGGTGCTGGCCGAGATCGGCCAGGGCGCCGGCGTGACCGTCGAGGACAAGGATGTGACCGACGCTCTCGTCGAGCGCGTGCGCATGTTCCCCGGCCGCGAGAAGGAGGTCTGGGATTTTTATCGCAACAATCCGCAGGCCCTCGCCCAGATTCGCGCCCCGCTCTACGAAGAGCGCGTGGTCGATCATCTGGTGACCAAGATTGGCGTAACCGACAAGCCGGTAACGCGCGAGGAGCTGATGGCCGAGGACGAGGACGACGAGCTGGCGCGTCCGGCGGTGTGACGGCGCGGGCGCCGCGCGCGAGCCCTCCCGAGCCCCTCACCTCTCCCTGCGACGGGGAGAGGGGGCGGCCGGCGCCGTGAAATTTCCCCGGCCGGACGGGGCTCTTCCAGCAAAAGCCGCGGCGCCTTCGCCTCCCTCCCCGCTCGCGGGGAGAGGTGAGGTGAGGGGCCCGGCGGGTGGACGAAATCGAGACGTCGCGCGCCCCACTCCGCGAGCCGGCGAGCAGCCTCCGGCCGTCTTCCGTGGTTTGCCGCTGGACGCGCTGCGGCAATATGCTACCAACAGCCCAAAGGCGGCCGGCGTTCCCGGCCGCGCGCCCCGGGCCGCCGTCTCCGCAACGCGAGGCGCGGCCGCCTTCGGGGCGAGGCGAGGCAAGTCGACGAAAGGCGCGAGAGAAATGCGTGATCCACTAGAGGTCTACAACCAATATCTGATCCCTCAGGTGATCGAGAACACGAGCCGCGGCGAGCGCGGATTCGACATTTATTCGCGCCTGCTGCGCGAGCGAATCATCTTTCTGACCGGCCAGGTCGAGGACCATATGGCCTCGGTGATCATCGCCCAGCTGCTGTTTCTCGAAGCCGAGAACCCCAAGCGCGAGATCTTCCTCTACATCAACTCGCCGGGCGGCGTCGTCACCTCCGGCCTCGCCATCTACGACACGATGCAATACATCCGTCCGAAGGTCGCGACCTTGTGCATCGGACAGGCGGCGTCCATGGGCTCGCTGCTGCTCTGCGCCGGCGAGGCCGGGCAGCGCTTCGCCCTGCCCAACGCCCGCATCATGGTGCACCAGCCCTCCGGCGGCTTCCAGGGCCAGGCGTCGGACATCCTCCGCCACGCCGAGGACATCATGAAGATCAAGAAGCGGCTGAACGAGATCTATGTCCGGCACACGGGCCGCGACTATGAGACGATCGAGAAGACGCTCGATCGCGATCACTTCATGTCGGCGGAAGAAGCGAAGGACTTCGGCATCGTGGATCATGTTCAGGTGAACCGTCCCGAAGAGCAGTCCGAAACCAAGAACTAAGAAAACACCCGCGCGCGCCCCCCGGCGAACGGGGCGGCGCGCCGTCGGGCTCGTATCGGGGCGCGCATGTTTCGTAAGATCCTCATCGCCAATCGTGGCGAAATCGCTTGTCGCATCATCAAGACCGCCCGGCGCATGGGCATCGCCACAGTGGCCGTCTATTCGGACGCGGACGCGGACGCGCTGCATGTGGAGATGGCCGACGAGGCCATTCATCTCGGCCCCCCGCCCGCCGCGCAATCCTATCTCCTGATCGACAAGATCATCGCCGCCTGCAAGGCGACCGGGGCCGAGGCCGTGCATCCGGGCTATGGCTTCCTCTCCGAGCGCGCCGCATTCGCCACCGCGCTGAAAGAGGCGGGGATCGTCTTCATCGGCCCCAATCCGCGCGCCATCGAGGCGATGGGCGACAAGATCGAATCGAAGAAATTCGCCTCCGCAGCCAAGGTCAATGTCGTTCCGGGCCATCTCGGCGTCATCGAGAACGGCGAGGAGGCGGTGCGCATCGCCGATGCGATCGGTTATCCGGTCATGCTGAAGGCTTCGGCCGGCGGCGGCGGCAAGGGCATGCGCGTCGCCTACAAGGCCGACGAAGTGGTCGAGGGCTTCACCCGCGCACGTTCGGAGGCGGCGTCCTCCTTCGGCGACGATCGCGTCTTCATCGAGAAATTCATCGTCAATCCGCGCCACATCGAAATTCAGGTGCTCGGCGACAAGCACGGCAATGTGATCCACCTCAATGAGCGCGAGTGCTCGATCCAGCGCCGCAATCAGAAGGTGATCGAGGAGGCCCCCTCCCCGCTGCTCGACGAGGAGACACGCGCCGCCATGGGCGCGCAGGCCGTCGCCCTCGCCAAAGCGGTCGATTATGATTCGGCCGGCACGGTCGAGTTCGTCGCGGGCCAGGACAAGAGCTTCTACTTCCTCGAGATGAACACGCGCCTGCAGGTCGAGCATCCGGTGACGGAGCTGATCACCGGCATCGATCTCGTCGAGCAGATGATTCGCGTCGCCGCCGGCGAGCCGCTGTCGCTGCGGCAGGAGGATGTGAAGATCCACGGCTGGGCGGTCGAGAGCCGCATCTACGCCGAGGACCCGACCCGCAACTTCCTGCCCTCCATCGGCCGCCTCGTGAAATATCGCCCGCCGGAGGAGAAGCGCGAAGGCGCGGTCACCGTGCGCAACGACACCGGCGTCGCCGAAGGCCGCGAGATCTCGATCCATTATGATCCGATGATCGCCAAGCTGGTGACGCATGGCCCCGACCGCCTCACCGCGATCGACGCGCAGTCGAGCGCGCTCGACCGTTTCGTCATCGACGGCATTCGCCACAACATCCCGTTCCTCGCCTCGCTGATGCAGCATGAGCGCTGGCGTAAGGGACGTCTCTCCACCGGCTTCATCGCCGAGGAATATGCCGGCGGCTTCGCCGCGCCCGAGCCGGACGGCGAGTTCGCCCATGTGCTCGCCACAGTCGCCGCGCTCGTCGATCACATCGGCAATCAGCGCAAGCGGCAAATCACCGGACAGCTCGCCCATGGCCGGCCGCTCGAATTCGAGAGCAGCCGCGTCTGCGTGCTCGGCGACAGCCATTTCCCGGTGACGCTCGACACCCAGGGCGAAGCGCTGATCGTGCATTTCGCCGACGAGGAGAATGGTCGCACGCGGCGCATCTCCTCGCATTGGCGGCCCGGCGATCCCGTGCTCGAGGGCGCGATCGACGGCGTGACCGTCTATGTGCAGGTGCGGCCGATCCTCAACGGCTTCTCGCTCGCCCATCAGGGCGTCGCGGTCGATGCGCGCGTGTTCACCAAGCGCGAGGCCGAGCTGCACGCGCTGATGCCGAAGAAGACCAATGTCGGCGCCTCCAAGCATCTGCTCTGCCCCATGCCCGGCCTCGTCAAGACGGTCGATGTCGTCGAGGGGCAAGAAGTGAAGGCCGGCGAACCCCTGTGCATGGTCGAGGCGATGAAGATGGAGAATGTGCTGCGCGCCGAGCGCGACGTGACCATCAAGAAGATCGTCGCCAAGCCCGGCGACAGCCTCGCCGTCGACGCGGTGATCATGGAGTTCGCGGAATAGCGGGCCGCTCGGCGAGCTCGCGAGTTCGAGACGCCGCGCGCCCTCCCGGGCCCCTCACCTCACCTCTCCCCGCCAGCGCACGGCTGTCCGGGGAAAAGTCGATCGAGCGCGGGCGCATGCCTGGTACTTCCGAGGGTTTCGGGGTATTTTCCGGTTGTCGAGACTGGAAAATAGAGGACCAAGCATGCGCTTTCAGAATAGCGTTTTTGTCGACTTGCTCAAGCCGATCGATCGTCGCGCCTTCGCCGGCATCGTCGCGCGCCACAAGGGCGACGCCTACGACAAATCGTTCAAGAGCTGGGATCACCTCGTCGTGTTGATCTGCGCCCAGCTCGCCGGCGCGACCAGCCTGCGCGCCCTCGAGACCGCCTTCAACGCCAATGGCGGATTCCATTATCACCTCGGCTCCCGCCGGCTCGCCCGCTCCACCCTCGCCGAAGCCAACGCACGCCGGCCCGTCGGCGTCTTCGCCGATCTGTTCGCGCGCCTCTCCTGCGAACTCGACCGCAGAACCCGGCGCGACGGCGCAGAACTCCTGCGCCTCATCGATTCGACCCCCATTCCTCTGAGCAAGTTCCATGACTTCGCCCGCTCGAACGGCCGCATCCACGGCATGAAGATGCACGTCGTCTACGATCCCGGGATCGATCGCCCCTTCTGCGTCGAGGTCACGCCCGCCAATGTCAATGATGTCGAAATCGGCAAGAAGACGCCGATCGAGGCCGGCGCGACCTATGTCTTCGACAAGGGTTATTACGATTTCAAATGGTGGAGGAGTATCCACGAGGCCGGAGCTCTCTTCGTCTCGCGTCCCAAGAGCAACACCCGTCTCGCCGACGTCGCGGAGCGGGAGATGCCGCAAACGCGCGGCGAAGGTTACACCGTGCTCAGGGATTGCGAGGTCGAGCTCGCCAGCAAGGGCGACTCGAAGCTGCGAATGCGGCTGCGTCGCCTTCATATTCGACGCGACGCGCTGAAGGACGGCAAGCCGCAGGAGATCGTCATGATCACCAACGACATGACGCGTTCGGCGGTCGAGATCGCCGCGCTCTACAAGGCGCGCTGGGCCATAGAGCTGCTGTTCCGCTGGATCAAGCAGCATCTCAACATCCGCAAGTTTCTCGGCGAAAACGAGAACGCCGTGCGGCTGCAGCTGATCGCGGCGATGATCGCTTTCGTGCTGCTGCGCATCGCCGCCCACCGCCATGACGTCGACTTGCCGTGCCTGCGGTTTGCGGAACTCGCCGGCAGGTTCCTTTTCACGCGACGGCCGATCAGTCGACTTGATCGGCCGCCGTCCAAATATCAGGCCGCCCGGCGGCTGGCGTCCCCCAGGCAGCTGGTTCTGAACTATGCCTGATTTCCCCGGACAGCCGTGCCGCCAGCGGGGAGAGGTGGCGTCCGACGCCTTTGGAACTCTCGCACGCTTCGGACAGAGGCGCGTCACTTCCCGGACAGCTGCGGCAGATTGGCGAAGAACTCGAGCGCTTCGGGATTGGACAGCGCGCCGACATTCTTCACTGGCCGCCCATGCACAATCTCCTTCACCGCGAGCTCGACCAGCTTGCCCGAGCGCGTATGCGGAAGATCCGGCGCCGCGACGATCACCGACGGCACATGCCGCGGCGACGCCTTGTCGAACAGCTCGCGCTTGATCCGCGCCGTCAACGCATCGTCGAGCGTCGCGCCCTCGCGCGTCTTAACGAACAGCACGATGCGCGTCGTGCCCTCCCATTCCTGATCGATGGCGAGCGATTCCAGAACCTCCGGCAGACGCTCGACGATATTGTAGATATCCGCCGTGCCGATGCGCACGCCCTGCGGATTGAGCGTCGCGTCCGAGCGCCCGTGGATGAGAAAGCCCTTGTGCTCGGTCTCGGTGGCGAAATCGCCGTGCCGCCAAATTCCCGCATAGTCGGAAAAATACGCCTTGCGATATTTCTCGCCGTCGGCGTCGTTCCAGAAATAGATCGGCATCGACGGAAAGGGCTGCGTGCAGACGAGCTCGCCCTCATGGCCGATGATGCGCTTCCTCTCCTCTTCCCACACCTCGACCGCCATGCCGAGGCCGGCGCATTGAATCTCGCCGCGATAGACGGCGCCCCACGGATTGCCGCCGACGAAGCAGGAGACGATGTCGGTGCCGCCGCTGATCGAGGCGAGCTGCACATCCTCCTTCACATCGCGATACACATAATCGAAGCTGTCGGGCAGAAGCGGCGAGCCGGTCGAGGCGATGGTGCGCACGGCGGCAAGATCATGGCTCTCGCGCGGCTTCAAACCCGTCTTCTCGATCTGCTTCAGATAGCCGGCGGACGTGCCGAAGAAGGTCGCCTTCTCCTTGGCGACGAAATCGAGCAGAATCGCGCCATCCTTGCCGGCATTGAAGAAACCGTCATAGAGCAGCAATGTCGCTTCGCTGGCGAGGCCGCTCGCCAGCCAGTTCCACATCATCCAGCCGGTCGAGGTCGCATAGAAGAAGCGATCGCTCGGCTTGATGTCGCTCTGCAGCCGATGCTCCTTCAAATGCTGCAGCAGCGTGCCGCCGGCGCCATGCACGATGCACTTCGGCGCGCCGGTCGTGCCGGAGGAGAACATGATGTAGAGCGGATGGTCGAATGGCAGGCGCTCATAGCGCAGCGTCGCACCTTCATGCGCGGCGAGCGCCTGCGGCCAAAGCTCGGCGTTTGCGAGCCCGTCCAACGAAGGCGCATCGCTCGTATAAGGCACGAGCAGGATTTTCTGAACGCTCGGCAGCTGGCCGGCGATCTCGCGAATATTGTCGGCGCGATCGAGCGTCTTGCCCTTGTAGAAATAGCCGTCCACCGCGATGAGAATGCGCGGCGCGATCTGGCCGAAGCGATCGAGCACGCTGGCGACGCCGAATTCCGGCGCGCAGGAGGACCACACGGCGCCGAGCGAGGAGGCGGCGAGCATGCCGATGATCGCCTCCGGCCCATTGTGGATATAGGCGGCGATGCGGTCGCCGGGCTCGACGCCCTGCGCGCGAAAGAACGCCGCGAGCGCCCCCGCCTGCCGCTCGATCTCGCCGAAGGAAAGCCGCCGCTCCACCTTGTCCTCGCCCCAAAAGACGATCGCTTCCGCATCGGCCGGCCGCGGGCGCAATAAATTCTCGGCGAAATTGATCCGCGCATCCGGGAACCAGCGCGCGCCGGGCATTTTGTCGGCGTCGATCAGAACGCGCTCGCCCTTGTCGCCGAGAACGCCGCAGAAGTCCCATACCGCCGACCAGAACTGCGGCGAATGATCGAGGCTCCAGCGATAGAGCCCGTCATAGTCGAAGCTCTCGGCGAAGCCCTGCGTCGCCTCCGTGGAGCGTGCGAAGGCCGTGAGCGTGGCGTTGTTGCGGCGATCGAGATCGGGCTTCCAGATCGGCATCGACTAGTCCTTCCGGCGCGGCGTGAAGCGTCTCTCATAGAAGCTCCCAAATTCGCGCGATAGGGGATCGTTCCGGCTATTTTGAGCCGCGGCCGCGCAGGCGGACAAGCTCGGCTTTCGAGCGTCGGCGCCGCTATCTTGGGCGCCTCCGGCGGTTCATTCGGATTTTGTTCATCTGTGGCGGAGCATTCTCACCCGCGTCCCTCGGGACCCATCGCGAAGGAGATCGCAATGACGAAGAAATTGATCGCCGCTCTCGCCCTCGGCTTCGCCGTGGCCATGGCCCCGCTCGCCGCCTCGGCGCATCCGTCGCGTCACCGGCACCATCATCATCACCACCATCATCATCATCACCACCACCACCATCACCATCACTGATGGCGCGCCCCCGCCGCGCGCCTCGGGCGCCGGCGGGGGCTCGATGGTCGGGCCATCGACAAGCCTGCGGTCCCGTCAATTCGAGGCGCCTGCAGAGCGAGCCTGAAGGCTCGCGGTCCAGAGGCTGCATTTGGACCGCGAGCCTTCCGGCTCGCTCTCGACAGGCTGCGCCCCAATGACGACCTGCGATTATCTGCTCTGCGGGCTGCGATTGCGCAGCGGCCTTCCGCTGCCGGAGCTGGCGCCCTGGCCCGGCGAGGCGAGTGGCGAGGCCGATGTCGTCGTCCTGCGCGCGCCGGTAGCCGAGCCGACGGCTCTGACCCCGAGCGTCGGGCGCTGGCGCATCGACGCGAACGGCGCCGCCGTGCTGCGCCTCGCCCGCGCGCGCATTCGCGTGTCCGGCGGCCGGCTCGTCGAGATCGACGCGCGTGACGGGCCCGGCGACGGCTGGCGCGTGTTTCTCCTCGGCTCGGCGCTCGGCGCGCTATTCCACCAGCGTGGGCTGTTGCCGCTGCACGCCGCCAGCCTGCGCCTCGACGCCGCGGCCATCGCCATCGCCGCGCCTTCCGGAGCCGGCAAATCAACCCTCTCCTCGGCGCTGGCGCGGCGCGGCGCCATGCTGCTCTCCGACGATCTCACCGTGCTGCGTTTCGACGCGGACGGCGCCGCGCAGATTCTCCCCGCCTTCCCGCGGCTGCGATTGCGCCGGGATTCGGCCGAGGCGCAAGGTCTCGAAATCGAAGGACGGCGGCGTGTCGCGGGACTCGACAAATATGATCTCGGCTCGGCTCTAGACTTCGACGCCGCGCCGCGCCGGCTCGACGCCGTGCTGATCCTGCGCCTCGGCGCCGAGCCGAAGCTGCGCCGCCTCTCCAAGCTCGAGGCGCTGCCGGCGCTGTGGAACAATGTGTTTCGCCGCCGCTTGGGCATGCTCCTCGCTGGCGGCGACGCATTCGCGCGGGCCGCGGCGCTGGCGCGCGCGACGCCCGTCTATGAATTCGCGCGCCCAAAGGATTTTCGCGCGCTCGACGCCGACGCCGCGCTGATCGAGGAGCGCTTCGCGGCGGGCGCGCCGGGGTGAGCGTCGGTCGTGCGTTTCCTTGCCTGGTCATATACACGCATGTGGCACCGAATTCGACGCAGTGCCCTTCATGTATCGCATCTACTGCGAGAGGGGTGGGAAACGTCAAACTCCTACTGCCACCCCGGCTGAGCCAGGGAACTCTCACTTCATTTAGCAAATGGCGGCGCAGAAATCATGTCGCCTCCATGAGATTGGCGCGATCATAGCTACGAATTGTCGCTTTGAGCCTGTCGGCGTGAATGAAAATATCATCCAAGCTCTCGATTCGAACACGCTCCTCGTTTTTTTCCTGGTCGAAAAGACCGATATATTTTACGGATCTGTTGAAATGCAGCCGACAAATCGGCTTTCGGTTGTTGTCGTCCAAAAGAATCGCACAATACGTTTTCGAATCGCGCATTGCGATTCGGTCGACCTTGATTACCTCTCGCAATATTGCGCGGACGATCTGATAACCGTCGATTTCTTCTTGCGTCGTGACGATCTCGTCCGGCTCGACCACCTGGGAAGGAGCTTCCGTCGTCGACTCCGAGCGCGCAGCCTGCGTCGAATCGTCGATTGCCGATGTGAGACGCTGGTTGACCAGTTCCCGAACCGTGTCTTTCATCGCTTTTTGAACGAGCGGGCCGAATTTCGCCAACACGTTTGCGGTCAGCTTTCCCTCATACACGCGCGCAATCAACATCCGCGTGACTTCTTCCGATGGTGATTCGATCTCGCTATTGATCTCCCGCGTCAGCAGTGATCCATATTTGAGGTCGCTCGCCGTTCCCAAAATCGTCGTCTCGTCGAAACTCGTAACCGTAAATTTCTTCAGCTCCTCAATTTGAGCCGAGCGGTAATTAAGGATATCAAACTCGAAAAACGGCTTGGAGTCCATTTTATTCTTATTGTCGAGATCAGTGAAAAACCAGTACTTTATTCCATTCGTAAGAATGCTGAACCGCGCCTCGACGACAGAAAAATATCGGAACAACTGCGACATGTGCTGGGCCGACAGCGATTCCCGGCAAGGCTTGCATTCGATGAGCATGGCGACCTTACCGTTGATCTTGATGGCATAGTCGACCTTCTCACCCTTTTTCACGCCCACGTCTGCGGTGAATTCGGGCACCACCTCATGCGGGTTGAACACGTCATAGCCGAGCGCGCTGATGAAGGGCATGATGAACGCGTTTTTTGTCGCCTCTTCGGTCTCAATGGAGTCTTTTTGCTTGGAAATACGCTCCGAGAGCGCGGCGATCTTATCGGCAAAGTCCATGAGGAATACCCCAGCGTAAAGGTTTCGAACCCAGCTGGCGTAATCTTAACTTAAAGAAATCGCCCTGCAAGCGCCAGATCGCGTCACTCCCACTCGATCGTCCCCGGTGGCTTGCTGGTCACATCATAAACAACGCGGTTCACGCCGCGCACCTCGTTGATGATGCGCGTCGCCGCCCGGCCCAGAAAACCCATGTCGAAGGCATAGAAATCCGCCGTCATGCCGTCGGTGCTCGTCACCGCGCGCAGCGCGCAGACGTGGTCGTAGCTGCGGCCGTCGCCCATCACCCCCACCGTGCGCACCGGCAGCAGCACGGCAAAAGCCTGCCAGATCTCGTCATAGAGGCCGGCCTTGCGGATCTCGTCGAGATAGATCGCATCCGCCTTGCGCAAAATCTCCAGCTTCTCAGGCGTGATCGCGCCCGGGCAGCGGATCGCGAGGCCGGGGCCGGGGAAAGGATGACGGCCGACGAAGGCCTCGGGCAGGCCGAGCTCGCGGCCGAGCGCGCGCACCTCGTCCTTGAACAATTCGCGCAGGGGCTCGACGAGCTGCATGTTCATGCGCTCGGGCAGGCCGCCGACATTGTGATGCGATTTGATCGTCACCGACGGGCCGCCGGAGAAGGACACGCTCTCGATCACATCCGGATAGAGCGTGCCCTGCGCGAGGAACTGCGGCGCGCCGCGTCCGTCGGCGGCGATTCTTTTCGCTTCTTCTTCGAATGTCTCGATGAACAGGCGCCCGATCGTCTTGCGCTTGACCTCCGGATCCTCGACGCCACTGAGCGCGGAGAGGAACATCTCCTGCGCCTCCACATGCACGAGCGGGATGTTGTAATGATCGCGGAAGAGGCTCACCACCTCCTCCGCTTCACCCGCGCGCAAAAGGCCGTGATCGACGAAGACGCAGGTGAGCGCGTCGCCGATCGCCTCGTGGATCAGCACCGCCGCCACCGCCGAATCGACGCCGCCCGAGAGGCCGCACAGCACGCGGCCGGCGCCGACCTGCCGGCGCACGGCGTCGATCGCCTCGCCGCGAAACGCCGCCATGGTCCAATCGGATTTCAGCCCGGCGACATTGTGCACGAAGTTGGAGATCAGTTTCGCGCCGTCCGGCGTATGCGCCACCTCGAGATGGAACTGCACGCCATAATAGCGCCGCGCCTCGTCGGCGATCGCCGCCATGGGCGCATTCTCGGAGGCGGCGATGGCGCGAAAGCCCTCGGGCAGGCGGGTCACGCGGTCGCCATGGCTCATCCACACGGGATGGCGGCCGCCCTTCTCCCAGACGCCGGCGAACAGCGGACTCTCCTCGATGACGCCGATCTCGGCGCGGCCGAACTCGCGATGATGGCCGCCCTCGACGGCGCCGCCGAGCTGGGCCGCCAGCAATTGCTCGCCATAGCAGATGGCGAGCACCGGCACGCCCGCGTCGAAGATGCTCTGCGGCGCGCGCGGCGAGCCTTCGTCCGTCACCGAGCACGGGCCGCCGGAGAGGATCACCGCCTTGGGGCGGATCTCGGTGAAGGCGCGCTCGGCGCTCTGAAACGGCGCGATCTCGCAATAGACGCCGGCCTCGCGCACGCGGCGCGCGATCAGCTGCGTGACCTGCGAGCCGAAATCGACGATCAGCAGCTTATCGTGGCGATCGGCGATGTCTTGGTGGAAGCTTGCGGTCATTGCGGTTCTTTCATCGGAAGACGAAGCGGGACCGGCGCTGCGGCGACGCGGCCTCGTTCTGACTAACTCTCAGGGTCGGTCCGGGGCAAGACAACGGCGCCGGCAGCCCCCTCTCCCCGCTTGCGGGGAGAGGAGGCGGTCGGCGCCGCGCCCATCACATAGCGGAGCCTCACCCTCTCCTCATCACGCACACAAAAAACCCATCCGTGCCGCTCACGCGCGGGGTCAGGCGCAGCCCGAGGCCGAGGGACGAAGCGAAGCGCGCGAGCTCCGGCAACTGCGCCGCGGCGGCCGCCTCCTCGGCCGGAACGGCGGCGAAGCCGCTGTGCTCGGCGAGAAAGGCCGCGATCTGCGCCTCATTCTCGTCGCGCAGCAGCGAGCAGGTCACATAGACGAGACGCCCGCCCGGCCGCACATAGAGCGGCGCCTTCGCGAGCAGCTCGCGCTGCTCCTCGAGCCGCGCGGCCAGCGCGCCGGGAGCGAGGCGCCATTTGGCGTCCGGATGGCGCCGCCAGGTCCCGGTTCCGGTGCAGGGCGCGTCGATCAGCACGAGGTCGCAGCGCGCTTCGAGATCAGCGAGCATGTCGGCGCCGCCGCGCGGCGCGCGCACCTGCACATTGCGGGCGCCGGCGCGCTCCAGCCGCGGATAGATCGGCGTCAGCCGGCGGCCGTCGTCGTCGAAGGCGTAGATCTGCCCGCGATTATGCATCTGCCCCGCGAGCGCCAGCGTCTTGCCGCCGCCGCCCGCGCAATAATCGAGGACCTGCTCGCCGGGCTCCGCGGCGCAGAGCAACGCGGCGAGCTGCGAGCCCTCGTCCTGCGGCTCCACATGGCCTTTCACGAACGCGGGCTCGGCGGCGAGAGCCGGGCCGCGGCCGGAGGGCCCCGCCGGCAGGCGCAGGCCGAGCGGCGACAAGGGCGTCGGCTCGGGATGAAGATGCGCGAGCCGGCGCATCGCGTCCTCGCGCGAGGACTTCAGAATATTGGCCCGCAAATCCAGCGGCGCCCGCGCGGCGAGCGCCCGGCCCTCCTCCTCCGCCGCATCGCCGAAGGCTTCGGCGAAGCGCTCGGCCAGCCATTCGGGATAATCGCCGCGCACATGCGCCGGCGCGTCCGCGAGCGTCGCATTGGCGAGGCGCTCGCGCTCCTCCTCGGAAAGCGGGGCCGGGGCATGGCCCTCGCCGCTGCACAGCGCGGCGATCGCCTCACCTGCGAGCCCGCGCGCCTCGCGCAGCGCGCCGAGCATCACCGCGCGAGGCGTCTCCTCGCCCATCACATGAGCGGCGGAGGCGCGCTTGCGCAGCGCATCGAAGACGAGGCCGGCGATCGCGGCGCGGTCCTTGGAGCCGGCGAATCGATGCGAAAGGCCCCAATCCTTGATCGCGTCGGCGGCCGGCCGGCGGCGGGCCGAAAGCTCGGCGAGGATCTCTATGGCGGCGGAGATATGGGCGGCGGGCGTCATCGCCCGGATTTAAGGACTTGCGCCGGCGGACGCCAGCGCAAAGCCGAAACGGACGCTTTTATTGCATTGGAAAACAAAATGTCTCCAAACTGCCGCAAAGCTCAGCTCGCGGCCACATTCCAGCCGCAAAACCCGCGCTCAAGTCGAAGCATGCCGCAGGAGGCTGCGGCCGTTCGACAACCTTTCCAGGGACTTCCGAAGATGCGTGCTCTCCGTCCGCTCGCCGCAATCATGCTCGCGCTGTCGCTCGCCGCCTGCGCCGCTCAGCAGCAGACCGATCTCACCCCGCCGCCGAAGCGGGCTCTCGACGCCAAGACTCAGCTCGAGTCCGGCCACCAGTGACAAAGAGAGCGCGCCCACGAAGGCGCGCCCTCCAACTCCGTCTCGCGCTCCGCGGCGGCGAGCGTCACTTGGAAGCGACGAGGCCGACCGTTCCGTCCACATCGGTCCCGTTGCCGAACACCTTGTTGTCGCCGAAGCTCTTCACGGTGGAAGAGGTGACATTGTGGATGCCGGTTCCATTGCCCGAGGCGACCGAGCGGGCGAGATACATCTTGCTCGACGCGTCGCCCGAGGCGCGGAAGCCGTCGATGGCGTTGTTGCTGGCGATGCTGTCGGAGATCATCGCGGTCGCGCCCGGCGACACGAGGATTCCGGCGAAGCCGTTGTCGTTGGTCGTCGTATGATCCACCGACGCAAGCACGCTGGCGCCGGAGCCCGGGACGAACTCGATGCCGAAATTGCCGTTGTCTGACGAGATCGTGTTCGAGATCGTCGCCGAGACGGCGCCGCTGGCCGGCGAGATCGAGATGCCGTCCGCGCCGAAGCGGCGAACCGTGCAATCGACGATATTGACCGCCTTGGCGGCGACGACGGTGACGCCGCGCGTGCCGACGCCGCGGCCGTTGATCTCGAGTCCACGCAAGCTGACGACCGCCGTGGCGTTGTTGATGGTGATCGCCGTGCCCGCCGCCGACATCAGAATGCCCGCGCCCGGAACGCCGGTGATGGTCACCGATTTGTTGATCGACGTGAAGCCGTAATGGGCCGGATCGAGCGTCTTGATCTCGCCATTGGCGTTGGTCTGCGACAGCGCGAAAGTGAAGGTGCGGCAAGGCGTGGCCGGCGAGGCGCAGGTTCCCGCGTCGGTTCCCTTTCCAGAGACGAAGGTGACCGCCGAGCCGGCCATGGCCGGAGCGACGCCGAGAGCAGCGAGAACGAGCGCGCCGACGGCGGCCGAAGCGAAGATGTTGCGCATTGTTTCCCCCAAAAACTGCGGAGCGCCTTCGCTCCAGTGAGGGAACCATAGCCGAATCCCCGGCCGTGGTTGTGCTGTGGCGCACAGAGCGGCGAGATCTCCGGAGCGCGACCCTGCAGGCGCGGGATCGCGAAGGAGCAGATCAACGAAACGGCTCAATCAATGTCGAACTTCGGCGGGGCGCGATGCGTCGCGTGGATGCGGCGGACCGTGCCGGTCGAAGAGCGGTAGACCAGGGTCTCCGTCTCCACCACGCCCCGGTCGAAGCGCACGCCCGCCAGCAGCGGACCGCTGGTCACGCCGGTCGCGCACACCACCACATCGCCGCAGGCCAGTTCCTCCAGCGCATATTTCTTCTTCGGGTCCTCGACTCCCATGCCCGCCGCGCGCGTCACCTTGGCGGCGCTGTCGAGCACGAGCCGACCCTGCATCTGTCCGCCGACGCAGCGCAGCACCCCCGCCGCCAGCACGCCCTCCGGCGCGCCCCCGGAGCCGAGATACATGTCGACGCCGGTCTCCGCCGGCTGCGCGGTGACGATCACCCCCGCCACATCGCCGTCGCCGATGAGCCGCACCCGCGCGCCCGCCTCGCGGCATTGGGCGATGAGCTGCGCATGACGCGGCCGGTCGAGAATGCAGATGGTGATCTCGCGCGGCGAGACGCCTTTCGCCTGCGCGAGCGCCGCGATGTTGGCGGCGGGCGGCGCGTCGAGATCGACGACGTCTTTCGGATAGCCGGGGCCGACGGCGATCTTGTCCATATAGACGTCCGGCGCATAGAGCAGCGAGCCGGTCGCGGCCATGGCGACGATGGAGATCGCGCCCGGCATGTCCTTGGCGCAGAGGGTCGAGCCCTCGAGCGGCGCGACCGCGAGATCGACCGCGGGCCCGGCGCCGGCGCCGACCTGCTCGCCGATATAGAGCATCGGCGCGGCGTCGCGCTCGCCCTCGCCGATCACCACGCGGCCACGGATAGCGAGCCGATCCAGCTCGCTGCGCATGGCGTCGACGGCGGCCTGATCGGCGGCCATCTCGTCGCCGCGGCCGCGCCATTGCGCCGCCGCCACCGCCGCGCGCTCGGTGACGCGCGCGAGCTCCAGGGTGAGATTGCGGTCGAGGCCTTTTCCATCCGCCGACGGTATTCGGTTCATGTCGAACGCCCCTGCTTCGGCTGACGAAGGGCGAGCCTTCGAGGCTCGCTCGTTCACTCGCGCTCGATGCGAATGACCTGCGCCGGCTCGGCGATGGTTCCATCCGCGAGAATCGCGTCGAGCGCCTCGCGCACCATGAGCTCGGTGGTCGCATGAGTGATGAGGATCACGCCGACCGGCGCCTCGGCGCTGCGCCCGGCCGCGCGCGCGCCATGCTGCATGATGCTCTCGAGCGAGATTTTGCGCTCGGCCATGCGGGTGGCGATGGCGGCGAAAGCGCCCGGCACGTCGGGCACAGAGAGGCGGATGTAATAGCCGCCCTCGTGGCGCTGCACGGGCGTGCGCTCGCACGGACGCAGGCTCGCGCTCGGCAGGCCGAAGGGCGCCGAGCGCACGCCGCGGGCGATGTCGGCGATATCGGCGACGACGGCGGAAGCGGTGGCGTCGCCGCCGGCCCCGGGACCGACCAGGGTCAGCTCATGCACGGCGTCGGCGTCGATGGTGACGGCGTTGGTCACGCCCATCACCTGGGCGATGGAGGTGGTCTTGCGCACCATGGTCGGATGCACGCGCTGCTCTATGCCCTGCGCGGTGCGCTGAGCGACGCCGAGCAGCTTGATGCGGAAGCCGAGCTCGGCGGCGGCGTCGATATCGGCGAGCGTCACATGCTCTATGCCCTCGATGTCGACGGCCTCGGGCGCGATGCGCGTGCCGAAGGCGAGCGAAGCGAGGATGGCGAGCTTATGCGCCGTATCGAAGCCGCCGATGTCGAAGGTCGGATCGGCCTCGGCATAGCCGAGACGCTGCGCCTCCGTCAGGCAATCGGAGAAGGAGAGCCGCTCCAGCTCCATGCGCGAGAGAATATAGTTGCAGGTGCCGTTGAGCACGCCATAGACGCGCTCGATCGAATTGCCGGCGAGCCCTTCCCGCAGCGTCTTGACGATCGGAATGCCGCCGGCGACCGAGGCCTCGAAGGCGAGCGCCGCATGTTTTTCCTCCGCCAGCGCGGCGAGCTCCGCGCCATGGGCGGCGAGCAGCGCCTTATTGGCGGTGACGACGGATCGGCCATGCGCGAGCGCGGTCTCGACGCTCTTGCGCGCGGCGCCCTCGGCCCCGCCGATCAGCTCGACGAAGAGGTCGATGGATTGGGAGGCGGCGAGCGCCGCCGGATCGTCGAAGAAGGCGGCGCCAGAGAGATCGACCCCGCGGTCCTTGGCCTTGTCGCGCGACGAGACGCCGACGAGCCTGATCTCGCGGCCGGTTCGCGCCGCGAGCGCCTCCCGCTGCCGCTGCAGGAGCCGCACCACCGAAGCGCCGACCGTGCCGAGGCCGGCGACGCCGACACGCAGAATATCCGCCATATGAGTTACGTCCGCTGAAGTTCGTCCGCGACGAGGCTTCGTCCCTTAGTCCAACGAGCCCGTCAAAGATAGTCCCCGAGGACGGCCCGCAAAGCACCAACGCCCTCGCAGCCTCCTCTCCCCGCAAAGTGCGGGGAGAGGGGCGGCAGGCGCCGGAGGCTCCGCTGGGACGCAATGGAGCGGCGACAGGGTGGATTTTTACGTCGGCATTCGCCACCATGGCGCGAGCCCCATTCATCCTATTCCCGGAGAGGACATGAACAAGCCCGTCACCCAACGAGAGCTCGGCGCGAACGAAGGCGCCGCGGCGATCCGGGCGCGCTATCGGCGCGATGATTCGCCGACACCGCCCGTTTGGAACGAGACGCTCGACCTGCTGCTCGCACATCGCTCGGTGCGCGCCTATCTGCCGGAGTCGGTTCCGGCAAGCGTCGTGGAGACCATGGTCGCCGCCGCACAATCGGCCTCCACCTCCTCCAATCTGCAAGTGTGGAGCGTCGTCGCCGTGGAGGATGAGGTGCGCAAGAGCCGGCTCGCCGATCTCGCCGGCAATCAGCAGCACATCCGCGACGCGCCTTTGTTTCTGCTGTGGCTCGCCGATCTCTCGCGGCTGGACAACATCGGCAAGGACCAGGGCCGCGACGCCGCCGCCCTGCCCTTCCTCGAAATGTTCCTGACCGCCGCGGTCGACGCCGCCCTCGCCGCGCAGAACGGGCTGGTGGCGCTCGAATCGCTCGGCTATGGCGGGGTCTACATCGGCGGCATCCGCAACAAGCCGGAGGAGGTGGCCGCGGAGCTGGACCTGCCGCCCGGGACCTTCGCCGTCTTCGGCATGGCGGTCGGACGGCCCGATCCCGCCAAGGCCGGCGGCGTGCGTCCGCGCCTCGGCCAGGGCGCGGTGCTGCATCGCGAGCAATATGCCTGGAACGACGCCCAGCGCGAGGCCGTCGCCACCTATGACGAGAAGTTCCGCGATTTTCAGAAGGAGTGCGGCCTTCCCGAGCAGGGCTGGATTCGCCAGGCGCTCTCGCGCGTGCGCGGTCCCGAGAGCCTCAGCGGCCGCGACCGGCTGAGCGAGGTGCTGCGAAAGCTCGGCTTCGGGCTGAAGTAAGCCCGAAGCACGCGACGTCGATCGACGGCCGCTTTCCGACCCGCTCGGGTTTTGACACGAATCGCCATGCCGACCATATTTCGCTTCGACGGGCTGCGCGTGATCATCTACCCCAACGATCATAGACCAGCGCATGTCCATGTGAGGGGCGCGGCCGGCGAGGCGGTGTTCATCTTGCATTGTCCAGACGGGCCGCCGACGCTGCGCGAAAGCTTCGGCTTCGGCGGGTCCGAGCTGAACAGAATCGAGGTCCCGGCGCGCTGGCGAATCTGTGCGCTGAATGGAGAGCGATCCATGGCCGTTACTGAGCGGGACGTTCGACAGGCGGAAAAAAAGATGGAGGAGCTGCGCGCCAGCGGCTTCGCGGTTTCCGCGCGCTATGATCGGCGCGCAGGTCGCGTCGTCGTCTCGCTGAACACCGGCGTGCAGATCGCCTTCCCAGCGCAATTGGCGGAAGGTCTCGCCGGCGCGGCTGCGACCGACTTCTCCGAGATCGAGATCAGCCCTGCGGGTCTCGGGCTGCACTGGCCCAAGCTCGACGCGGATGTGTATCTGCCGGCGCTCCTGCAAGGCGTGTTCGGCTCAGAGCGTTGGATGGCCGCGCAGTTCGCGGGCGCTCGGTCTCGTTCACGCGGGAAAACCGCCGCCGTGCGAGATGACGGCCGCAAAGGGGGACGGCCGCGCAAAATCTCGGCCGCGAGCTGACGCTCCGGTCTCACAACGCCGGCTCGATCCTCACCGTCGCCTCGGCGCCCGGCGGCGGCGCGGCGGCGGGCTTCTCCGCCGTGACCACGACGCGCCGCGCGCCGTCCGGCAGCGCCTCGGCCTCGACCACGGTTCCGGCGAGCTCCTGGCCGCCGATCGCGACCACGGCCTTGTCGCCCACTTGCGCCCGAGCTCCGGCCGGAAATGTCGCGGCGACGTGCAACGGCAGCAGCGGGTCGATGAGGAACAACGGCTTGGGGTCGGACGGCGCGACGGCGCGGCCGGGCGCGGCGTGGCGCTCCGCCACCGTCCCGGCGATGGGCGCGACGATCTGCGCCGCCGCGGCATTCGCCTGCGCCCGCGCCAGCTCCGCTTTGCGGCGCTCGAGCCGCGCCGCGTCGCGCGTCTGACGGTTCTGTGCGTGGGCGAACGCCGAGCGCGCCCGCGACAGCGCCCGGCGCGTGGTCTTGCCGGCTTCGGCGCGCTCCAGCGCCGTCTTCGCCGCCAGCGCCTCGGTCGCGCTGTTCTCGGCGTTGCGCGTCGCCGCGTCGAGCGCCGCCTGCGCCTGCGCGACAGCCGTCTCCAACGGCATGGACTGGAGCCGGGCGCAGATCTGTCCCGCAGCGACGCGCTCGCCGACCGAACAGTCGACTGTCCCGATCACGCCGGCGATCTTCGCCCGCAGCGGCTCCGCAGGAGCCAGCGAAAAGACTCCGCGCGCGTCGGCCGCGCGCTCGGCCGGCGTGGCGGGCGAGGACGCCGGCGGCTCCAGATGCAGGAAGGGCTCGCGCCGCGTCGCCAGATAGAGCGAGCCGGCGATGACGGCGACGGCGAGGCTGCCGACGACGCCGGCGCGGCGCCAATCGGCGGCCTCGGCGCGCTGCGGAACGCCCCGCGCCGGCGCTCGCATCGGCGCGGCGCGCGGACGCCGGCGGCGCGCCAGCCATTTGTCGATCTCGTTGACGAACAGCAGGGACGAGCCGGCGAGCAACAGATAGCCCCATTCCTGCAACGTCACCGGGGCGATCCGCAATATGCCCGCGAGCGGCGGCCAATGCATGGCCGCGAGATGCAGAACCTGCGCGCCGACGACGCTCGCGAGCAGCAGCGGGCTCGCGAGCAGGCTGCGGTAGAAGATCGAATGACGCTCGGAGCGCGCGTTCAGCGCCTGGAAATTCTCGAAGATCACGAACAGCAGCAGCAGAAGATTGCGCGCCTGCGCGACGTCATAGCCATGGTCGAGCAGCCAGTCGAACACGCCGAATCCGACGCAGGCCATGACGATCGCCGAATAAACGTTGCGCTCGATCATCACGCGGTCGAAGATCGGCTCCTCGGGCCGGCGCGGCGGCCAGGTCAGCTCATCGCCCTCCGGCTTCTCGGCCGCGAGCGCCACATGCTGCACGCCATTGGTGACGAGGTTGAGCCAAAGCAATTGCACCGGCAGCAGCGGCATCGGCATGCCGAGCGGAATCGCCAGCAGGAACAGCAGCAGCTCCGCCGCGCCGGTCGACACCAGCAGGAAGATCACCTTGCGAATATTCGAGTAGGCGACGCGGCCCTCGCGCACGCCGCGCACGATCGAGGCGAAATCATCGTCGGCGACGATGATGTCGGCGCTCTCCTTGGCGACGTCGGTTCCATGCTTGCCCATGGCGACGCCGACATGCGCATGCTTGAGCGCCGGCGCGTCATTGACGCCATCGCCGGTGACGGCGACGAAATGGCCGTTGCGGGCGAGCGACAGCACGATCGCGAGCTTCTGGATCGGCTCGACCCGCGCATAGACGCGGGCGCGGCGCGTCAGCTCGTCGAGCGTCCCCTCGCCCAGCTCTTCCGCGCGCCGCACCTCGGCGCCGGTCGCCACCTGCTCCGGCGTGAACGCCATGCCCGCCTGCTCGGCGACGGCGGCGGCGGTGCCGGCCGAATCCCCCGTCACCATCGCCACTTCTATGCCGGCCTGATGGCAAGCGCGAATGGCGCGCTTGGCCTCCGGGCGCAGCGGGTCCTTCATGCCCGCGAGGCCGAGAAAGACGAGATTGTCGAGATGGCCGGGCCCGTAATCGCCGCCCGGCTCGGCGGCGATCTCGCCCTCGACGAAGGCGAGCACGCGCAGCCCCTCCGCCGACATCGCGTCCTTCTGTGCGGCGAGCGCGGCGCGGTCGATCGGGACCGCTTCGCCGCCGACATCCATCCGGCTCGCCATGGCGATCAGAACCTCGGGCGCGCCCTTGGCGAAGACGCGTACGGTGTCGCCGCGCTCATGCCGATGGAACGAGGCGGCGTAACGAATGTCGGGCTCATAGGGGATGCGCTTGATCAGCGGATAGCGCTCGCGCAGATCGTCGCGCTGCACGCCGCCCCGATGCGCGGCGACGAGCAGAGCGACGTCGACCGTGTCGCCAACGGTCCGCATGCCTTCGCGCTCCTGCCAAATCTCCGCCTCGTTGGGCAGCGCCGCGGCGCGCAGCAGCGCCGCGACGACCAGATCGGCGCGCTCGCCGGCGTCATCGGCCGCAGGCGCAGCGCGCGACAGCGTTTCCCCATCCGCCTCGCAGGTCAGAACCGTGCCGTCGGGCAGAGCGATGGTGGTGACCGTCAGCTGATTGAGCGTCAGCGTGCCGGTCTTGTCGGAGGCGATCATCGTGCAGGAGCCGAGCGCCTCGACCGCCGGCATTCGCCGCACGATCACATTGGCCTTAGCCATGCGGCGCATGCCGATCGCGAGCGCCACCGAAATCGCGACCGGCAGGCCCTCCGGAATGGCCGCGACGGCGAGCCCCACCGCCATCATGAAGATGTCGACGAGCGGCATCTGCCGGGCGAAGCCGATCGCCGCCAGCACGGCGATGGCGACGCCGATCAGCAGAGCGATCATGCGCGAGAAACGCTCCATGCGGATCATCAGCGGCGGCTGAGCGATGGACGGCTCGGCCAGCGCCTCGGCGATCCGGCCGACCTCGGTGGCGCGGCCGGTCGCCTCGACGACGCCGACTCCGCGCCCGCGCGTCACCATCGAGCCGGCGAAGGCCATGCCGGAGCGCTCCGCCTCGCGCCCGATCGGCGACAGCTGCGGCGCCTTGCGCACCGGCAGGGATTCGCCGGTGAGCAGCGATTCGTCGCAGCGCAGATCCTCGGCCTCGTCGAGACGAATATCCGCCGGCGCGCGCCGGCCGGCTTCGAGCAGCACGCAATCGCCAGGGACGAGCTCGCGGGCGTCGATCTCCATGCGCACGCCGTCGCGGACGACGAGCGCATGCGGCTGATCCTGCTCCTTGAGCGCCGCCGCCGCCCGCCCCGCCGAATGTTCCTGCACGGCGCCGATCACGCCGTTGATGAGAAGGACGATGGCGATGAACAGCGCGTCCTTGGCGTCGCCGATGACTAGGGCGACGGCCGCCGCCGCGGCCAGAATATAGATGAGCGGGCTGAGGAACTGCCGCAGAAACACCGCGATGAACGACGGCGGCCGCGGCTCGGGCAGCGTGTTCGGGCCGAATCTCTGCAGCCGCGCGCGCGCCTCGGCGCTGGTCAAGCCCTGCATGTCATTGCCTCGAGATCGGGAGCTCCGGCATGAGCGACGCCCGCGCCGCATGGAACTCACCTCAAGATAGCGCGCAGCCGGCGGCGAAGCGACCGCGCCGCTGCGCAGCGCCCCGAGCCTGTCGGCGACGCCCTTGCCGCTCCCCACTTCCGGCGGATAGAGATGCAGCGGCCGCCTCCGCCTCGGCAGGCGCCCAGCCCAAGGAGCCCGAAGCCAATGGCCCGCCCCTCTCTCGTCTTCGTCGCCGCCGCGTCCCTCGCCGTCATCGGCGGCGCGACCTTGTATTTCGTCCTGCGCCGCACGCCGGCCTGCGCCTCCGGCGGCGCGTTGATGGCGACCGCGCAGCAGTGCCGCGCGCTCGGCTTCGACGCCTCGATCTGCGCCTCCGCCGTCGACAAATCGCGCGCGCTGGCGCTGCGCGCCGCGCCCAAGCAGGACACGTCCTTCGCTTGCGAGGTGCTCTATTCGGACTGTTTCGCCGGACCGGACGGCCGCTTCACGCCCTCGCCCTCCTTCTGCCTCGCGCCCGGCGCGACCGAGCCGACCGAGATCCGCTATCTCGAATACGGATCGGATCGGCTGAAGCGCAAGAAGCTGCAGGAAGTGCGGCTGGACTGAGCGTCCGCCCGCCTCACCCGGTCACGGCGCGAACCGCGCGAAATCCGCACGCCCGGCCAATGCGCCGGGCTTTCTTCACGTCGCATTGACGCCTCGCTCCTAGCCTGCCTTTCGATTTCATCGGATCGTTCGAGGCAAGTCATGAAGCACGAGCTGCACTGTCGTGGTTTCGCCGCGGCTCTTCTCCTCGCCGCCCTCCCCTTCTCGACCGCCCGGGCCGAGAGCGTCCCCCTGAGGCTCGTCATTCTCGGCGATAGCCTGAGCTCGGGCTTCGGCGTTCCGGAAGGCTATGGCTTCGCGCCAGCGCTCGCGACGCGGCTGCGCGCCGACGGCTATCGCAATGTGGAGATATTCAACGGCTCCATGCCCGGCGACACGACCAGCGACGCGGCGACGCGCCTCGCCGCCGACCCGCGAGGCTATTCCGCCGATGTCGCCATTGTCGAGCTCGGCGGCAACGACATGCTGACGGCGACCGAGCCTGCCGTCGTCGAACGCAATCTGAACTGGATCATCGACGGATATCGGCGCGAGGGAACGCTCGTCGTCATCGGCGGCATGTTGTCGAAGCCAGAGCTCGGCTTCGTCTATAATGTCACCTTCGATCGGCTCTATCCCAAGCTCGCGACGCGCTGGGGCGCCTCGCTCTATCCGTTTTTCCTGCAAGGCGTGTTCGGCCATCCGGCGCTGATGCAAGAGGACGGCATTCATCCCAACGCCGCCGGCGTGCAGCGCATCGTCGCCGGCGTCGCGCCGATGATCGAGCGCAATCTCGACGCGGCGGCGGCGCGCCGCAAGCGCGTCGACGCCCGACAAGCGACGGCGGACGATGCGCCATCCGCCGCGCCCGCCCGCTTTCCCTTCTAGGAAGCAGCCGGAGTCGCGCGCAATCTGCGCTCGTTGAAGAGGCCGTGCAGGCTCTCCCAATCGAGCGCCAGCTCTCCGCCCGAAGCCTCGAGCTGCTGCTCCCAATTCACCAGCAGATCGAGGCAGGCGTGATCGATGAAGCTCAATCGGCTCAGATCGACATGGACGCGCGCGTCGGACGGCAGCGCCTCCAGCGCGCCGGCGAGGGTCGGCAGAGCGATGAAGGTCGCTGCGCCGACGAGCGCGACGTCGAAACGCCCCTCGCGCTCGTCCACCTGCATCTCGAAGCGCGAGAAGCTATAGAGCAGCCGCGCGACCGAGAGGCCGACGCCCACGGCGAGACCGGTCAGCACATCCGTGGCGACGACAGTGACGAAGGTCGCCGCATAGACGCCGGCCTCGACCCGGTCCTGGCCCCATAGAATCTTCACGAAGCCGATCCGGATCAGCTTGACGCCGGCATAGACGAGCACGGCCGCGAGGCTCGCCACGGGGATGAGCTTGAGCACGCCCGGAAGCAGCAGGATGAACACCAAAATCCATACGCCATGCAAAATCGTGGAGAGGCGCGTGCGGCCGCCGGCCTGCACATTGGCCGAGCTGCGCACGATGACGCCCGAGACCGGCAGCACGCCGAGAACGCCGCACAACATATTGCCGACGCCCTGCGCGACGAGTTCCCGATTGTAGCGCGTGCGCGCCGCATGGCGCTGCATCGCGTCGATCGCAGTGGCGGTGATGAGCGATTCGGCCCCGGCGACGAAGGCGAGCGAGAGACCCGCCATCCATAAGCCGCCCTCGCCCAGCCGCAGCAGAGCCGCGCTGGTCGGCAGCGTGATCGCCGTGAAAAGATCGT
This sequence comes from Methylosinus trichosporium OB3b, assembly GCF_002752655.1. Taxonomy (NCBI): domain Bacteria; kingdom Pseudomonadati; phylum Pseudomonadota; class Alphaproteobacteria; order Hyphomicrobiales; family Methylocystaceae; genus Methylosinus; species Methylosinus trichosporium. Next base: position 4,382,618 of record NZ_CP023737.1, on the reverse strand, counting down.
CCGGCGCCGGCACATATTTGAGGCCGAGGCCGAAATACCAGGCGAAGCCCGCGCTCACCGCCACGCCGATCAGCGGCGCCGGCAGCGCGCGCAAGCGCTTCGGCGCGAATTCGCTCCATGCGAAGATCAGGATGATGGTGAGCAGGCCGACCAGCGCCGCCGGCCGATGCTCCTCCATCGTCAGGCCTTTCCACATCGCCTCGGGAAGCGAATAGAGATTGATGATTCCTCCGAACTCGCGCCCCGTGCCCGGCGGAATATCGTCCACCATCACGTGGAATTGCGAGGCGAAGATCAAGAGGCCGATGCCGGCGAGCATCCCTTGAATCAGCGCCGGTGAGACGGCGCGAAAGATCGGACCGAAGCGCAGCGCGCCGGCGACGACCTGGACGAGGCCGCTGACGAGGACGATGACGCCGATCGCCTCGAGGCCGAAGTCCTTGACGAACACCGCCACCATCACCGCCGCGCCATTGGCCGCGCCGCTCACCTGCAGCGGCGAGCCCGACAGCAGGCCGACGACGATGCCGCCGATCGCGCCGCTGACGAGGCCGACCGCGGCGGCGTTCTCGAACGGATAGCCGGCGACGAGCGCGAGGCCCATCGACAGCGGAAGAGCGACGAGAAAGACGACGATCGACGCGAGGACGTCGTCACGCAAGCGGACAAAAACGGATTCTCTTCGAACATCTGCCGATGACATGTCGCATCTCCAGAAAGCGGCGGCCTTGGATCAGATCTCGACGCGCCGAAGCGTCTGCGCCGCCGCGGGCCGCTGCGTGAGCAGGATGAATTGGCGCGCGTCCGGGTCGTAGCCGAACACCTCGCCGGTCTCGATCTTGTAGACCCAGCCGTGCAGCCGCAGTCGGCCCTGCGACAGCGCCGAAGCGACCGCCGGATGCGTGCGCAAATTCTCGAGCTGAGCCAGGACATTCTCCTGAATGGCGATGTTGAGCTTCTGCGTCGCGTCATGCTCGCAATATTTGTCGCGCATGATGCGTTTCGTCGCCTCCGCATGCGACAGCCATTCGGTGAGCGCCGGAAACTCGTCGGCCGGCGGCGGCGCGAGCAGTCCCTTCATCGCGCCGCAATGCGAATGGCCGCAGACGACCACGTCCTTCACCCCGAGCCCGGCGACGGCGAATTCGATCGACGCCGCCTCGCCGCCGCGCACAGCGCCATAGGGCGGCACGAGATTGCCGGCGTTGCGCAGGATGAACAGCTCGCCCGGCTGTGAATTGGTCAGCAGGCAAGGATCGATGCGTGAATCGGCGCAAGTGATGAACAAGGTCTCCGGCGATTGCCCCTGCGCCAGGCGCTCGAACAATTCGCGCTGATTGCCGAAAACCGTGGATTGGAAATGATGAAGCCCTTCGATCAGCTTTTGCATGGCTCGCCTCCTACGACCAAAGCCTATGGCGCGCTTCACATATCGTAAAATAGATTATATATATTTTTTCCATCGGTTTTTTGGATGACTCTCATGGACCGGCTCAACTACCAGCACCTGTTCTATTTCTGGAACGTCGTGCGCGAGGGCGGGGTTTCGCGCGCGAGCGAAAAGCTGCGCCTCGCCCAGCCGACGATCAGCGGCCAGCTCGCGGTGTTCGAGAAGACAATCGGCGCCAAGCTGTTCCTCAAGCAGGGCCGCAATCTGGTCATGACGGAGACCGGCCGCACGGTCTTCAATTACGCCGACGAGATTTTCTCGCTCGGACGCGAGCTCGCCGAAGCGCTCGACAATCGCCCGGGCGCGCGCGGCCAGCGCTTGAGCGTCGGCGTGTCCAACGCGCTCCACAAGCTGCTCGTCTATCGCCTGCTGGAGCCGGCGCTCAACTCCGCGCCGCCCGCGCATCTCATCTGCTTCGAGGACAAGCTGGAGCGCCTGCTGACGGAATTGCCGGTGCATGGCGTCGATCTCGTGATCTCCGACGCGCCAGCGACCAGCGCCGCCGATGCGCGCATCTACAATCACCTCCTCGGCGAGAGCGCCGTCGCGGCCTTCGCCACGCCGGCGCTGCACGCGCGCTGCGCGGAAGGGTTTCCGCATTCGCTCGACGGCGCGCCGCTGCTGCTGCCGACGACGAACACGGCGCTGCGCCGCTCGCTCGATCAATGGCTCGACGCCCATGGCCTCTTCCCCGACATCGTCGCCGAGATCGAGGACAGCGCGTTGCTGAAGACGTTCGCCTCCGCCGGCGCCGGCCTCTTCATGGGCCCGGTGGCCATGCGAGAGGCGATCGAACGCCAATATGGCGTCGAGCTCATCGGCACGCTCGCGGGCGTCAGCGAGCGCTTTTATGCCATCACCGCGCAGCGCAAGGTGAAGCATCCTTGCGTCGCCGCGATCTTGGAGCGCGCACGCGACTTTTTGACGAGTCCCGCGTGACGGCGCGCCGTCAGGCTCGCTCGCCGATCAATTCGCGCAGCTTCGAACGGAAAGCGACGATCATCGCGCTCCCGGCGAGGGCGACCGCCGCCACCAGCAGGAAGAAGCCGCCGGGAGAAAAGCGCGACCAGAATCCACCGAGCCAGCCCGCCGCGAGCGCGCCGAGAAAATTGCTGGCGAGCCAAAGGCCCATCACCGACGAGCGATCCGGCGCGAGGCGCGACACCAGCGACAGCGCGATCGGCCAGAAATGCAGCTCGCCGAGCGTGAGAAGCGCGAAATAGGCGACGAGCCACATCGCCGAGGTCTTGCCGTCCGCATCGACCCACGCCGCCGCCGCGAGAAGCGCGTAAGAGAGCGCGAGCAGGAGACAGCCGAGCGCGAGCTTCATCGTCGTCGAGGGCTCTCGCCGCGAGATCGCGAGCCGCGCCCAGAAGGCGACGAGCGCCGGCGTGAACAGAAAGATCATCAGCGGATTGACCGCCTGAAACCAGGTCACCGGAATCTCGCCGCGCCAGAATAGAAGGTCGACGTTGCGATCGGTCGCGTCCGCGGCGAATAGCGCGATCGTATTGCCCTGCTGCTCATAGGCGACCCAGAACAGCGCCGCAGGCAGGAACAGCAGCAGCAGCCCCGTCATGATCCCTGCGAGATCACGCGAAGGCGCTGCGTCCCGCCGCCTCTCGCGCGGCGGGTCCGGCGGCAGCAAGGGCAGGCCGAGGAGATAAATGAGGAGGCCGATGCTCATGCCGACGCCGGCGCTGGCGAAGCCGTAATGCCAGCCGACCCGCTCGCCCAGCGTTCCGGCGACGAGCGGCGAAAAGAAGGCGCCGATGTTCACTCCGACATAGAAGATCGAATAGGCGCGGTCGCGCCGCGCATCGTCCGGCGCATAGAGTCCGCCGACCTGAGTGACGATATTGGGCTTGAAGGCGCCGTTGCCGAGCATCAGCAGCGCCAGAGCGACGAGAAAAAGCGCTTCGAACGCCATCAGGAAATGGCCGGCGGCCATCAGCGCGCCGCCGAGCGCGACGGTGCGGCGACGGCCGAGCCATTGGTCGGCGAGCACGCCGCCGAGGATCGGCGTCAGATAGACGAAGCCGGTGTAGAGCCCGTAGATCTGCGAGGCGAAGGGCTGAATCGCGAGCGGGCCGGAGAGGCTCTCCAGCGCGCGCCTCAGCGCGGCGAGGCCGAGCACATCGCCCGCCCACGCCGGATCGAGAAGATGCTCGACCATATAGAGAACGAGCAGGGCGCGCATCCCATAATAGGAGAAGCGCTCCCACATCTCGGCCGAGAACAGGATGGTCAGCCCGCGCGGATGGCCGAACCAGTCGGAGCCGCCGCGATCAGCGACGGTCATGCACCGTCCGGCGCGAGATAATCGAACACGACCTCTCCGAGCGCCAGAGTGAGATCGGCGGAAAAATGCACGGCCGAGATCACCTCGCGCACCGGCAGCCGCGCGACGTCGCAGGCGACATGCGAATAGAGATCGATCGCCGCGGGCGAAGCCCAGGCGCCTTTCATCACGATGTCGGTCATATAATAGCGCACCAGCTCCAGCACGCGCGGCGAACCGTCGACATGCGGAATGATCTTGAGCAGGAAATTCGGCTGCGTCAGCGATTGCGCGATCGGCGCCGCTTCGAGAATGCGATGCTTGTAGCCGACCGAGGCGGAAACGCAGAGCGCCTTTCCATAACGCAATGTGCAGACGATGACGTCGCCGTCATGCTCGATCTTCGGCGAGGCGAGTTTCTTGGGAAAGCCCCACAACTCACGCCCGCCGGCGATGGGCGCGTCGTCGTCGAGATACATGGCGTGGACATAAGCGCCCTTCTCGCCCTTGTAGGTGACCGGGATCACCTGCCCCGTCTCGGTATAATCGCCGAAGCCGGTCGAATCCGGCATACGGATGAACTCATATTTGACGATCGGCTCGTCGATCTCGAGCGGCTCCGGCACCACGGCCTCGAGCGCCGCGCGATCGGTGCGGTAGGTGATGACGATGAACTCGCGGTTGTAGAAGCGATAGGGTCCGCGCGGATAAGCGGGATTGGTGAGCGGCATGGCGAAGGCGGTGCTGCGCACATCGGCGATCTTCATGTCGAAGGCTCCGTGAACGGATGATGCGAAGACGCCTAGATAGCGCAATTTCACGACGATCGCGCGGAGGGATCAACGGCGCCGCTGTCCGAACCATTCGTGCGTTCCAACAGCGCCGGGCGCCTCCTCTCCCCGCTCGCGGGGCTACGGGATTCACGGAAACGCTTTGGCTGTTGCGATGGCGTATCCGGCGAGCATGGAGGCGAGGCGGTTCCATCCGTCTCGCATCGTCTTGGGGCCGGGCGGCTTGTAGTAGCAGTTCCAGCCTCCCAAACGGGCTGTGATCCAAGCGAGCCATGCGAGCGAGCCCTTCTCATGCGGGTTCTTCTGCCGTTCCGTCTTGCCCTCCAAGGTCTTGCCGATCGCCTCGAGCGGCTCGACCAGGGCCTCGTCGACGACGTCGCCACAGGAGCGCGGGCCGCCGTCGCGCGCGTCGACCAGTTGAATGATGCGAGCCGCCGCTCCGAGGGCCACCGCCGAGAGCCGCATCAACCGCTCGGCGTCGACGATCTGGCTGTCCTCGAGCGCGAGCCCGTCGCTTTTGAGGGTGCGGAACAATTGCTCGATCCGCCAGCGCAAGCGATAGCAACGCACGATCTCGCGCGCCTGTTCGGCGGTTTCGGCCGCATGGGTGGTCAGGAGCCGCCACAGCAGCGAAGCGACGCCTTCCGGCGGCTCGATCTCGCGCGCCTCCACCAGCGTCAGCTCGACAGCCGGCGCGCCCGTCTTTTCCTTCGCGGAGAGGGAGGCCGGGGCGAGGAGGCGGACGCGGACCGCGCGCAGCTCGACCCTGGCGAGGCGCCCTTTGTCGCCCGGCCCGCGCGGCGCGACCTTGGTCATTGTCGTCGTCAGCGGCGCGGCCGCGGCGGCCGCCTCGAAGAGAGAGCCGCCTTCGATACGGCGATCCTGGGCGGCGCGCACGACGAGATGGACGCCCTCGGGACGCCGCGCGAAAAGCTGGAAGATGTCGCTCTCGCGGTCGCCGACGACGGTGACTTCGGCGGCCGCGCCGAGCTGCTCTGCGGCGCTCGCGCAGCCTTCGAGCCAGCGCGCCGATTCCTTGTCCTCGAAAGCGCGGCCGCGCCGCGCCGGCGCCTTCGTCTGCGGACGCGTCCAGATCCGCGCGTCGACGAGGCCGACTACGGCCTCGTCATCGGCGTCTATGGCCAGCACCGGATGGATGAAGAAGCCAGGATCGCATCCATTGCCGGCGGGCCCCAGGCCGCGACGCTTGGCCGAGCGGCCGGCGAAATTGATCTCGCTCGTATCCTGTGCGGCCACCACCCGGCGACCGGCGCAGCGCTCCGCGGTGCGCGCGCCCAGCGTCTCCATGATCGCCTCGACCGAGGCGAAGCCGGACGACAGGAAGCGATGGGCGCGCATCTCGCCGCTGCGCGAGGCCCCGACCTTACGCAAGGTCAGCGACCCCGTCGCCGCGATCTGCTCCATCAGCCAGTCGCCGCTGCGCTCGACACGAATGTCGCCGACCCCAAACCCCATGACCCGCCTCCGATCCGATTCGCTCGGACCTGTGAAGCGCAAATGCAACGCTTTGGGAATCGCTTCCGTGAACTCCGTAGGCTCGCGGGGAGAGGTGAGGTGAGGTGAGGGGCCGGCGCCTCTCTCCAAATTATTCGTGATTCCAGCGACCCCAGCCTATCGCCTCACTGCTCGGACGCCTGCCGGCGTCCGCCGAGGCGGAATTCCGCCGGCTCGACCACCAGCATTCCCGCCGAAGTGCGCAGCGCCAATCGGTAGGGCACCACCATATGGGCGTTGGGCATCGGCGCCAGCCAGACCGTGATGTCGTTGTTCTCGGCCATGAAGCGAGTCGAGACGCTGTCGGGCCGGTGCCCGGAGATCGGCGTGTAGCGCGCCGCGCACACCGACACCGGGCCCTCATAGCCGCGCGTCTGCACCATGCGGGTCTCGACATATTGCAGCGTCACGTCGAAACGCGTCACGCCGTCGAAAACCGGTATGGTGCGATTGCAGGCGGAAGGGCCGGTGAGCGGCTCGTTCTCCGGCACGGTCATCAGCAGGGCGCTCACCGGATCGGTGATATGGGTCTTGTTGCCCTCCGTCACCGGAATGCGCACCGGCATGTCCCAGGGAGTCGGCTCCACCTCGACGGCGCGCACAGCGTTGCCGGCGAGCGCCATGCGCACGGTGCGCGTCTCATAGGAGTTGGAAGTCGTGTTGGCGTAGCGCGACGGCTGCGGGCCGCCGCGCGCCAGCGCGCCGGCGGCGGTGGCGGCCCCGCGCGTGTCATTGACCAGCGAGGCGAGCCCCGAGGTGCGCATGGAAATATCGATGCGGTAGGTGCGCCCGTCGAACACGCCCTGGGCCGAGGCGTGGCCGATAGAGAAGCCGATGAGGCTCAACGAATAATTCGCCTTCAGCGTCTCGGCCGCGAAGGCCGGGCCCGCCGCGGCCAGTGTGAGAAGCGACGCGGCCAAGCCACGAACGGCGCCGCGAGCCCTTACGAGAACGAATGACACTCGAGCCATGCCGGAATCCGCGATCGATCCAATCATCCGCCACCAACACCACCGCGAGCGTCTCGTCGGCGCTCTGCCCATCCGGCGGACGGGCCGCTCAGACCCATTCCCGCCAGCTGCCGTCGGCGAAGACGCGCCAGGCGCGCAAACCCGCTTTGGCGACGACGATGCGGCCGGCTTTCGCCTCGCTCACGAGGTGCTTGAATACGAGCTGATTACGCCAGGAAAACGGCTTTTCCGGGTCACAGACCGCATGATATTCGTCGCTGTCGGGATCGTCCATCAGCAGTGTCCCCACCCGGTCCGGCCTCAAGGGCGGCCCGAGCTCGCGCTCTTCCTTCCAGCGGCACTGATAATCGCGACACACTTGCGGGCGCGTCGCATAGACGCCGCAGCCGCTTGTGCGCGTGCAATGACCACACCAGACGCCGGCGCGCTTGTCGAATTCGTCGATCTCGAGAACCTTGCAGCAGAAGGCGCAGGGACCGCAGGCCTTGCCGGGAATGTCGAGCATGAGAGGTTTCGCGTGCGCGCCGATTGGGTGGATCGAATCGTTCTGCTACACTGGTTACAACGATCGCGCCGCCCGCGCCATCGCCTTCGCCGCCGAGCCGGGACGAATGGTCCAAGGAGCACGAGCATGACGAGACCCGATCCGCAGAACCTGTTCGTCACCACGCAATGGCTCGCCGAGCACCTGCACGCCCCGGACCTCCTCGTCCTCGACGCCTCCTGGCACATGCCGGCGGCAGGGCGCGACGCCCACGCGGAATATCTGGCGGGCCACATTCCCGGGGCGGTCTTCTTCGACATCGACGCGATCGCCGATCATTCGACCGACCTGCCGCACATGCTGCCGGACGCCGTGGCCTTCTCCTCGGCGGTGCGCAAGCTCGGCTTCGGCGACGGCATGCGCGCCGTCGTCTACGACAGCGTCGGCCTGTTCTCGGCGCCGCGCCTGTGGTGGACCTTGCAGGTGTTCGGCGCGAACGAGGTGTCGATCCTCGACGGCGGCCTGCCGGCCTGGATCGCCGAGGGACGCCCGCTCGAAGAGGGGCCGGCGACACGCCAGCCCCGGCATTTCACGCCCCGCGTCGACCATGGCCTCGTCGCCGACGCCGAGGATGTGAAGAAGGCGCTCGCCGTCGGCTCGGCGCAGGTCGTCGACGTGCGCGCGTCGGAGCGATTCCGCGGGCTCGCGCCCGAGCCGCGACCGGGGCTGCGCTCCGGCCATATGCCCGGCGCGCTCAACCTGCCCTTCGGCGCGCTGGTCGAGCAAGGCCGGCTGAAGGACCGCGCGGCGCTCGAGGGCGCCTTCGCTGGGGCCGGCGTCGACCCCGACCGCCCGATCATCGCGAGCTGCGGATCGGGCCTCACCGCCTCGATCCTGAGCCTCGCGCTCGCCGCCACGGGGCGCCGGCCGGCGACGGTCTATGACGGCTCCTGGTCGGAATGGGGCGCGCGCGGCGATTGCCCCGTCGTCATCGAGGTTTGATCGCAGGCCGGGCGCCGCCGTCCGAGGCGGAGCCTGCCGAAAATCCGGGCGAAGGACCACCGCTGTCGGCGCCGCCCGGGCGGCGGGCGCGGCGCGTCCAATCCGTCGAAAAGCAACGACGGCTCGATCCCCTGAAACAAAAACAAACGATTATGTGACAGGCTGCGCGAAGACGGCCGCGCACCCCCGCGGCCCGCGAGCCCCCTCACCCGAAAATCGGCGTATGGCACGGGCTGTGCTGTAGCAAAAAGCGCGTTCGACGGCCGCCGCCGTCATCGAAGATCAACAGCCGCAAAGCGCAGCGTCGAGCCTCGACAGAGGGAAGGAGGCGTAACAAATGCCCAAATACAAGCTCGAGTATCTCTGGCTCGACGGCTATAAGCCGGTGCCGAATCTACGCGGCAAAACGCAGATCAAACATTTCGACCGCTTCCCGACGCTCGAGGAGCTGCCGCTCTGGGGCTTCGACGGCAGCTCGACGCAGCAGGCCGAGGGCCGCAGTTCCGACTGCGTGCTGAAGCCCGTCTCCGTCTTCCCGGACAGCACGCGCACCAATGGCGCGCTGGTGATGTGCGAGGTGATGATGCCGGACGGCGTGACGCCGCATCCGTCCAACGCGCGCGCCACCATTCTCGACGACGAGGGCGCCTGGTTCGGCTTCGAGCAGGAATATTTCTTCTACAAGAACGGCCGTCCGCTCGGCTTTCCCGAGTCCGGCTTCCCGGCGCCGCAGGGGCCCTATTACACTGGCGTCGGCTATAAGAACGTCGGCGAGATCGCGCGCCAGATCGTCGAGGAGCATCTCGACATCTGCCTCGAGGCCGGCATCAATCACGAAGGCATCAACGCCGAGGTGGCCAAGGGCCAGTGGGAGTTCCAGGTGTTCGGCAAGGGCTCGCGCAAAGCCGCCGACGAGATGTGGGTGGCGCGCTACATCCTGCTGCGCCTCGCCGAGAAATACGGCATCGACATCGAGTTCCACTGCAAGCCGCTCGGCAACACCGATTGGAACGGCTCCGGCATGCACGCCAATTTCTCGACCGCTTATCTGCGCGAGGTCGGCGGCAAAGCCTATTTCGAGCAGCTGATGAGCGCGTTCGAGAAGGCTAAGGACGCGCATATCGCGGTCTATGGACCGGATAATCATCTGCGCTTGACCGGCCTGCACGAAACCGCGTCGATCAACACATTCAGCTGGGGCGTCGCCGATCGTGGAGCCTCGATCCGCGTGCCGCACAGCTTCGTCAAGAACGATTACAGAGGCTATCTGGAAGATCGCCGTCCGAACTCGCAAGGAGACCCCTACCAGATCGCCTCGCAGATTCTGAAGACGATCTCGACCGTGCCGACACGTTGAGATCGCTTCGGCGACCGAGGCGCGTCGCTCCGACGCCGGACGATCGAGCGGCGACGCGTCGTTTCGCGCCGCTGCTGGCTTTCTGAAAGAGGCGAGCGAAACCCTGAGACTTTTCTGATCTCCGCACATTCGCTCGCGCGAATTCGACGTCGACGACCGCAGCCGACGCCTCATTTTTGGGCGTCGGCTGCGATCGTCCGCGCTATTTTAGCCGTGGAACATTTTTGCAGCAGATGCTATTAGCCCTCGGTTCCCGGGCCGGGAGGGCGGAAGCCGTCGCAGCCTCGGAACACGAGCGATGCGGGGAAGGGTGAATGAAGAAAATCGAGGCGATCATCAAACCCTTCAAGCTCGATGAAGTAAAAGAGGCGCTGCAAGTCGCCGGCCTGCAAGGCATTACTGTCACCGAGGCGAAGGGTTTCGGTCGCCAGAAAGGGCACACCGAGCTCTATCGCGGCGCGGAATATGTGGTCGACTTCCTGCCCAAGGTGAAGATCGAGATCGTGCTCGCGGACGACACCGTCGATCGCGCGATCGAGGCGATCCGCAAAGCCGCGCAGACGGGCCGCATCGGCGACGGAAAGATTTTCGTCTCCAATGTCGAAGGCGCGATCCGAATCCGCACCGGCGAGACCGGGGCGGACGCGATCTGAACCGGCTCATCCCGTCGATCTCGGCGCGCCCTGCGGCTTCATCATCCCGCTCGCGCAATACGCTTCGACGCTCCACATCGAACTGAAGGCTCCACGACATGACGACGGCCAAGGACGTTCTCAAGCAGATCGCCGACAACGACGTGAAATATGTGGATTTCCGCTTTACGGATCCGCGCGGCAAGTGGCAGCATGTCACTTTCGACGTGTCGATCGTCGACGAGGATGCGCTGAACGAAGGCATCATGTTCGACGGCTCCTCCATCGCCGGCTGGAAGGCGATCAACGAGTCCGACATGACGCTGCTGCCCGACCTCTCCACGGTCACGACCGATCCGTTCTTCGCCGCCTCCACCCTGTCGATCGTCTGCGACGTCGTCGAGCCGACCACCGGCCAGCCCTACAACCGCGACCCGCGCGGCATCGCCAAGAAGGCGCAGGCCTATCTGCAGTCGACCGGCGTCGGCGACACCTCCTTCTTCGGTCCGGAAGCCGAATTCTTCGTCTTCGACGACGTGCGCTTCTCCACCGATCCCTACAACACCGGCTTCACCGTCGATTCGGTCGAGCTGCCGACCAATTCCGACACGGCCTATGAAGGTGGCAATCTCGGCCATCGCGTGCGCACCAAGGGCGGCTATTTCCCGGTTCCGCCGATCGACTCCGCCCAGGACATGCGCGGCGAGATGCTGGCGGCCATGGCGTCGATGGGCGTAAAAGTCGAGAAGCACCATCACGAGGTCGCCTCCGCCCAGCACGAGCTCGGCCTGAAGTTCGCGACGCTCGTCGAGGTCGCCGACCATCTGCAGATCTACAAATATGCGATCCATCAGGTCGCGCATTCCTACGGCAAGACGGCGACCTTCATGCCGAAGCCGGTCTATGGCGACAATGGCTCGGGCATGCATGTCCACCAGTCGATCTGGAAGGAAGGCAAGCCGGTGTTCGCGGGCGACAAATACGCCGGCCTCTCCCAGGAGTGCCTGTGGTATATCGGCGGCATCATCAAGCACGCCAAGGCGCTGAACGCCTTCACCAATCCGTCGACGAACTCCTATAAGCGCCTGGTTCCGGGCTTCGAGGCGCCGGTGCTGCTCGCCTATTCGTCGCGCAACCGCTCGGCCTCCTGCCGCATTCCCTTCGCGACCAGCCCGAAGGCGAAGCGCGTCGAGGTTCGCTTCCCCGATCCGACAGCGAACCCCTATCTCGCCTTCTCGGCCATGCTGATGGCCGGCCTCGACGGCATCGCCAACAAGATCGATCCGGGCCAGCCCTCCGACAAGGACCTGTACGACCTGCCGCCGGAGGAGCTGAAGGCGATCCCGACGGTGTGCGGCTCGCTGCGCGAGGCGCTCGACAGCCTGAAGGCCGACTACGGCTTCCTGACCGCTGGCGGCGTCTTCAACGAGGACTTCATCCTCTCCTACATCGACCTGAAGTATCAGGACGTCTATCGCTTCGAGATGGCGCCCCACCCGGTCGAATACGACATGTATTACAGCTACTGAGACCCGAGGGCCCGATCGAAAGATCGGGCCTTTTTCGTCCGGGCCCCTCCCCCGGCCCTTACATCTGACTGAAATCCTCCGGCGCGATGCAGACATGCATCCCATCGAGGCTCGAGTCGAATTTCATCTGACAGGCGAGACGCGAATTGAGCCGGCGGTTGGGCGCCTTGGCCAGCATGATGGCTTCGGCGGTCTCGATCGGGGGCATGGCGACGCCCTCGGGCAGATCGACATAGATTTGGCAGGTGGCGCAGGTGCAGCTGCCGCCGCATTCCGCGAGCAGCTCCTGCACGCCCGATTTGCGGATCAGCTTCATCATCGTCGCGCGATCCTTGCCGGCGATCTCCGATCGCGTTCCGTCGCGCGTCTCGAGCGTGAATTTCGTCATTCGTCACTGTCCGATGTTCAGAGAGGCGAGATCGGGGCTGACGGCATGGCCGCTGTCGACCGGCCCGTCGCGCGCGATGCGGATGGTCGCGAGCCCGGCGGTCCTGGCGGCGTCCAGCTCCTCCTCGCTTTCCGACAGCAGCAGGATCGACGCCGCAGGCAGGCCCAGCCGCTCGCAGATGTCGCGATAGGAGCCGGGCTCGATCTTCTGGCCGAGCGAGGTGTCGAAGAAATCCTCGAACCGTCCGGTCACTTCCGCGGAGCCGCAGCGGGTCAGCAGCAGCTTCTGCGCGGGAGCCGAATTGGAGGAATAGACGAAGAGGCGCAGGCCGGCGGCGGCCCAGGCGGCGAGAGCGGCGCTCACATCGGGATAGAGCTCGCCCTGCAGACTGCCCGCCTCATAGGCCTCCTCCCAGACGAGACCCTGGAGGATTTTCAGCGGCGTCGCCTTGCGCCCCTGCTTCATCCAGCGCAGCAGCAGCGATTCCGCCTGCGCGGGCTCGAGCTCATAGCCGCCCATGAGCCGCCCGGTCTCCTCGAGCGCCTCCTCCACCACCTCGTCCTCGGCATGCTCGACAATATAGCTCCCGAGCCGCTGCGCGGCGAGCGGGATAAGCGTCTCGGTCATGAAGGCCATGGGCGCCATGACGCCTTCGATGTCGATCAGAACGGCGCGCAGAGGCTCGCTCATCGCGCGGCCTCGCGAGCGCTCCGCCGCTCGCCTCCCAAATGTTCGAATCTCGCCATTGCTCTCGCTCGCCTTTCCCGGTCGCGTCGTCTGGCAGCATGATTTGTGCCGTGTCGGCGCAGGGCCGCGCTCGGACCGCGAGCCTTCAGGCTCGCATCCCGGAAGCAGATCAGTTTGCTTTCAGAGATTCCCGCGCCTATCTTGATCGCAAGAGTTCTTCGGCCTTCATTTTCGACCGCCTCGCCTATGTCGACCGCCTGCGCGCCGCCGGCGTCGACGAGAGCCAAGCGCGCGCCCATGCCGAAGCGCCGGATGTGGCGTTGCGTGACGGCATCGCGTCGAAGGCCGACATCGATCGACTCGCGACGAAGTTGTCGGGTGATATCGGCCGGCTCGAAGCCAAGATCGAGACCGCGACGGCGCATCTGAAAGTGGAAATTCTGCGCTGGATGGTGGTGACGCAGCTCGCGGTGGGCGGACTGCTGTTCGCGGTGCTGCGGTTCGCGAAGTGAAACTGCCGGAACGAAGATTTTTTTGGTTTAAATCGTGCGATCCAAGGCGACGCCATTGCGGGGAGCGACGCGACGAAGCAGCCCGGGAGTTGCCCAGACAGCTACCAATGCGCCCGTCCATTGCGATGAAGATCAGCCACCATCGGCGCGCCGCTGTGCTTCCCTCCGCTTGCCCGGCCGATATTTCAGCGCGATCCCCAAATGCCGGAATAAAACCTTATCCGTGCGCTCACGACACGCACGTCACCGCCGATTACCCTCTAAGGTAAACGAGAGGTTATCAAGCAAGAGTAACTTCAAAGCTCCATGATGAAGAAATTCTTGTATTCGGGACGAGGCCGTCGCGCGGCGACAGCAAAGTAACGCCGACCTTCAGCGGTGAATCCTTTTAGATTGAAAAACAAAATTAGCCTTTTAGGACCAGTCATTTTGGCTCGGCAATCTTCGATAAAAAACTCATATTCTGGCACTTTCCATTCAGAATGAAAGGCGGGGCTAAAAACAACCACCTGCTCGGTCCCAGGAGGAATTGGCAATCCCTGGAAAGGACGCACCCAGTGTTCAAACACGACGTCAGTGAGCCCATACGCCTGTCGCAACGCCTTATAAGGGCCTCGCTGTTCGAGTTCCACGTCGATACCGCAAACCTTCTGCCCATAGATTTCACGAAGGAGCACGAGCAAAGTGCCTGGGCCAACGCCGATGTCGAATGTCGTCGATGGTCCCTCGAAATACGGCAGAAGGTCGATAAAGCGATCGACTAATCGAGGAGAATCGAAAAAATATTTTGCTGGCGCGACAGGATTAAGCCCCCCATCTGGCCCAAGGGTTCTGCCACCGCCAGCGAATCCGAGCGAAGGCGAAAGGTGCTCCGGATCTCCGGCGGCTTTCAACGCCTCGAAACGAGCTTTGAATTCTACGCCGAGCCGTTCGGCGGTTTCAATGATGAATTTACGCGTAGCAGCGACTTTAGCGTCAGTCATAAGGCCGTCCAAAGCTTACCTCTTGCGGTTGAGGCCGGAACCATGAGGCTCGATATCAGACATCTGGACAAATGTAAATGAACAGATTACGATCCTCGTCGGATCACCTGCTGTAGAGTTCTTTCAAATCCAATCGGAATGAAAACTGCTCGAGTTTACTCAGGACAGTATGACATCGAGTGGTTTCAGCCAGCTAACGAGACAAACCGCTCCGATAGCCCGGGTAAGTCCTGCGGAACGCGCCCGAATCACGTGCGATGGCGATGCGGGCGTCTGATCGCGCGCTCGTCAAAACAGGCCTCGCCGGGCCTGCGTCGCGTCGCTCATTGTTGAAGGCCAGACGCCGGCGATCGAGACCGCGCTTCCGAAACGCGATCGCAGGCTTTCATAGACGTCGTCACGACGCCGTCATGAATAAGACAGGATCGCTATCGTCTTCACAGAATAGACAATTTCGTCGAACATGTTCGGCCATCGGTTTGGAGCGAACGCGTCGACGGCCTGCGGGGACTAGTCATGGTGCAATTCAGCAATGCGAGGACCGCGTTTTTTGGCAGCCTAGTGGCTTATCCGCTGCTCATTTCAACCGGGCAGTCGACGGAGACAGACAGCCTCCCGGCCGAGAGCGACCTTGCCCTGATGGATGCGGTCACTTGGGGCGCCACCTCGTCGACAGTGTCCAGTTTTCAGACTTTGGGCCGAGAAAAATGGCTGCAGGGGCAACTCCACCCAGATCCTGCCCATCAACTTCCACAAGCAGCGCAAGAACAGATCGACGCGCTCGATATTAGCAATAAATCCGTCTCTGAGGTCGTCAGGACGCTCGACGTCCAGCGTCGAGCAATCCGTCTAGCGAAAAACCAAAACGAAAAGGCAGAGGCAAAAAAAATTTTCCGGGCTGCGATGGATAATATCGCACGACAAGCCGCAACAGCAAGCATCATCAATTCACTATATTCACAAGATCAGCTACTTCAGAGAATGACGTGGTTCTGGTTCAACCATTTTAATGTGTTTCAAAATAAAGCAGACATAAGATTACTTATAGGTGACTATGAAAGCGTGGCAGTCCGTCCGCGGGCGATGGGTCGGTTCCGTGATTTGTTGATGGCTACAGTGCGACATCCGGCGATGATTCGATATCTTGACAACGCCGAAAATGCGGTTGGTCATCTCAACGAGAATTATGCGCGTGAGATCATCGAGTTGCATACGATGGGAATTGGATCTGGCTATAGCCAGAAAGACGTCGAAGAACTTGCCCGCATCCTGACAGGCATCGGCATACAGCGTAACGGGGTTAGCCAGGAGCAAACCCCGGAGCCCCAACGGCAGATTATAACAGATGGGCTTTTCGAGTTCGATTCGAAGCGGCATGACTTCGGCAATAAGATTTTTTTAGGTCAGCGCATACATGGACGCGGCCTCGCAGAAGTTGAGCAAGCGATAGACATTCTCTGCAAGCAACCGGCAACGGCCAGTCATATCGCCCGTCGAATTGCAATTTATTTTGTTTCGGATGACCCACCCCAAACATTGGTTGATAGGCTGTCGCGAACCTTCCAGAAAACAGATGGCGACATAGCGGCAGTGCTAGACACCTTGTTCCATTCGCATGAATTCGATCATGCGCGCGGAAATCGTTTCAAGGACCCGGTGAAATACGTCCTTTCAGCTGTCCGACTAGCCTACGACGGCATGATTGTCTCCAACACGGCTCCGATCCAAAAATGGTTGGATCGTCTAGGCGAAGGTCTTTACAAGCGCCAGACACCCGACGGCTACCCGATGGTCTCCTCTAGTTGGAACGGGCCAGGTCAAATGATGACTCGATTTGAGATCGCTCATAACATCAGCTCGAACTCCGTGCGGCTCTTCGAACCGAAGAGCCGAGACGTAAGCCGATCCGCGCTTCCATCGATCAAAAGCGGGGCCTACTTCGACACCCTGAAGCTGAAGCTGAAGCCGTCGACTCTCGCAACGCTGAACGGGGCGGCTTCGCCACAAGATTGGAATATGTTGTTCCTCTCGTCTCCTGAATTCATGTACTGAATCGTCCAGTGAGGGCAGCATGAGTCTCAATCGCCGTCAACTGATCCAAGGATTTGCGGCGTCGATCGCGCCCATGACTAGCGCCGGGCGAGTCTGGGCGGCGCCGCAAACTAACGCTCGGCTGCTCATCGTGTTCCTGCGAGGCGGTTATGACGCCGCGAATGTTGTTATCCCCGTCAGCAGCGACTTCTACTATGAAGCGCGCCCGCGATTGGCAATCGCACGTCCGGATCCGCTCGTCGCGACGTCCGCTTTGCCTCTAGATCAGAATTGGGGGCTCCATCCCGCCTTACGAGAAACGATATTTCCTTTGTTTCAGCAAGGTCAAGTGGCATTCGTGCCTTTCGCTGGCATCCATGATTTGACGCGTAGTCACTTCGAGACCCAGGACGCGATCGAGCTTGGCCTGCAGACCAGCCAGACCCGTGATTACCTCTCCGGTTTCATGGCGCGGCTCGCCAGTGTCCTGACACGAGCTCGACCCATCTCATTCACCGATCAAGTGCCCCTCGCATTTCATGGCGGCGACGCGATTCCCAATTTTGCGATCAACAACCTCAGCAAGCCCGGCATCGATTCGCGCCAAGAGAAACTTATCGCCACGATGTACTCGGATAGCCGACTCTCGCAGCAAGTGCAGGAAGGTTTTCGCGTCCGCAATGAAATCTATCAAACGGTTGTCGAGCAGGAGACACAGCCAGGCCGAACCGTTGCCGTACCGAAACACTTCGAGCTTTCTGCGGACCGTATCGGTCGTTTGATGCGTGATCGGTTTAATTTGGGCTTTGTCGACGTAGGCGGCTGGGACACGCATGCAAACCAAGGAGCGGCCGACGGCTATCTCGCAGACAGAATCCGCGAACTTGGGCGAGGTCTCAAGCGTTTTGCGGAGCAAATCGGCCCGCAATGGGATAATACTGTCATCGTTGTCCTGTCGGAGTTCGGGCGCACTTTTCGAGAGAATGGGAGTCGTGGAACCGACCACGGTCACGGCAGTGTCTATTGGGTGCTCGGCGGTGGCGTCAGAGGCGGTCGCATCATGGGCGAACAGATAGACGTCGATCAGCGGCATCTGTTCGAGAATCGCGACTACCCCGTTCTGACCGACTATCGTTCGCTGCTCGGCGGCCTGTTTCAACGGATGTTCGGACTTAATAAGAAAGATGTGGAGCACGTTTTCGCGGCCGCGCAACCGATAGATGTTGGACTAATCTAAAATCCTGCGATCTGAAACAGAAAAACCTACCGTGGTCCGAAACGTTGCGGCTCCGACCAACCTTTCCTCTCAACGCCGCCGCGGCGTTCCGAACCTCCCATGCCTCGCCCTAGAAACGGCGGCGGGACGCGCGCGTGTGTCGAGGCTGTGGATTACTGCGTCGCAGCATGGCAAGAGGAGACGGAGGGCGTAAGATCGTGGCAACCTAAGACAATGGGCGCATTTCACCCCACCCCACGCCTTCGGGGCGCCCCTCCCCCTCGAGGGGAGGGTGAGACCGCCCGCTGCTTCATCCAGGTCATGCCCATGCGAAGCTCGAAGAAATCCGCTGCAGAGACCACGCTCGACGATCTGTTCGACGGCAAGGTCATCGCCATTCGCGGCGCGCGCGAGCATAATCTCAAGAATGTCGACCTCGTCATTCCGCGCGACAAATTCGTGGTTTTCACCGGCCTCTCGGGCTCGGGCAAATCCTCGCTCGCTTTCGACACCATCTATGCGGAAGGCCAGCGTCGCTATGTGGAGTCGCTCTCCGCCTATGCGCGGCAATTCCTCGAGATGATGCAGAAGCCCGATGTCGACCAGATCGACGGGCTCTCCCCGGCCATCTCCATCGAGCAGAAGACGACGTCGAAAAATCCGCGCTCCACCGTCGGCACGGTGACCGAGATTCACGATTACATGCGTCTGCTCTGGGCGCGCGTCGGCATCCCCTATTCGCCGGCGACGGGCCTGCCGATCGAGAGTCAGACCGTCTCGCAAATGGTCGATCGCGTGCTGGCGCTGCCGCAGGGGACGCGGCTCTATCTGCTCGCGCCGGTGGTGCGCGGCCGCAAGGGCGAATATCGAAAAGAGATCGCCGAATATACGAAGCGCGGCTTTCAGCGCTTGAAGATCGACGGCGCCTATCACGAGATCGCCGACACGCCGCCACTCGACAAGAAGCTGAAGCACGACATCGACATCGTCGTCGACCGCATCGTCGTGCGCAGCGACATCGGCGCGCGCCTCTCCGATAGTTTCGAGACGGCGCTGGAATTGGCCAATGGTTTGGCTGTGGTCGAATTCGCGGATCGGCAATCGGCAGTGAGCGAGGCGCCGAATGCGCCGGCCGCCTACGCCTCGACGCATTACGCACCCGACCACATCGTCTTCTCGTCGAAATTCGCCTGCCCCGTCTCCGGCTTCACCATTCCGGAGATCGAGCCGCGGCTGTTCTCCTTCAACAATCCCTTCGGCGCCTGCCCCGTCTGCAGCGGCCTCGGACAAGAGCAGGTGATCGACGCCGATCTCGTCGTTCCCGATCAGAAGCTCAGCCTGCGCAAAGGCGCCATCGCGCCTTGGGCGAAATCCTCCTCGCCCTATTACATGCAGGCTCTGGAGTCGCTCGGCCGCCATTACAAATTTCGCATGGACACGCCTTTCGAGAAGCTCGACAAGGCGGTGCGCGACGTGCTGCTGCACGGCTCCGGCAAGGAGGAGATTCGCTTCTCTTATGACGATGGCGCACGCGCCTATGATGTGACGAAGCCGTTCGAGGGCGTCGTCAGCAATCTGCAGAGGCGCTTCCTCGAAACCGACAGCGAATGGGCGCGCGAGGAGATCGGCCGTTATATGTCGGCCGAGCCGTGCAAGGCGTGTCTCGGCTATCGCTTGAAGCCCGAGGCGCTGGCGGTGAAGATCGATGCGCGCCACATCGGCGAGGTGTCCGATCTCTCCGTGCGCGCGGCGCTCGACTGGTTTCGCGCATTGCCGGAAAAGCTCGACGCCAAGCGCAATGAGATCGCCCATCGCATATTGAAGGAGATTCGCGACCGACTCACCTTCCTCGTCGACGTCGGGCTCGACTATCTGACGTTGTCGCGCGCCTCCGGCACATTGTCCGGCGGAGAGAGCCAGCGCATTCGTCTCGCCTCGCAGATCGGCTCCGGCCTCACCGGCGTGCTCTATGTGCTCGACGAGCCGTCGATCGGCCTGCATCAACGCGACAATGATCGTCTGCTCGACACGCTGCGGCGGCTGCGCGATCTCGGCAACAGCGTCATCGTCGTCGAGCATGACGAGGATGCGATTCTCGCCGCCGATTATGTCGTCGATGTCGGCCCAGGCGCCGGCGTGCATGGCGGCCGAATCGTCTCCAAAGGCGCGCCGCAGGAGATCATGGACGACGAGAATTCACTCACCGGCCAATATTTGACCGGCGCGCGGCAGGTGACGCTACGCCATGCGCTGCGCAAGCCGGATCCCGCTCGCTGGCTGAAGATTTCCGGAGCGCGCGGCAATAATCTGAAAAATGTCGAGGCGAAGATTCCGCTCGGCCTGTTCACCGCCGTCACCGGCGTCTCCGGCGGCGGAAAATCCACTCTCGTCATCGAGACGCTGTACAAAGCGGTGGCGCGGCGCCTCAACAATGCGCATGAGCATCCGGCGCCTTTCGACAAGATCGACGGGCTCGAGCATATCGACAAGATCATCGATATCGATCAATCGCCGATCGGCCGCACGCCGCGCTCCAATCCGGCGACCTATACGGGCGCCTTCACGCCGATCCGCGAATGGTTCGCCGGCCTTCCCGAAGCCAAGGCGCGCGGCTATGCGCCGGGGCGTTTCTCTTTCAACGTAAAAGGCGGCCGCTGCGAAGCCTGTCAGGGCGACGGCGTCATCAAGATCGAGATGCACTTTCTGCCGGACGTCTATGTCACTTGCGACGTGTGCAAGGGCAAGCGCTACGACCGCGAGACGCTGGAGGTGAAATATCGCGACAAGTCGATCGCCGACGTCCTCGACATGACGGTCGAGGAGGCGAGCGATCTGTTCAAGGCGGTGCCGGCGATCCGCGACAAGATGGAGACCTTGAAGCGCGTCGGCCTCGATTATGTGCGCGTCGGCCAGCAGGCGACGACTCTGTCGGGCGGCGAGGCGCAGCGCATCAAGCTCGCCAAGGAACTGGCGCGGCGTTCGACCGGACGCACGCTCTATATTCTCGACGAGCCGACGACGGGCCTGCATTTCCACGATGTCGCAAAGCTGCTCGAAGTGCTGCACGAGCTCGTCGACCAAGGCAATAGCGTCGTCGTGATCGAGCATAATCTCGAGGTGATCAAGACGGCTGATTGGATCCTCGATCTCGGTCCCGAGGGCGGCGACGGCGGCGGCGAGATCGTCGCGGAAGGCCCGCCATCGGCGATCGTCGCGGCGCCGAGCAGCCATACGGGCCGCTATCTCGACGAGGTGCTGAAGCGCCGTCCGCCGCGCGCGGAAAAGGCGAAGCCGGCGTCGGCGCCGCGCCGCAAGCGCGCCGCGCAGGAGCAGTGATCAGCGCTTCTTGCAAGCGGCCATGAAACGCTTCACCTTGTCGGCGGCGCCCTTGAGCGGCGCCGACTGCTTTGCCGAACCAATCGTCGCCTCGAGCGTCTTTGCGCTCGTCATGGCCAGGAAAATCGGATCCTCGGCCGCGATGCGCCCCTCGAAGCTCGGCACGCCGGCGTCCTCGTTCGGCAGGAGCTTGCCGGCGATCGTCGCGCGGACCTCGCCGGCTGCGAGCGTCGCCGAGGCGGGCCTGCCGGCGACGAGCTTGCCGCTGGTCTCGGCGATGAAGAGGATGACCTCGCCGCTCTGGGATTTGCAGCGAAACGAGCCGAACGCATCATCGGTCTCGGGGACGCCATAAGCGAGCGACGCCCAATGTGGCGGCTGGTCCTCGATGATCACCATCCAGACCCGGCCCGCCTCGGCTCGCGCTTCGACACAGGCGAGCTGAATCGCGGCAAAGATGCAAACGAGCGAGCGCGTTGCTGCGTCTGTTCGGCGAATCATGAATCACTCCGACGTTTCACGAAGCTCTGATACAGCGCGCGCGTGCGTCGCGCCGTCTCGGCGAAATCGAAGCGCCGCGAATGCGCGCGGCAATGTTCCGACATGCGCGTGCGCGCCTCGGAGTCGAGCCTTGCCAGCTTCAGCACGCCGGCGGCGATGTCCGCCGCGTCGAAACCCGTCACGACGCCGGTCGCGCCCTCGCTCGCGGCTTCGCGCGCGACGCCGACCGGCGGGGTGACGATCGGAACGCCGGCGGCGAGCGCCTCCGGAAAGATCAAGCCGTAGGATTCATAGTCGCTGGTGCAAACCAGACAATCGAAGCCCGGCGTCAGCGCGCGCGCGTCGCATCCGCCGACGAGCCGCGTGCGATCGGCGACGCCGCGCTGCGCAATATGGTCCTGCAGCGCATCGCGCAACGGCCCGTCGCCGACGATGACGAAGCGCGCGCGCGGCTCGGCCGCGGCGACGAGCGCGAAGACGTCGGCGAGACGCTCGGGATTCTTCTGCGGCACGAGCCGGCCGATGAAGCCGACGATGAATTCGCCCTCCCCCGCCGTGAGCGCGAGCCGCGCCGCATCGCGATCGACCGGGACGGAGAGATCGACGCCCATGGGCACGAGGCGCAGACGCGCGGCGGAGATGCGCAGCGCCTCGCGCGCATGATTCCATTCCTGCTGCGAGCCGACGACGATCGCGTCGCAGAACCAGCTCGCCAGCCATTCGATGACGCCATAAATCGCCGACGCATCGGGCGCCATGGTGATGAAAGCGTGCGGGGTGTAGATTTGCGCGGCGCCCGGCAGAGCCACGCCGGCCATGCGCGCCAGCGCGCCGGCCTTGGAGCTGTGCGACGCGATGACGTCGAAGGGGCCGAGCGCGCGCAGGAGGCGCATCAACCGCCAAGCGACGACGACGTCACGCCAACCGACGCGCCGCTGCATCGGCAATGCATGAATGCCGACATCGCCGCGCAGCGCCTCGAGCGATCGAAGAAAGCGCGGCTCGGCGCGCATGGGCGAATAGATCAGCGTCTGATCGTCGCCCGCCGCGCATCCGGCGCGCAGCAGATCGAGGACGACCTGGGCGCTCCCACCGCTCGAAGATTCGATAATGTGACAGATTCGCATCGCCAGAGGTCGGACCGGTTCGGCGCGAGCGACGCGACGCTCCGCGACCCTCGCGCAAAAAGCGACTGTCCCACTCTAGATTCGGGATGGTTAACAGAAGGTATGAAAAAAGGCGGCCCCGCGAAGGGCCGCCTCTCGATGTCTGCGATGATGACGCGCTCAGTTCTTGAGCGGCGTCTCGGGGACGCTGCGCGGGCGCGCGCTTTCGCTCTTGTCCAGATCGGCGTCCTTGGCCTTGCGCGCGCGCCGCGGCTCGCCGTCGGCGCTCGCGCGCTTCTTGCCCGCCTCGATGATGTCGCGCTCGGGACGCGGCAGCACCGGCCCTTCGGGGAAGACGAAGCCGAGCGTCTTGGCGCCGCTCTCATCCGTCACCACCACCACGCGCACCGCGCCGCCATTCTTCAGCCGGCCGAACAGAACCTCGTCGGCGAGCGGCGTCTTGATGCTCTGATGAATCACGCGCGCCATCGGCCGCGCGCCCATCGCCTGATCATAACCGTGCTCGACCAGCCAGGCGCGCGCTTCGTCGGTGAGCTCGATCGTCACATTGCGGTCGGCGAGCTGCGCCTCGAGCTGCATCACGAACTTGTCGACGACGCGGGCGATCACTTCTTCCGGCAGATGGCCGAAGGTCACGATCGCGTCGAGACGATTGCGGAACTCCGGCGCGAACAGGCGATTGATCGCCTCATTGTCGTCGGACGAATGAACCTTCGCGCGGGTGAAGCCGATCGGCGTGCGCGCGAGATCGGCGGCGCCCGCATTGGTGGTCATGATCAGAATGACATTGCGGAAGTCGATCTGCTTGCCATTATGATCGGTGAGCTTCCCGTGGTCCATCACCTGCAGCAGGATGTTGTAGAGATCGGAATGCGCCTTCTCGATCTCGTCGAGCAGCAGCACGCAATGCGGATGCTGGTCGATGCTGTCGGTGAGCAAGCCGCCCTGGTCGAAGCCGACATAGCCGGGAGGGGCGCCGATCAGACGGCTGACGGTGTGACGCTCCATATATTCGGACATGTCGAAGCGCACGAGCTCGATTCCGAGCGAGGTCGCGAGCTGACGCGCCGCTTCGGTCTTGCCGACGCCGGTCGGGCCGGAGAAGAGATAGCAGCCGATCGGCTTCTCGGGATCGCGCAAGCCGGCGCGGGCGAGCTTGATCGCCGAGGTCAGAGCGGTGACCGCCTTGTCCTGTCCATAGACGACGCGCTTCAAGGTCTCGTCGAGATGGGCGAGCACCTCGGCGTCGTCCTTGGAGACGGTCTTGGCCGGGATGCGGGCCATGGTCGAGATCGTCGTCTCGATCTCCTTCAAGCCGATCGTCTTCTTGCGCTTCGATTCGGGCAGCAGCATCTGCGCGGCGCCGGTCTCGTCGATGACGTCGATCGCCTTGTCCGGCAGCTTGCGATCATGAATGTAGCGCGCCGACAATTCCACCGCCGCCTTCACCGCCTCGGTGGTGTAGCGGATCTTGTGGAACTCCTCGAAATAGGGCTTCAGCCCCTTCATGATCTCGATCGCATCCGGGATCGACGGCTCATTGACGTCGATCTTCTGGAAGCGACGCACCAGCGCGCGGTCCTTCTCGAAATATTGGCGATATTCGCGATAGGTGGTCGAGCCGATGCAGCGCAGCGTGCCTTGCGCCAGCGCCGGCTTCAGCAGATTGGAGGCGTCCATCGCGCCGCCGGAGGTGGCGCCGGCGCCGATCACCGTATGGATCTCGTCGATGAAGAGGATCGCGTTCTTGTGGTTCTCGATCTCCTTGATGACCTGCTTCAGCCGCTCCTCGAAATCGCCGCGATAGCGCGTGCCGGCGAGCAGCGTGCCCATGTCCAGAGCGAAGACGGTCGCGCTCGACAGCACGTCCGGAACCTCGTTCTGGATGATCTTGCGGGCGAGGCCTTCGGCGATCGCGGTCTTGCCGACGCCGGGATCGCCGACGAGCAGCGGATTGTTCTTCTGCCGGCGGCACAGCACCTGGATCGTGCGCAGCACCTCGGACTCGCGTCCGATCAGAGGATCGATGCGCCCGTCGCGCGCCTTGCGGTTGAGATTGACGCAATAGGCCTCGAGCGCGCCTTCCTTCTTGCGCGGCTCGCCTTCGCGCTGCTCGCGCGTGTCGCCGCGGTCGGCCTCGTCCTCGACGCCGCGCGGCGCGCGCGAGCCGTCGGAGAGGCCCGGTCGCTTGGCGATGCCGTGGCTGATGTAATTGACCGCGTCATAGCGCGTCATGTCCTGCTCCTGCAGGAAGTAGACGGCGTGGCTCTCGCGCTCGGCGAACAGAGCGACGAGCACATTGGCGCCGTTCACATCCTCGCGGCCGGAGGACTGCACGCTGATGATGGCGCGCTGCACGACACGCTGGAAACCGGCGGTCGGCTTGCAATCGCCTGCCGATTCATTGACCAGATTGTCCAATTCGCGGTCGATGTAGTCGCGCAGATTCTTGCCCAGAAGATCGAGATCGACCGAGCAGGCGCGCAGCACGGCGGCCGCGTCGGTGTCATCGATGAGGCTGAGCAGGAGATGCTCGAGCGTCGCATATTCATGATGGCGTTCCCTCGCCGAAGCGAGAGCGCGATCGAGAGACTGCTTGAGGTTGCGCGAGAATGTCGGCATCGTTTTCGTCCGCCCTCACTTCTTTTCCATGATGCACTGAAGCGGGTGCTGATGCTTGCGCGCATAATCCATCACTTGCGTCACTTTGGTCTCGGCGACCTCGTAGGTGTAGACCCCACATTCGCCGACGCCGTGATTATGCACATGCAGCATGATGCGTGTCGCCTCTTCTAGAGACTTGTTGAAGTATTTGCGCAGCACGATCACCACGAACTCCTGAGTCGTGTAATCGTCGTTGAGCAAGAGAACGCGGTACATGTTGGGACGCCGCGTCTGTGTTCGAGTACGGGTGATCAGCGCTGTTCCGGCGCCGCCATCGCCGCCGCCGCTCTTGCGTGGCTCCTTGCTCGCACGTGTCCGCCCGGCGGCGCGAGGAGGCGCGCCGCGCCGCGTCACGCGGGGTTCAGAACTGTCGAGCGAAAATTCATCGTTCACGGTCACCTCGGCCTTCCTTTTTCCCCTTTCCGATGAAGGGCCCTCGACAGGCCTGCCGAACGGGTTCGTAGCATTCTCCGTACCGCCCGGGCTCTGCCGGCGATCGCGCGGAGGGCGAAGCGGGGACCCGGTGAGTTTTCTTTCTCGCAGGGGCATTGGCAAGACCCAAAAGCGGAACGACGGAAAAAATCGGGGCGGGCCTTCCGCAGCGGAAGGGCGAAACGACAAATCACGAAGGGAGATAATGTGCATTCGCCGCGGAACAAGTGAGGAGCCGCCTCGCCCTCCGCGAGGCTTTCCAATCCGTTTCCAAGTCGGTTTCCAAGTCGGTTCCATGCCCGTTTCCGTGCCGGGCCGCGGCTTCGGCGGGCGCGTCAACGCGTCCTTAACCGCAAAGCGTCAATCTCTACCGCGACTGGAGCAACGGGGCGCTCATGTCGACGACCGGGACATTTTTCGTGACGGGAGAGGCTCGATGATCGAGAGAGTCGCGCTCTATTGCACCCTGCTGGCGCTCGCCAGCGTGCTCGGCGCGGACCTGCTGTCGTCAATGTTACAAAAAGGCGAGCTTCCCGCCATCGCCTTCGTGCACCCCGACAGGCGTCCGCCGGCCGGCCCGCAGGATTTCCGCGGCGTCGGCGTCGACATGACGGCGACGGGCTCGCTGCCATCGGCCGCGGCGGCGCGCGCCGCCGCCCCGGTTTCGCCCTGCGACAACGGGCGAAATTGAGCCGCCGCGCGGCTGCGGCCCCGCCGGAGCGGCGGGAGGACGCGGCCGGCCGCGTCAAATTCATTGACTTTGAGCCCGTTCGGCTCCAAGCATGGCGCACGTCTTGCTCTCGGATCGCCCGAGCACAGCGTCAGCGGAACATTCGGTCGTCGCGTCACGACGAAACCGCCTGAGCGACACGCACGCGCCCGTCGCGGCCTGCGCGCGCGTTACGATAGAATTCACCGACATCGCCGCGACCAGGACCATTGATGACATTCGACGAACTCGGCCTTTCGCAGAAGGTCCTCGCCGCCGTGGAAACGTCCGGCTACACGCAGCCGACGCCCATCCAGGAGCAGGCGATCCCCCCTGCTTTGCAAGGCCGCGACATTCTGGGCATCGCCCAGACCGGAACCGGCAAGACGGCGGCCTTCGTGCTGCCGATGCTCTGCCGCCTCGAGCAGGGCCGCGCCCGGGCGCGCATGCCGCGAACTCTCATTCTCGAGCCGACCCGCGAGCTCGCGGCGCAGGTCGAGGCGAGCTTCGCCAAATATGGCGCCAACCACAAGCTCAATGTCGCGCTTCTGATCGGCGGCATGGCCTTCGGCGACCAGGAAGCCAAGATCATGCGCGGCGCCGATGTGCTGATCGCGACGCCCGGCCGCCTGCTGGACTTCTTCGACCGCGGCAAGCTGCTGCTCACCAATATCGAGATCCTCGTCATCGACGAGGCCGACCGCATGCTCGACATGGGCTTCATTCCCGACATCGAGCGCATCTGCAAGCTCGTGCCGTTCACGCGGCAGACCTTGTTCTTCTCGGCCACCATGCCGCCGGAGATCACGCGCCTCACCGAGGCGTTTCTGCATAATCCGGTGCGGATCGAGGTGGCGCGCGCGTCGAGCACGGCCGCGACGATCCGCCAGGCGCTGGTCGCGACCCACGGCCACGCCGAGAAGCGCGAGACGCTGCGCCGTCTGCTGCGCGGCGCCGAGAACTTCAAGAATGCGATCATCTTCTGCAATCGCAAACGCGATGTGGCGATATTGCACCGCTCGCTCGACAAGCACGGCTTCTCGGCCGGCGCGCTGCACGGGGACATGGACCAGCCCGCCCGCATGGCGTCGCTCGACGCGTTCAAGAACGGCGACGTGGCGCTGCTCGTCTGCTCGGATGTCGCGGCGCGCGGGCTCGACATTCCCGACGTCAGCCATGTGTTCAATTTCGATGTGCCGACGCACAGCGAGGACTATGTCCACCGCATCGGCCGCACCGGCCGCGCCGGGCGCTCCGGCACCGCGGTCACGCTGGTGACGGGCGAGGACCGCAAATATCTCGACCAGATCGAGACGCTGATCGGCAACAAGATCGATTGGGAAGGGCCTCGCCTCGACGAGCTGCCGCCGGCGGAGGACGCGCCGCGCCCGTCACGCGGCCGCGAGCGGACCCGCTCCGAGAGATCGCGACGTCCCGCGGCCGCAGTCGAGCGCGCGGAACGCGCGGCGCCCGCTCGTGCAGCGCCAGCCCGCGCCGAGCCGGTTCGCGCCGAGCCGGCTCGCGCCGCCCGCCCGCGTCGGCCCTCCGACGCCGATTCGCGACCGCCGACCTATGGCGATCGCCGCGACCGCCGGCCGGCGCGCCCGCGCGAGGACGACGGCCCGCCCGTGATCGGTCTCGGCGACCATATTCCCTCCTTCCTGCTCCGCCCCGTGGTGCTGAAGCCCGCCAAGGTCGGAGAGGAATAGAGCGGACAGAATAGAGCGCGTCCCCTGCCAGCCTTTGGGCTCGTGTCGAGGGATAAAATCGGCGGCTCACGCCGCCAGCGCCTCGGCGACGAGCGCTAAAAGCTCCTCGATTCGCGGATTGGAGAAGACGTCGCCCGAGGGCTCGACGCGCGCTATCGGCTCGCGAGTGCAGTGACGCAGACAATCTCGCGTCGAGACGACGATCCGCCCGGCCGCCCATTCCTCGGCATAGGCTACGGTCAGCGCCTCCCGCAGCGCCGCGAGCAGAGCCTCGCCGCCGCCTCGCTCGTCACAGCGGGGTCCGAGACAGACGAGCAGCCTGACGGCCGGCGACGCGACGCTCGCATCCAATCTCTCCACTCCTCCGCCCGCTCCGCTCGACGGTTCTACTGCGTCGTCCCGAAATCGCCAATCCCGCGCAACGTCGGAACATGGGCGGCGGCGCGTCCGATTTTCTGGACTCAGGATCGATTATTCGCGCTTTGGCGCGGAGCGAGAGCAATTTATGGTGTGGCCGCGGCAATCATGGCGACGAGCGGTCGCGGCGGAATATCCGCGGCGTCCGCGTCCTGATAAGGAGAGGCTACAGGAATCGCCGGACCGCTGCGCTCCCGTCATGGGGCGGCGCGGCGTGACCCGATCAGAAGGGAGCTTTCGGGTGGAATTGTCGGCAACAGCGCTGGCTTTCGCAGGGGTTGGCGCGCTCATCGGCGCCTATGTGGGAAGCGCATTGGGCTTCGGCGTGGCGATCGCAGGGACGATAGTCGGCGCGATCGGCGGCTGGAGCGTCGGATCGGCGATCATCCGATCGCGGCGCGCCCAGGAGAAGGAATGAGCGCGGCCTCGTGCGGCGGACGGGAGCGACATGCGTCCTCCGCGCCGCCCGGCCGTGGCGCTTGCGCAGCTGCGGTCGATCGTATAGCAGCTTCGGGAGAGACGATGAGCGCGGAGTCCCCCGTCGCATGAGCAGCAAGAAGCCCCTGAACCTTGTGCATCTGTCGACGCTGGTCGCCGTGGCGATTCTCGTCGGCACGGAGCTGGTCGGCGCCTCCTGGGCGGCCGGCTGGGCGCTGGGCGGCCTGTTCCAGCTCGATCCGGCGATCAGCCGCGGCATCGAGATCGTATTTGCGCTCGCCGGCTTGGTCGGCCTGTATTTCTTTATGCGCACCGCGGTCCGCCACGAGCCGATCCGCTGATCGCCCGCATCCCCCAACGACCATCGGCCGGACGGCGGCTCCCACCACGCTCGCCCGAACGCTTCGGCCCGCGTGAGGATCGACCACAATGACCGAGAAGCTGGATCGCCGCTCCTTCCTCGAGGCCGCGGCGGCGACGACCGCCTTTCCCGCGCTCGGCGTGAGCGAGGCCGAGGCCGCGCCGCCGCCCGGCAGACTGCAATTCGGCCCGGCCGAGCCATTCACCTTCGAAAGGCTGAAGGAGACCGCGCGGCGCCGCATCGCCGAGCCCTATCACCCGCCATTGCAGCCCGACCCAGAGATCACCGGCAAGATCGACTACGAGGCCTGGGGCAAGATTCACTACGACACGGATTATGCGCTGAGGATCGGCGCGGGCCGCTATCCGGTCGAATTCTTCCATCTCGGCATGTTCTTCCGCAAATCGGTGCGCATGCATGCGGTCGAGAACGGCGAGGCGCGCGAGATCCTCTACAGCCAGACCTATTTCGAGATGCCCGCCGATTCGATCGCCCATCAGCTCCCCAAGGGCGCAGGCTTCGCGGGCTTTCGCATACAGGAGCCGGTCGACGGGCCGCTCGACTGGCATAAGAACGACTGGGCCGCCTTCCTCGGCGCGTCTTATTTCCGCGCCATCGGCGCGCTGCGCCAATATGGGCTCTCGGCCCGCGGCGTCGCGCTCGACACATGGGAGTCGGGGCGCTCGGAAGAATTTCCCGACTTCACCAATGTCTATATCGGGCCGGAGACGGCGGACGGACTCCATCTCCATCTGCTGCTCGAAGGTCCCTCGATCGTCGGCGCCTTCCGCATCATCGCCAAGCGCGACGGCGGCGTGACCATGGATGTCGATTGCGCGCTGCATCTGCGCGGCGATTTCAAGCGCTTCGGCATCGCCCCGCTCACCTCCATGTATTGGTTCTCGGAGACGGTGAAGCCGACCGGCGTCGACTGGCGGCCGGAGGTGCATGATTCCGACGGCCTCTCCATGTGGACCGGCGCCGGCGAGCGGCTGTGGCGTCCGCTCAACAATCCCGGCCGGGTGATGGCCTCCGCCTTCGGCGACGAGAATCCCAAAGGCTTCGGCCTGATGCAGCGCGACCGCAATTTCGATCATTATCTCGACGGCGTGTTCTATGATCGCCGGCCGAGCGTGTGGGTCGAGCCCAAGGGCGATTGGGGCAAGGGCGCGGTGCAGCTCGTCGAGATTCCGACCGACGACGAGATTCACGACAATATCGTCGCCATGTGGGTGCCGCAGCAGCCAGCGGTCGCCGGCTCCGCCTTCGAATTCTCCTATCGTTTGCACTGGCTCGCCGACGAGCCCAACCCCACTCCCCTCGCCCGCTGCGTGGCGACGCGGCTCGGCAATGGCGGCCAGCCGGGCAAGCCGCGGCCCAAGGGCGTGCGCAAATTCATGGTGGAGTTTCTGGGCGGGCCGCTGGAGAAGCTGCCGTTCGGCGTGAAGCCGGAGCCCGTGCTCTGGGCTTCGCGCGGGACCTTCTCTTATGTCTTCACCGAGGCGGTGTTCGACGGCGTGCCGGGCCATTGGCGCGCGCAATTCGATCTGACCGTCGCCGGCTCCGAACCGGTGGAGATGCGTCTCTTCCTACGCAACGGCGACGAGATTCTGTCCGAGAACTGGCTCTACCAATATCACCCGTTCTGATCGAAAGCTTGCTCACCGCGCCAGCCGGCCGAGCGCGGCGGCGACATGCTCCAGCGGCTGCTCGAAGGCGACGCCTTCGCCGATGAGCGCATGCAGTCCGAGCGCGGCCGCGAAGCAGACGACGACCGGCCCCCGGCCGAGGATCGGGCGCGGCGCCTTCATCTTGCGGAACAGCGTAAAAGCGCAAAAGCCGATGGCGACGCCGATCACGGCTTCGCCAGGGCTGTGAACGCCGAGAGCCACGCGACTCGCGGCGACGAGAAGAGCGAAGACGGCGCAGAGAACGGCCGCCGCCCGCGGCTTTTGCGCCGCGGCGATGGCGCCGAGACAGAGGAAGAAGGTCGTCGCCGAGGCCGCATGTCCGCTCGGGCTGTGCACGGCGGCGACGCTCGAGGCCATGAAGCCGATCTTGGCGGCGGCGGTGACGCCGGCGCTGGTCGCCACAGCGGCGGCGAGAGCGACGGCGGTGCGGCGATCGCCGACCGCGAGCAGCGCCGCGATCAGCCCGCCGGAGGCGGCGACGACAAAGCCGGGGTCGCCGAGCGACGTCACCGCGCCGAGCAACGGAACGAGCGTCTCCACAACAACCCCCTTCAGCCGCGAATCACTCGCGCAGGATAGGCTCGAGCCGAACCGGAATGGAATTCGCTTCGAGCGAGTGGCGCGAGGGCGGCGCTTGCCGCCGCGAAGAGCTTCATTCTATATGCGCCTCGCTCTTGCGCCGATGGAGACCCAATACAATCTGAAGGGACGGTGAACGGCCGACGGCCGGCGGGCCGCTCGATCGAGCCGCCGCACGTCCGGCCGCTCTTGCCGGGCCGCTTCGGGACCCGGCGAAATTTGGAATGAAAGGAACGGCGATATGGCTAAAATCATCGGCATCGATCTCGGCACGACCAATTCCTGCGTGGCCGTCATGGAAGGGTCGAGCCCCAAGGTCATCGAGAACGCCGAGGGCGCCCGCACGACGCCGTCGATCGTCGCTTTCACCGAGGACGGAGAGCGTCTCGTCGGCCAGCCGGCCAAGCGTCAGGCGGTCACCAATCCGGAACGCACCTTCTTCGCCATCAAGCGCCTCATCGGCCGCTCCTTCGAAGATCCGATGACCAAGAAGGACATCGGTCTCGTTCCTTATAAGATCGTCAAGGCGCCCAACGGCGACGCCTGGGTGCAGTCCGACGGCAAGCAGTTTTCGCCCTCGCAGATTTCCGCCTTCATCCTGCAGAAGATGAAGGAGACGGCCGAGGCCTATCTCGGCCAGAATGTCACGCAGGCGGTCATCACCGTCCCCGCTTACTTCAACGATGCGCAACGTCAAGCCACCAAGGACGCCGGCAAGATCGCCGGCCTCGAGGTGCTGCGCATCATCAACGAGCCGACCGCGGCCGCGCTCGCCTATGGCCTCGACAAGAAGGGCGCCGGCACCATCGCGGTCTATGACCTCGGCGGCGGCACCTTCGACGTGTCGATCCTCGAGATCGGCGACGGCGTGTTCGAGGTGAAGTCGACGAACGGCGACACTTTCCTCGGCGGCGAGGATTTCGACAGCCGCCTCGTCGAATATCTCGCCGGCGAGTTCAAGAAGGAGCAGGGCATCGACCTGACGAAGGACAAGCTCGCCCTTCAGCGCCTGAAGGAAGCCTCCGAAAAGGCGAAGATCGAGCTCTCGTCCGCGACGCAGACCGAGATCAATTTGCCCTATATCACCGCCGACGCCTCGGGCCCGAAGCATCTGACCCTGAAGCTGACGCGCGCGAAATTCGAGGCGCTGGTCGACGATCTCATCCAGCGCACCATCGAGCCCTGCCGCAAGGCGCTGAAGGACGCCGGCCTCTCGGCGGCCGAGATCGGCGAAGTGGTGCTCGTCGGCGGCATGACCCGCATGCCGAAAGTGCAGGAGGTGGTGAAGCAGTTCTTCGGCAAGGAGCCGCACAAGGGCGTCAATCCGGACGAGGTGGTCGCCATCGGCGCCGCGGTGCAGGCCGGCGTTCTGCAGGGCGATGTGAAGGACGTGCTGCTGCTCGACGTGACGCCGCTGTCGCTCGGCATCGAGACGCTGGGCGGCGTGTTCACGCGCCTCATCGACCGCAACACGACCATCCCGACCAAGAAGAGCCAGGTGTTCTCCACCGCCGAGGACAATCAGACCGCGGTCACCATTCGCGTGTTCCAGGGCGAGCGCGAGATGGCGCAGGACAATAAGCTGCTCGGCCAGTTCGACCTCGTCGGCATTCCGCCGGCGCCGCGCGGCATGCCGCAGATCGAGGTGACCTTCGACATCGACGCCAATGGCATCGTCAATGTGACGGCGAAGGACAAGGCCACCAACAAGGAGCAGCAGATCCGCATCCAGGCGTCCGGCGGCCTCTCCGAGGCGGACATCGACAAGATGGTCAAGGACGCCGAGGCCCACGCGACCGAGGACAAGGCGCGTCGCGAATTGGTCGATGTGAAGAACCATGGCGAGGCGGCCGTGCATTCGGCCGAGAAGTCGGTGGCCGAGTTCGGCGACAAGGTGTCCTCGGCCGACAAGAGCGCGATCGAGACGGCGATCGCCGCGTTGAAGACCGCTCTCGAGGGCGAGGACGCGGAGACGATCCGCGCCAAGACCAATGAGCTGACGCAGGCCTCGATGAAGCTCGGCGAGGCGATGTACAAGGCGCAGGCCTCCGAAGGCGCCGCCCCCGGCGCCGGCGAGACCCATGCGCAGGACGATGTGATCGACGCGGACTTCAAGGAAGTCGGCGGCGACGAGAAGAAGAAGTAAGGTCGCAGAAAAGGGCGCTCCCTTCTCCCGCAGAGCGGGAGAAGGTGGCCCTCGCGTCAGCGAGGGTCGGATGAGGGCCCCTGTCGCAGTCCGCTGACATTCGACGACGCGCTAAACTCGGGCGCCCTCATCCGACCCCGCTTCGCGGGGCCACGTTCTCCCACGAGTGGGAGAAGGAGTCGCGCGTCGAGAGTCGGGTTATCGTTTTTTCTGGATCGGCGTCTCATGCTCGTCGTGTTCAGCGGCCTTCCTGGATCGGGCAAGACGACCATCTCGAGATTGCTGGCGCGACGCCTCGAGCTACCTTCGCATCGACACGATGGAGCCGGCCGGACCCCTGGCCGCGCGACCCTATCGTCATCGACACGGCCGGCCGCAGTCCAGAAGATTGTGTCGTGGAATTATTGGGCCGTCTGCCCCGCCTCGAGGCGAGGCCGTCGGAAAAATGAACCCGGAGCGATCGCGCGCTCGCCCGATCTCCTCGAAACGCGAACCTCGCGCCGCGGTTCTCCGTCGCGGAGACGGCTTTGGCGTCGCCCGGGAACCGTGGTAACAGATTTGCCCGAGTTCCTATATCAGCCGTCTGCGCTCCTCAGGCGCCTCGCGTCCGCAGGACGGCTCTCCAACTGCCATCGATCGACCCCATGTCCAAACGCGACTTCTATGAAATCCTCGGCGTCGCCAAGACTTCGACCGACGTCGAGCTCAAGATCGC
Organism: Methylosinus trichosporium OB3b; assembly: GCF_002752655.1. Taxonomy (NCBI): domain Bacteria; kingdom Pseudomonadati; phylum Pseudomonadota; class Alphaproteobacteria; order Hyphomicrobiales; family Methylocystaceae; genus Methylosinus; species Methylosinus trichosporium. Next base: position 4,347,964 of record NZ_CP023737.1, on the reverse strand, counting down.
CTTTCGCAAGGCCGCGATGCAATATCATCCGGACCGCAATCCCGGCGACGCCGAAGCCGAGGCGCGCTTCAAGGAGATCAACGAGGCTTATCAATGCCTCTCCGACGCCCAGAAACGCGCCGCCTATGACCGTTTCGGCCACGCCGCCTTCGAGCAGGGCGGCGGCTTCGGCGCCGGCGACGGCTTCGCCGCCTCGATGGCCGACATTTTCGACGATCTCTTCGGCGAGGTCATGGGGCGGCGCAGCGGCGGCCGCGGCTCCGGGCGCGAGCGCGGCTCGGACCTGCGCTACAATATGGAGATCACGCTCGAGGAGGCCTTTCACGGCAAGGCGGCGACGCTGAAGCTGCCGACCTCGATCTCCTGCACCGCCTGCGAAGGCACCGGCGCCAAGAAGGGCTCCAAGCCCAAGACCTGCCCGACCTGCGCCGGCCACGGCCGCGTGCGCGCGCAGCAGGGCTTTTTCGCCATAGAACGGACCTGCCCGACCTGCCAGGGCCGCGGCGAGATCATCGACAATCCTTGCTCGGTCTGCTCGGGCACGGGGCGCACCACCATCGAGCGCACGCTGTCGGTCAATGTGCCGGCCGGCGTCGAGGACGGCACCCGCATCCGCCTCGCCGGCGAAGGGGAGGCTGGCATGCGCGGCGGCCCGCCCGGCGATCTCTATATTTTCCTCTCGGTTAAGCCGCACAGCTTCTTCCAGCGCGACGGCGCCGATCTCTATTGCCGCGTGCCGATCTCGATGGTGCGCGCCGCGCTCGGCGGCAAGATCACCGTCCACACGATCGACGGCGGCGAGACCGACATCAAAATCCCCGAGGGCGCGCAAACCGGCAAGCAGATCAAGGTGAAAGCTAAGGGCATGCCGGTGCTGCGCGGGCGCGAGAGCGGCGATCTCTATGTGCAGATCAGCGTCGAGACGCCGCAGAGCCTCAATAAGCGCCAGCGCGAATTGCTCACCGAATTCGAGGAGGAATCCTCGCATCACACGCATCCGGAGGCGACCGGCTTCTTCGCGAAGATGAAGGAGCTGTTCGGCAAATGAACGGGGGAATCTGGTAAAGGACTCGATTCTCAACCCTCGTTCTGAGGAGCCGCCGCAGGCGGCGTCTCGAAGAACGGCCGGGGGGAAATCTTCAGGTTTCTCCCTGTTGCCGTCCTTCGAGACGCCCGCTTCGCGGGCTCCTCAGGACGAGGGTCGGAGGTTTTGCCTTCACCCGATTCTCCTGCGCAAATGAGCGCTCGCCATTGACCGAGCGGGCGACCTCGTACATGGTCGCGCGCGATTTTAATCGATCGAGGGGCTGTCTCAGCGTGTCACTGAATATCGAGCCACTGAAATCCGCTCTCGCCGACAATGCGCGCTTTCTGCGGTCATGGGTGGAAAATCCCCGCGGCGTCGGCGCCGTCTCGCCGTCCGGGCCGATGCTCGCCCGCGCCATGGCGAGCTATGTCGACCTCTCCCGGCCCGGCCCCGTCGTCGAGCTCGGCCCCGGCACCGGGCCGGTCACCCAGGCTCTGCTCGAGCATGGTGTGCCGGCCTCGCGCCTGCTGCTCGTCGAATATGAGGCCCGGTTCTGCGATCTGCTGCGGCAGCGCTTTCCGGGCGTCCAGGTGGTCCAGGGCGACGCCTATTCGCTGAAGCAGACGCTGGACGGCAAGGTCGAAGGGCCGATCTCGACGGTCGTCTCCAGCCTGCCGCTGCTCAACCAGCCCGAATCGGACCGGCTGCGCCTGCTCGACCAGGCCTTCGACATGATGGCGCCGGGCGGCATATTGATCCAGTTCACCTATGGGCTGTTCTCGCCCATGCCGCTGAAGCGCCACCCGAACAGCTCTTCCTTCTCGGCCGTCGGCTCGCAGGTGTGGGCGAATATCCCGCCGGCGCGCGTGTGGCGCTACAGCCGCCGGGCCGGCTGACATGGGCGGCGGCGCGACGATCCCGGCGCGCGACCGTCTCATCGTCGCGCTGGATGTCGAGGATGTCGCGGCGGCGCGTGCGCTGGTCGCGACGCTCGGCGACGCCGTCTCCTTCTACAAGATCGGCATGGAGCTGGCCTATGGCGGGGGCCTCGCTCTCGTCGACGAGCTGAAGGGCGGGGGCAAAAAAGTCTTCGTCGATCTGAAGCTCCATGACATCGGCCAGACCGTCGAGCGCGCGACCCGGCAGATTGCGCGGCTCGGCGCGGATTTTCTCACTGTCCATGCGTTTCCGCAGACGATGCGCGCCGCGCGCCAGGGCGCCGGCGGCCTGCGGCTGCTCGCCGTCACCGTGATGACCTCCTATGACGATTCCGACCTCGCCGAGGCCGGCTATGCGACGAGTGTCGCCGATCTCGTCGCCCGCCGCGCCGCGCAGGCGCGCGACATCGGCATCGACGGGCTGATCCTGTCGCCCCAGGAGGTCGCGCCGATTCGCGCCCTCGTCGGGCCGAAGATGACGCTGGTGACGCCGGGCGTGAGGCCCGCCGGCGCCGCGCTCGGCGACCAGAAACGGGTGATGACGCCGGCCGAGGCGATCGCCGCTGGCGCCGATCATCTCGTCGTCGGCCGCCCGGTGACGCAGGCGCAGGACAAGCGCGCGGCGGCGGAGGGGATCGTCGCGGAGATCGCCGGAGCGCGGCGGGCCTGACGCGCGCGGTCAGAGCAGGCGCAGCTCGACGAGCACCCGCTCGATCTGCGCCGGACTCTCGAACTGCAAGGCGCTCAGGCCGACCCGCCGCGCGCCATCGACATTCGCGGCCGAGTCGTCGATGAACAGGCACTGCTCTGCGCGAAGCTCGCAGCTCTCGAGCAGCAGCCGATAAATGGCGGGATCGGGCTTCACCATCTTCACGCGGCCGGAGACGAGGACGCCGGCGAAGCGCCGGAAGAAGGCGTGGCGCTCATAGAGCGATTCATATTTTTCGTCCGAGAGATTGGTGAGCGCATAGAGCGGAACGCCGCGCTCGGCGAGCCGCTCCAGCAGCGCCACCGTCCCCTCGATCTCGCCGGCGATCATCTCGCTCCAGCGCGCGTCATAGGCGCGGATCGCATCGGCGAAATCGGGAAAGCGCGCGACGAGATCGGCGACCGCCTCGGCGAAAGGACGGCCGCGGTCCAATTCACAATTCCACGCCGGGGTGCAAACCTCGGCGAGGAACATCTCCATCGCCGCGGGATCGTCGAACAGCTTGCGATAGAGATGACGGGGATTCCAATCGAGCAGCACATTGCCGACGTCGAAGACGACGGTGGTCGGAAAGGTCATGGATCGCTCCGGGATATCAGGCGGCGAAGGGCGGGCGCATAGCCAATTCTCGTGTCAGGAATTCGATGAAGGCCCTGACTTTCGAGGGGACGTGCCGGCGACTGGGATGCACGATGAAAATGCCGAGCGGCTCGATCATGCGATCGGCGAGAACCTGCTCGAGCGCTCCCGCTCGCAGCGGCTCGGCGACATAGAAATCCGGCGCGCAGACGAGGCCGAGGCCGGCCACGGCCATGGCGCACAGAGCTTCGGCGCTGTTGCTGGCGAAACGGCTCGACAGGCGCACCAGCTCCGGCCCGTCGGGACCGTCGAAAGGCCAAGCGGCGCCGACGGTCGCATGGCTGTAGCGCAGACATTCGTGGCCGGAAAGATCGGCCGGCCCGCGTGGGCGGCCGCGCCGGTCGAGATAGGACGGCGCGCCGCAGATCATGAGCCGCGTCGAGGCGATGCGGCTCGCAACCAGCGAGCTGTCCTCGAGCCGGCCGATGCGAATGGCGAGATCGAAACCCTCTTCGACGAGATCGACGAATTTGTCGTCGAGCGCCAGCTCGACGCCGACGCGCAGGTGGCGCTCGGCGAAGGCGGCGACGAGCGGCGCGACGAAGCGCGCGCCGAAGAAGGAAGGAGCGCTCACCCGCAGCCGCCCGACCGGCTCGGCGGCGCGGCTCGTCGCTTCCTGCTCGGCCGTCGCGATGGCGTCGAGGATCTCGCGGCAGCGCGTCGCATAGGCCGCGCCGGCCTCGGTGACGCCGACCGATCGCGTCGTGCGGTCGAGCAGCCTCACGCCGAGGCGCGCCTCGAGGTCCATCACATGCTTGCTTGCCATGGCGCGGGACAGGTCGAGCCGCTCGGCGGCGGCGGTGAAGCTGCCGGCGTCCGCGACGGCGACGAAGACTCGCATGGCCTCGAGCAGATCCATTGTTCAAAATCATAGGACAATAAATTCAAAGCTCACATAATTATTCCGCGCCTCGCTTCGGCTAGCCTCTCTCTATTCGAAGGAGGCCGCCATGGCTCAGATCGCGATCGTCTATCACAGCGGTTATGGACATACGGAGAAGCAGGCGGAAGCCGTGGCGCGCGGCGCCGGCTCGGTCTCGGGAGCGAGCGCGCAATTGGTTCGCGTCGCGGACGCCGAGGCGCATTGGGACGATCTCGCGCGCGCCGACGCGATCATCTTCGGCTCGCCGACCTATATGGGCGGCGTCTCGGCGCCGTTCAAAGCCTTCATGGACGCGAGCTCGAAAGTGTGGGCGACACAGGGTTGGAAGGACAAGCTCGCCGCCGGCTTCACCAATTCGGCGAGCCAGAGCGGCGACAAGCTCGCCACTTTGCAGCATCTCGCCGTTTATGCCGCGCAGCAGGGCATGATCTGGGTCGGGCTCGGCCTCATGCCGGGCAATAATTCGAGCCAGGGCAGCGTCGAGGACATCAACCGGCTCGGCGGCTTTCTCGGCGCGATGGCGCAGTCGAACAATGATCAGGGCCCGGAATTCGGCCCGCCGCCCGCCGATCTGAAGACGGCGGAGCTGCTCGGCGAGCGCGTGGCCAAAGCGGCGATCCGCTGGCGCGGCTGAGCGTTTCATTCCCGCCCGCCACGCGCTAGAGCGAATTCTGATCGATCGAACAATTCCGTTCGATCGGAAAGCGCTCTATGACGAAGGCCGGTCGCCGATCGGAGATCAGGCCCTTGCGCATCGCCACATGGAACGTCAATTCCGTCCGCCAGCGGCTGGAGCAACTCACCGCCTATTTGCGCGAGGTCGCGCCGGACGTGCTCTGCCTTCAGGAGATCAAATGCGAGGACGCGGCCTTCCCGCGTCTCGAGATCGAGGAGCTCGGCTATAATGTCGAGACCCATGGGCAGAAGACGTTCAACGGCGTCGCCATCCTGTCGAAGACGCCGATCGAGGTGGTGCGCGGCCTGCCGAAATTCGAGCATGATCCGCAGGCCCGCTACATAGAGGCCGTTGTCTCCACCGATCGCGGCGCGCTGCGCGTCGCCAGCATCTATCTGCCCAACGGCAATCCGCCCGAGACGGAAAAATACGCCTATAAGCTCGCCTTCATGGATTGCCTCATCGCCCATGCGGCCAGCCTGCTCGCGCTCGAGGAGCCGGTCGTGCTCGCCGGCGATTACAATGTCATCCCTGCGGCGCGCGACGTGCATGATCCGGCCGCCTGGGCCGGCGACGCGCTGTTCCTGCCGCAGACGCGGGCCAAATTCCAGGAGCTCACGAACCTCGGCTACACCGAGGCGCTGCGCGCGACCACCGACGCCGCCGGGCTCTACACATTTTGGGATTATCAGGCGGGCGCCTGGCAGAGAAACAAAGGCATCCGCATCGATCATCTGCTTTTGTCGCCGCAAGCGGCCGACCGGCTGCAGAGCGTCACGATCGACAAGAACCTGCGCGCCGGCGCAAAACCCTCGGACCATGTGCCGATCCGATGCGAGCTGGAGTGAGGCCCGTCATCGCGAGCGCGTTGCGAAGAGCGAGCCTGAAGGCTCGCGGTCCGATGCGCGCCCCCTGGACCGCGAGCCTTCAGGCTCGCTCTGTGGGCGACGCGCCCTCTGGAGCATCCTTCGAGACGCGCCCTGCAGGCGCTCCTCCGGATGAGGGAATTGTTCTTTGCCGGAAAACACCAGCCCCTCGCCCTGAGGAGCCCGCGAAGCGGGCGTCTCGAAGGGCGGGCCGCGCGCCCGCCGGCCACTCATGGACGAGGCCCCGATGACCGAGGTCTGGTTCTATCATCTGCAGCGCCGCCCGCTGGAGAGCGCTTTGCCCAAGCTGCTGGAGCTGTCGCTGGCGCGCGGCTGGCGCGCCGTGGTGCAGGCGGCGAGCCCCCGGCGGCTCGCGACGATCGACGAACTCTTGTGGTCCTATGATCCCGAGAGCTTCCTGCCGCATGGGACGCAGCGCGACGGCGATCCGCAATCGCAGCCGGTGTTTCTGACGCTCTTGCCGGACAATCCCAACCGCGCCGATGTGCGCGTCTTCATCGAGAGCGCCGAGGCCGCGCCCGTGCTCGCCGATCCGGCGGCGGCGCCGACGCAGCGCGCCATGGTGATGTTCGACGGCAATGACGAGACGGCGCTGCAGAACGCGCGGGCGCAATGGCGGACGCTGAAGGAGGCCGGCCACCAGCTCTCCTATTGGCGCCAGAACGACGACGGCAAATGGGAGAAGCAAGCGTGAACGAGGAGTTCTACGCCCGCCGCACGGCGGCGCGGGCGCGGCTCGACGCGATCGATCCGCACAAGCAGCCCGGCGGCGAGACCGCCGATCCGCAGCGCAAGGACTGGTTCGAGGCGGTCTATCGCCTCGCCGAGGACGATCCGGCCGGCGTGCCCTGGGCCAATCTCGCGCCGCATCCGCTGCTCGCCTCCTGGCTCGCCGGGCGCCGGCTCGCGGGCCGCGCGCTCGACGTCGGCTGCGGGCTCGGCGACAACGCCGAGGCGCTGGCCGCCGCCGGCGCGAGCGTCTGCGCCTTCGATCTCGTCGAGGCGGCGGTCCTCTGGGCCAAGCGCCGCTTCCCCGAGAGCCCGGTCGATTATCGCGCCGCGGATCTGTTCGCGCCGCCGCCGGAGTGGCGCGGCGCCTTCGATCTCGTCCATGAATGCTACACGCTGCAGGCGCTGCCGGACGCGCTGCTCGACCAAGCGGCGCCGGCCCTCGCGGCGCTGGTCGCGCCCGGCGGAACGCTGCTGGTCGTCACGCGGGCGCGCGACGAGGGGCAGCACGTCGCCGGCCCGCCCTGGCCGCTGACGAAGAGCCGGGTCGAGGCGCTGGCGGTCGACGGCTTGCGTCTCGAGACGCTCGAGGATATTCCCGCGACCGACGTCATGGTCCGCCATTGGCGGGCGGCGTTCGTGCGAGCCTGAGGGCTCTTGGGTCCAATCGCCGGGAGCAGCATGACCGACGCGCCGCTACTCTCGATCCAAGGCGTGTCGAAGCGCTTCAGCGCCGTCACGGCGCTGGACGATGTGTCGCTCGAGGTGGGAAAAGGCGAGTTCTTCGCGCTGCTCGGGCCGTCGGGCTGCGGCAAGACCACTTTGATGCGGCTCGTCGCCGGCCTCGAGACGCCGGATGCGGGACGCATCGAGATCGCCGGCGTGGATATGAGCGGCGCGCCGCCGCATCGGCGCCCGGTCAATCTGATGTTCCAATCCTATGCGCTGTTTCCGCATCTCTCGGTGTTCGAGAATGTCGCCTTCGGCCTACGCCGCCAGGGCAAGGACAAGGGCGTGATCCGCGCGCGCGTCGCCGAGCTTCTCGACATGGTGAAGCTCGCCGGCGTCGAGAAGCGGCGCCCCGATCAACTCTCCGGCGGGCAGAAGCAGCGCGTCGCTCTGGCGCGCGCGCTCGCGCCCGGGCCGCGCCTATTGCTGCTCGACGAGCCCCTGGGCGCGCTCGACCGGCAATTGCGGGAGGAAACGCAATTTCAGCTGAAGGAAATTCAGAGGAAGCTGAAGACGAGCTTCGTCGTCGTCACTCATGATCAAGACGAGGCGATGGCGATGGCCGACCGCATAGCGGTGATGCGCGCCGGACGCATCGAGCAGATCGGCGCGCCAGCCGAGGTCTATGAGCGGCCGGCGACGCGCTTCGTCGCCTCCTTCATCGGCGAGATGAATTTTCTCTCGGGCCGCATCGCAGGCGAGGCGTTCGTCGGCGCCTTCGGGCGCCTTCCGGCGCCGCGCTCGGAGCTTCGCGAAGGCGCCAAGGTTGTGCTGGCCGTGCGGCCGGAGCGCATCGCGCTCTCCCCGGACGGGGTCGAGGGAATAGTCGAGGATGTGGCCTTTCGCGGCAGCGCCATTCACATCCGCCTGCGCCTTTCCGGCGGCGAAATTCTGCGCATCTCGCGCAGCGCCAATGACGGGCCGGGCGTAGCGATCGGCGACGCCGCATGCGTGACGATCGCGCCCGAAGCGGCGCGGCTCTTCGCGGACGAATGATGCGAACGCTTCACAACACGACTCCGCGGAAAGAAAGCCCGGCGCGCTCGAGCGCGACTCCTTCTCCCATAGGGAGAAGGTGGCCCGGCGAAGCCGGGTCGGATGAGGGGAACACGCGAATATCAGGGAGACGGGAACCCCTCACCCGGCCGCTCCGCGGCCACCCTCTCCCTCTGGGAGAGGGACGCGCCCTCCACTGCCAGAGCGTCGCAGCGGATAGGCTTCGAGACATCTGCTTCGGCGCCTCGAGATGAGCCAGTCCCCGCCCCCCGGCAAGCCCCGCAAGCTCACGCGCGGCGAATGGCTCGTCATCGCCGCGCCTGCGGCGTGGATCGCGCTGTTCTTCCTCGCGCCCTTCGCGCTCATCGTCAAAATCTCGCTGTCGCAGCCGACGCAGGCGCGCCCGCCCTATGAGCCCGTCTTCGATCTTACGAATGGCGTCGTCGCAAAGCTCGCGCAGCTCGGCTTCGACGCCTATCGCGGCCTCGCGGCGGACTCGCTCTATCTCGACTCCTATCTCTCCTCGCTCGGCATCGCCGGAGCGGCGACGCTGATCTCGCTGCTCATCGCTTATCCTTTCGCGCTCGCCATCGCGCGCGCGCCGCGGCGCTGGCGTCCGTTGCTGATCGGCCTCGCGGTCGCGCCTTTCTGGACGAGCTTTCTCATCCGCGTCTACGCCTGGATCGCGCTGCTGAAGGATGAGGGATTCATCAATCACGCATTGATGTGGCTCGGTCTGATCGACGCGCCCCTGCCCTTGTTCGCGACGCGCGGCGCCGTCGTCATCGGCATCGTCTATTCCTATCTGCCCTTCATGCTGCTGCCGCTCTATGCGGCGATCGAAGGACAAGACCCGTCCTTACGCGAGGCGGCGGCCGATCTCGGCGCCTCGCCGGCCGCTGTGTTTCTGCGCGTCACCCTGCCGCTGTCGCGGCGCGGAATCATCGCCGGGGCGCTGCTCGTCTTCATTCCCGCGGTCGGCGAATTCGTCATTCCCGATCTTCTCGGCGGCTCCGACACGCTGATGATCGGCCGCAGCTTGTGGAACGACTTCTTCGCCAATCGCGACTGGCCCGCGGCCTGCGCCGCCGCCGTCACTCTGCTGGCGCTGCTGCTGGTTCCGATCCTCTTCTTCGAGCGCGCGCAGATGCGCGAGGGGCAGCGATGAGCGCGCGCCTTCTCCGCAATGCGACGCTCGTTCTCGGCTTCGCCTTTCTCTATGGACCGATCGCGATCCTCACCGCGATGAGCTTCAACGCCTCGCGGCTCGTCACCGTCTGGGGCGGCTTCTCGACCAAATGGTACGCGGCGCTCGCCCATGACGAGCGCATGCTGCAGGCCGCCGGAGTCAGCCTGTCCGCCGCTGCGCTGTCGGCGCTGATCGCGACCGTCAACGGCGTGCTGGCGGCGGTGGCGCTGGCGCGGTTTCGCGCCTTTCGGGGCCGCTCGCTGTTCGCCGGCGCGCTCTATGCGCCGCTCGTGCTGCCGGAAGTGGTTTTCGGCCTCGGTCTGCTGCTGGTCTTCGTCGCGCTCGACGTCGAGCGCGGCTTCGTCACTCTGGTGCTGGCGCACGCCGCCTTCACCATGTGCTTCGCCACTGTCATGATTCACGCCGCGCTGAAGGACTGCGACCCGACGCTCGAGGAGGCCGCGGCCGATCTCGGCGCCACGCCCTTCCGCGCCTTTCTGCTCGTCACTCTGCCGCTGATCGCGCCGAGCGTCGTCAGCGCCTATCTGCTCGCCTTCACTCTGTCGCTCGATGATTTCGTCATCGCCAGCTTCACCACCGGCCCGGGCGCGACGACGCTGCCGATGCGCATCTATTCGCAGGTGCGGCTCGGCGTCTCGCCGGAAGTCAATGCGATCTCGACCCTGCTGCTCGGTTTCGTCGCGTTGATTCTGACGGCATCCGCGCTGCTGACGCGCGGACGCGCCAAGGGCGGCGGCGCGGGGTGAAAGACCAGCGTCGCCTTCATCCAGACGTGCGTCGATAGCTCAACTCTGCCTCAGCGCCTGCTGAAAGCGTATCGGCTCGCCCGTCCCCGGCGCGAGCAGCTCGCCATCCCACATCACCTTCACGCCGCGGACAAAGGTCCCGATCGGCCAGCCGGTCACCTCCACCCCGTCATAGGGCGTCCAGCCGCAGCGCGAGGCGATCCAGTCGTTGCGGATAGTCTCGCGGCGCTTCAGATCGACGACGGTGAGATCGGCGTCATAGCCGGCGGCGACGCGTCCCTTGCCGGCGAGGCCGAAGAGGCGCGCCGGGCCGGCGCTGGTCAGATCGACGAGACGCTGGAGCGTCAGCCGCCCGGCGTTCACATGATCGAGCATCAAGGGCACGAGCGTCTGCACGCCGGTCATGCCGGAGGGGCTCTCCGGATAGGGCTTGGCTTTTTCCTCGAGCGTATGCGGCGCATGGTCGGAGCCGAGCACATCGACGATCCCCTGCGCGACGCCCCGCCACAGCCCGTCGCGATGCCGCGCGTCGCGCACCGGCGGATTCATCTGCGCCAGCGTGCCGAGCCGCACATAGGCCTCCGCATCGAGCGTCAGATGGTGCGGCGTCACCTCGACGCTGGCGATATCCTTGTGTGCGGCGAGAAATTCGATCTCCTCGGCGGTGGAGATATGCAGCACATGAACGAGCGCGCCTTTCTCTCTCGCGATGCGCAGCAGCCGCTCGGTCGAGCGCAGCGCCACGATCTCGTCGCGCCAGAGGGGATGTGAGGTCGGATCGCCAGGAACGCGCAGAGGCTTGCGCTCCTCGAGGCGATATTCGTCCTCGCTGTGGAAGGCGGCGCGCCGGCGCGTCTGCGAGAGAATAGCGGCGATTCCGGCGTCGTCGGCGACCAGCAGCGAGCCGGTCGAGGAGCCCATGAACACTTTGATCCCGGCGGCGCCGGGCAGACGCTCGAGCTCCGGGATGTCCCGGATATTGTCATGCGTGCCGCCGACCCAGAAGGCGAAATCGCAATGCGCCCTGCCCTTGGCCCGCGCCACCTTGTCCGCGAGCTCGGCGGCGCCGGTGGTCAAGGGCCGAGTGTTGGGCATTTCGAAGACGGCGACGACCCCGCCGAGAACGGCGCCGCGCGCGCCGGTCTCCAAATCTTCCTTATGCGTCGCGCCGGGCTCACGGAAATGCACCTGGCTGTCGATGACTCCCGGCAATATATGAAGTCCCGCGCAATCGACGCGCTCCCCGGCCGAGGCCCGCGAGAGATCGCCGATCTCGGCGATGCGGCCGCTGGCGATGGCGACGTCGCGGGGGCCGACGCCGTCATGATTGACGAGCATTCCGCCGCTCAGAATGATATCATAGGTTTCGCGCATAGCTGGCGCCTCGCTTGCAGGACTCTGGGCAGCGAACTTATCTTCGACGCGAATGAAGGCTGCGCTCGCCTCGAGACACGATCTAGCGCACTCCGACGCCGGCCGGAACCCGCCATGCGCCTGGAGCCGCGACGAGCGGCCCTGTCGATTCGCCGACATTTGGAGCACATCGGACAATGGCCAGCGCCACTCTTCTCTCGGATCGCGGCGTCGTCGAGGTCGCCGGACCCGACGCGGCGAAATTCCTGCACGGCATCCTCACCAATGACGTGAACTCGCTCGCGGCGGGCGAGGCGCGCTTCGCCGCGCTGCTGACGCCCCAGGGCAAGATCATCACCGATTTCATGATCTTCGCCAAAGCGGCCGAGGACGGGCTCGTGTTCCTGCTCGACTGCCCGGCGGCGCTGAAGGAGACGCTGCTCGACCGGCTGAAATTCTACAAGCTGCGCGCCGCCGTGACCTTGACCGACCGCAGCGGTGAATTCGCCAGCGTTGCTTTTCCCGAGGCGGCGGAAAAGCCCGAGATCGACGCCATCGCCCTCGCCGCCGACCCGCGCGCGCCGACGCTCGGCTGGCGCGGCCTCGTCGCCAAGGCGCTGGCCGTCACCGTCGCCACCGCGCCGCGCGCGCTCTATGACGCGAAGCGAATCGCCGCCGCCGCGCCCGACGGCGGGATCGATTTCGATTATGGCGACGCCTTCCCGCATGAAGCCAATATGGACCGTCTGGCCGGCGTCGACTTCAAGAAGGGCTGCTTCCTCGGTCAGGAGGTGGTCTCGCGCATGAAACACCGCGGCCCGGTGCGCAAGCGCGTCACCACTTTCCATGCGCAGGGCCCCGCTCCCGCTCCGGGCACGCCGGTGAAGGCGGGCGAGGTCGAGATCGGCGTGACCGGCTCGGCCGTCGGCGGCGAAGGCCTGGCGCTGATTCGGCTCGACCGGCTCGCCGACGCCAAGTCCGGCGGCGCCGTGCCGCTGGCCGGCGGGATCGCGCTCGACTTTTCCGTGCCGGAGGCTTGATCCCGACCTCGATCGACTGTCCCCGACTGTGGCGAAAAAGTCGCGGTCGCCGGAAATTGCGTCGGCTCCGCGACATTGCCTAGGTCTAATTTCGTAAGGCCTGCTATAAGCGCGAACGGGGCAGTCGAATCGTGAGGTTGAAAAAATGAAGAGGTTCTTGCTCGGCGCTTTGCTTGCGACCACGGCCCATGCCGCGCTCGCCGCCGACCTTCCCAGCCGCAAGGCTCCGCCGATGTTGCCGCCGCCGCCGCCGCCGCCGATGTGGACGGGCTTCTACCTCGGCGCCAATGTGGGCTATGGCTGGCTCGACAATTACACGCGCGGCAATTCCATCACCGGCTGGAATGGCGCCGGCTGGGTCGCGGGCGCGCCGAATGTGGCCGACAATGGCAGCTCGAACGGCGGCGTCGTCGGCGGCGGCCAGGTCGGTTATAACTATCAGTTCCATCCGGCGTGGGTCGTCGGCGTCGAGGCCGACATGCAGGCCGCCAACATCGGCGACAATGGTCCGTCCTTCCTCGGCACCACGCGCGCCGTTGACTGGTTCGGCACCGTTCGCGCTCGCATCGGCACCACCCTGTTCAGCCCCGAGCTGCTGATCTACGGCACGGGCGGCTTCGCCTATGGCGACGTTCGTCTGAAGCATGCGCTCCTCGGCACGCTCGGCCAGACCGGCACCGGCTGGACCGCCGGCGGCGGCCTCGAGTGGCTGTTCGCGCCGAACTGGTCGGCTAAGGTCGAGTATCTCTATACCGACATCGGCTCTTCCGATTGGGGCGGATTCAACAACTTCGAGCAGCGCGTGCACGTCCAATCGGTTCGTGCGGGCGTGAACTATCACTTCAACCTGTTCGCTCCGCCGCCGGCTCCGGTCGTCGCGAAGTATTGATTTGAAGTGAGGGGCCGCGCCGTTTGACGGCCCCGCGTCGGATCGTCCCGACGCTTCGAATGGGGGAAGTCCACGCCGCCGCGTCGGAGTTCGCGAGTTTTCGCAGCTCCGATGCGGTGGTGTCGAATTATTTAGAGAGCAAATTCTGATCGATCGAACGGTTCCGTTCGATCGGAAAGCGCTCTAGTCATTGCTTCATCGAAACCGACGGGCCTCGAGAGCGAGCCAACAGTCTCGCGGTCCAGGTGGGCTGCGCCAGGAGCGCGCGAGCCTGTTGGCTCGCTCTCTCAGCCCTGTCAAATCGGCCGAACATGCGCCGGAGCCTTCAGGATTTCGTCGTGGCCGCGGATTCCTTGCGCAGGCGCAGATAAGCGAAACGACCGCCGACCGCGGCGACGAGGCCGGCAAAGAAGATATAAGCGTAGAGTTCGGTATTATCGAGCAGGCCGACCGTGAAATGGTGCCGCCCGACGAACTCCTTCGCGCCATCGTCGCTGGAAAGCCGCGCATAGAGGCTATATTTGCCGGGGCCGGCGATATTCACGTCGAAATTGACCATGCCGTTCCGGTATTTCTGCGACGGCAGACGCAGCACCGTGTCGGCCTCGGACGGCTCGCCGGCGCCGGCCGCCTCGCTGTCGCGGATGACGCGAATATCCCAATTCATCTCGCGCAGCTCGGCGTCGGGAGCGTCGAGCGCGATGACGGTCGCCCCCGTGTCGGGCAGAACGTCGCAGACGCGATCGATATTCTTCTTCGGCTGCATGGCGACGAATTTCATCGTCTTGGAGCCGCCGAGCGCTATCGGACACTCGGGATCATAATAATGCCAGCCGGCCGCGAGCGCCTGCGGCGCGCAGAGGACGGCGAAAGCGGCGGAAGCGACCCGAAGCGGGCTCGAAAGACGACGCGCGACCAATTCCCGGATTCTCCCCGAAACATCATGGCGCCTGAAATTGCGATGTTTCGTATTATTTTGCAATTGTCCGCGCGCCTTCGCATCGCGTCGCCGGCGGCTGCGCCCGGGAAGCGCGGCCGAAGCGCCTCAGCCCGGCGCCGCCGCCACGGCCAGCCGCCGGCCGCGCTCATGCGCCCGCAGCAGCGCCAAGGCTTCGCCCAGACCGTCCACGACCGCGAGGCAGAGTCCCCGCTCCTCGGGCGAGGGCGCGATCAGATCGGGCGCGAGAATGGTCATGGCGCCTGCGGCCACGGCCGAGCGCAGGCCGGTCGGCGAATCCTCTATGGCGAGACAGCGCTGCGGCGGCGCGCCCAGCGCCCGCGCCGCCAGCAGATAGGATTCGGGGTGCGGCTTGCCGCGCGCGACATCGTCACGCGTCACCAGCGCGGAGAAATGGGCGAGCAGGCCGGAGCGGCCGAGATGATGCTCGGCGGTCGGACGGCGCGAGGAGGTGGCGACGGCGAGCGGAATATTCATCGCCGTGAGATATTCGACCAGCTCGCGCGCCCCGGGCTTCAGCGGAACGCCGGCCCGCGAGGCGCCGCCGACGAAGGCGCCGCAGGCGTCGACCAAGGCGTCGAGCGGGACGTCCGGCCCGAAGCGCTCGAGCATCAGCGCCTCGCAATCCTGCATCGGCCGGCCGATCATGGCGAGACAGAACTCGCGGCCGATGTCGACGCCGACAGCGCGGCCCGCATCGATCCAGGCGTCGACGTAGAGCCGCTCGGTGTCGAGCAGCGTGCCGTCCATATCGAAGACGACGGCCTCCACCGGATGAGGGAACATATGAGCGTCCTCTCGCTGGCCCCCTGCGAGAAGAACCCGATTCGCAACGCGTTCCGATGACGAACAGGTCACGGGCGCGTGTCGGCAGAATGAGCAGCCGACTGTCGACGCGCGACGGCTTCTCCCGCCTGCGGGAGAAAACGCCCTATCCTGAAACGCCTTGCGTCCCTGCCTCCGCCACCGGCGTCCACAGCACCTGCTCGATCCGCTCCGCCCCGGTCGCCAGCATCACCAGGCGGTCGAAGCCGAGGGCGACGCCGCTCGCCGGCGGCATTTGCGCCAGCGCCGCCAAAAAATCCGCGTCGATCGGATAGCGCTCGCCATAGATGCGCTGGCGCTCCTCCATCTGCTCCTCGAAGCGCCGACGCTGCTCGATCGGATCGGTCAGCTCGCCGAAACCATTGGCGAGCTCCACCCCGCAGGCGAATAATTCGAATCGCTCGGCGAAACGCGGGTCCTGCGCCTTGGGCCGCGCCAGCGCCGCCTCGCTCAACGGATAATCGCATAGCAGGGTCGCGCGCGAGCGGCCGAGCTGCGGCTCCACTTTCTCGGACAGGATCTTGCTGAAGAGGTCCGACCAGCTATCGTCCGGCGTGACGCGTATCCCGTCGCGGACGGCGGCGCGGGCGAGGCCGTCACGGTCGCCGATCAGCGCGGCAAGGTCAATCCCCGCATAGCGATCGAAGGCCTCGCGGCAGGAGATCGCCTCCGGCTCCTCGAACGCGTCGACGCTGGAGCCACGATGGACGAAGCGCTCGGCGCCCACGGCCTCGGCGGCGGCGGCGAGGAGGCCGGCGCAATCCTCCATCACCCGCTCCGGCGGCGCGCCGGCGCGATACCATTCCAGCATGGTGAATTCGGGATGGTGCAGGGCCGAGCGCTCGCGATTGCGGAACACGCGGGAGAAGGTGAAAATGCGCTCCTCCCCCGCCGCCAGCAGCTTCTTGCAGGAGAATTCGGGAGATGTATGCAGATAGAGCCGGCTCGCCGCGCCCGCGGAGTCGATGAGATCGGTGGCGAAGGCGGAGATATGGGTCTCATTGCCCGGCGATAGCTGCAGCGCCGCCGTCTCGACCTCGCAAAAACCCTCGCGGGCGAAAAACTGCCTGAGAGCGGCGGCAATTTTGGCGCGAGCCTTGAGAAAAGGCTTGCGATCGGCGTAAACATCGCGGGCCCACCAGGGCGACACTCGCGTCATTCCTCGGCCATACCGGTTCGAGAGCGAGAGGTTCGAGAGCGGCGCGCGCGGCTCGATCCCCATAAGGTTCATAGACCCGCCGAGCGCGGCCAGCAATCGAGGATGGAAAATCGTGAAAGTCATCGCCAGTTCGATCCGCAAGGGCAATATCATCGAGAAGGAGGACGGCCACCTCTATGTGGTGCTGAAGGCCGAGAGCTTCTTCCCCGGCAAGGGCACGCCGACGACGCAGATCGACATGCGCCGTCTCGCCGACGGGGTGAAGGTCGCCGACCGCTACAAGACCACCGAGCAGGTCGAGCGCGCCTTCGTCGAGGACCAGGATTTCAGCTATTTGTTCGGCGACGACGACGGCTTCACCTTCATGAACACCGCGACCTATGATCAGGTCATCGTGCCCAAGGACGTGATCGGCGATCAGGCGCAATGGCTGCAGGAAGGCATGGTCTGCATTCTGTCGCTGTTCAACGGCGTCGCGGTGGCGATCCAGCTGCCGGCGCGCGTGACGCTCGAGATCACCGAGACCGAGCCGGCGATGAAGGGCCAGACCGCCTCCTCCTCCTATAAGCCCGCGATCGCCTCCAATGGCGCCCGCGTGATGGTGCCCCCGCACATTCAGGCCGGCACGCGCATCGTGATCCAGACGGAAGACGGCAGCTACGTCGAGCGCGCGAAGGACTGACGCTTCAGCGACGCCCGCCGCCTCCTCTCCCCGCTCGTGGCGAGAGGAGGCGGCGGGCGTCGTCGGTTCTCTTCAAAGCTCATGAAGACCGGCGCTGCGCTCGCTCGTTCAGTCACGCCACAAACGCCCGCAGCTTCCTCTCCAGCGCCGCGCGGTCCTTCAGTTCGCATTCCCACACCACCAGCGCGCGCCAGCCGAGCGCCGCGAGCCTTTCGGCATGGGCGGCGTCGCGGGCGCGGTTGCGGGCGATCTTGGCGCGCCAATAATCTGCGTTCGCCTTGGGCGCGCGGGCGCCGCGCGCGCAATCATGGCCGTGCCAGAAGCAGCCATGCACGAAAATCGCGAGCTTTCGCCCGACATAGGCGATATCCGGATTGCCGGGAACGTCTTTACGGTGCAGCCGATAATACGGCGCGAAACCGCGCAGCAGCGCTCGCACCGCGCGCTCGGGCGAGGTGTCGCGCGATTTGACCGCGCGCATGATCGCCGAGCGGCGGGCGGGGTCTTCCGTCTGCATCGATCCTGTGAATAATCGAGACGGAGCGAAAGAGAAATGCCGAAACACGCTTCCGATCTCGACGCTCTGCGCCGCGGCGATCTCTCCGGCGCACGGGCGCTGCGCCTGCCCGGCCTCACGGAGCTGCCGCGGGAGGTCTTCGGCCTCGCCGACACGCTGGAGGTTCTCGATATCGGCGGCGGCGCGCTGACAGCGCTGCCCGACGATATGGGCCGGCTGCGCCGGCTGCGCATTCTGTTCGCTTCGAATAATCGCTTCGAGCGTCTGCCGCCCGCGCTCGGCGACTGCGAGAGCCTCGCCCAGATCGGCTTTCGCGCCGCCGGACTGCGCGAGATACCGGCCGAATCCCTGCCGCCTTCGCTGCGCTGGCTGACGCTCACCGACAATCGCATCGAGCGCCTGCCCGATGCATTGGCGCAGCGGCCGCAGCTGCAAAAACTGATGCTGGCCGGCAATCGGCTGTCGGCGCTTCCGCGCGGGCTGGCCGAGGCGCCGGCGCTGGAGCTGATCCGTCTCGCCGCCAATCGCTTCGAGACGCTTCCCGCCTGGCTCGGCGACATCCCGACGCTCGCCTGGATCTCCTGGAACGGCAATCCGGCGGAGCGCGCCCTCCCCGCCGCGCGCGCCGCGGCGGCGCCATGGGCCGAGATCGAGCTCGGCGCGCGTCTCGGCGGCGGCGCCTCCGGCGATGTGTTTCGCGCGACATGGCGCGGGCGCTCCGTTGCGGTGAAGCTGTTCCGCGGCGCGATGACCAGCGACGGCGCGCCCGAGAGCGAGATGGCGGCGAGCCTTTCCGCCGGGGGGCATCCACATCTCGTTTCTGCGCTCGGGCGCGTCGTGGGCCATCCAGAGGGCCGCGCCGGACTGATGACGCCGCTGCTGCCAGAGCATTGGCGCGCGCTCGCCGGGCCGCCCGATTTTACGAGCTGCAGCCGCGACGTCTATGACGAGGCGCTGCGCCTCGAGCCGGCGGCGGCGCTGCGTCTCGCGCGCGGGATCGCGACGGCGGCCGCGCATCTGCACGCATGCGGCGTGCTGCATGGCGATCTCTATGCGCACAATATCGTCTGGGACGGGCGCGACGGCGAGGCCGCGCTCGCCGATTTCGGCGCCGCGAGCGCGCTGCCGGAAGGGGACGAGCGCTGGACGCGCGTGGAGGTCCGCGCCTTCGGCGTGCTGCTCGAGGAGCTGGCGGCGCTGAGCGACGCCGAGCCGCTGCGCGCGCTGGCCCGCGCCTGTCTCCAGCCGCACGGGCGCCCGTCGATGGCCGATGTAGCGCAGGAGCTGAGCCGCCGGCTCTGATCCACGCTTTCGGGCAAGAACAATCGCGTCGCCGCCTCCTCTCCCCGCAAGCGGCGCAAGCGGGGAGAGGAGGCGGCCGGCGCCGTTGTTCGGGCCTTACTGCGTCGCCACCGCCAGGAAGACGCCGGCGGTCGCGACGCCATTGCCGCGCAGATTATTGTCGCGATAGCTCTCCACCTGCCCGCCGGCCGCCGCCGAGGCGCCGGTCGCATTGCCGCTCGCCACCGAATGCGCGAGACGCAGGATCGAGCCCTTGTCGGTCGCGGAGAAGCCGATCGAACGGTTGTTGCTCGAGACGGCGTTGCGCGCCGACACGACGCCGCCGCCGCTCGCGACGACGCCGACGTCGTTCTTCGTGGAGAAGCCGCCGACGAGGCTCATCACGCTTCCGCGTTGGACGCGAACGCCGAAGGATTTGTTGCCGGAAAAGCGCGAGTTCTCGATCACGCCCTTCACCGCGCCGTCGAGCGGCGAGATATCGACGCCGGCCGTGCTGTCCGCGCCCGTCGCATTGTCGAGGACGAGGGAGGTCTTCGTGACCGGCGCGATGAGATAGGCCGCGGTGGCGAAGCGGCGCGCGACGCAATCGGCGATGTGCAGCGAGCCCGCGCTCTTCAGCCGGACGCCATTCGCGGCGACGCCGGCGCCGTCGAGCGAGAGCCCGCGCAGATGCACGACGTCTTCCTTGCCCGCGACGATGGTGATCGCGTCGCCGCCAGCGGCCGGCTGCGCGATGTCGGCGACGCCGGCGCTCTCATTGACGATGCTGATCGACTTCTTGATGACGACGGGCTTGTAGTCGCCGCTGTCGATGATGACCACCGTGCCGCCGGACGCCACCTTGTTGTGCGAGGCCTGCAGCGTCAGGCACGGCAGGTTGATGGTGTCGCAGGCGTTGGCGTCATTGCCCTTGCCGGAGACATAGATCACATCCGGAGCGGCGAGCGCGGGCGCGGCGACGAGCAGCGCGGCGACGGCGGGGCCAATGCGAAGATAACGGTGAAAAGCGCTGTGCGAAATCATTGTCGAGTTCCTTTCGATCGTTCGTTCGTCACAGATTGGGAACGATGGTGAGCGCGCCGCCCGCGACGGGGACGCCATTGCCGCGCAGATCATTGTCGCGATAGCTCTCGACGACGGCTGGACCCGCGCCGATCATCACGCCCACGGCGTTGTCGGCCGCGACCGAATGCGCGAGGCGCACGAGCGCTCTCGCGCCGACGGCGGCGATCCCCGCGCCCGAGGAGCAGGCGGCGTTGCCGCTGGAGACGATCTCGCGCAAGGTCACATCGGCGAGCTGCCGCGCCGAGGCGCTCACCAGCACGCCGTTGCAATTGCCCGTGAACACGCTGTCGCTCGCCTCGACCTTCACCGGCCCCTTGGCCACATTGGCGTCGACCTGCAGACCCCAGCTCATATTATGCGAGGCGGTGACGCGCTCGATGACGCCATTGACGCCGCCGGTGGTCGGGTCGACGACGATGGCCGAATCGGTATCGGTGACAGTCGAATCGACGAGAGAGAAATCGACCGCGTCGGCGACGATGCCGAACAGCAGCTTGCGCACGCGCAGATTCGCCATATGAACGAGACGGCCCGAGATCAGCGCAACGCCATTGCCGCCGCCCTGCCCGGTCCCCGCGCCGACGATGGTGAGACCGCGCAGCGTGACCACGTCGGACGCGCCCGCGCCGACATAAATCGCAGTCTGATTGGGCTTCATGCTCAGCACGCCGGCGGCGCCGACGCCGTCATTCACGATGCTGATCGCCTTGTTGATGTTGACCGGACCGTAATCGCCCGGATCGAGCACCTGCACCTGACCGCCGGCGGCGATCTGGTCATGCGCGAATTGGAAGCTGCGGCAAGGCGCCGCGATCGCGCCGCATCCGAGAACATCCGCGCCATTGCGCGTGGAGACATAGATGCGGTCGGCCGCCTGCGCCTGAAAGGCGCCGAGCGCCGTCGCGGCCATTGTCGAGAGAAGCAAGGTTCGTTTCATGAGAGCCTCCGAAATCGTCGTTTCAACGGTTCTCTGATTAGCCATTGCGTCATCGCCGCAATGTGAGCCGGCGCACGCGGCGGAGCGCGCCGCTGGACCGCGGGCCTTCAGGCTCGCTCCTTGCGCTCCTCATGTCCGCCGACGCCGGTTTCCCGATCCTGCGGCCATGGTGTAAGCTCACCCCCACAGGGAGAACCGACCATGTCCGAGACCGCGGGCGCAGCGCCCATCGAAACGCAGATCCTCGTCGCCGGCGCCGGCTCGACGGGCCTCGCCGCCGCGCTCGCCTTCGCCCGCGCCGGCTGGCGGGTGACGCTCGCCGGACGCCCGCCGGCGCCCCTGCCCGGCCGCACGGTCGCCCTGTTCGAGGCCTCGGTCCGCTTCCTCGAGTCGATCGGCGCGCTCGAGGCGGTGAAGGCCGCCGCCTGCCCGATCGAGACCATCCGCATGATCGACGACACCGATCAGCTGCTGCCGGTGCCCGATCTGGTGATGCGCGCCGAGGAGATCGATCTTCCCGCTTTCGGCTACAATGTCTCCAATGACGAGCTGACCGCGATCCTGCAGGAGCGCGCGCGAGCGGAAAGCATCGAGATCGTCGAGGCGGAGATCGCCGATTATGATTTCGAGGGCGATCTCGTCGCGGCGCGGCTCGCCGACGGGCGCCGCATCGAGGCGCAATTCGTGATCGCCGCCGACGGCCGCGCCAGCCGCGCGCGCAACGCCGCCGGAATCGACACCAAGGAATGGACCTATCCGCAGATCGCGCTCACCGCCCTGCTGCGCCATGAGCTGCCGCACGACAATATCTCGACCGAATATCACACGCGCTCCGGCCCCTTCACTCTGGTGCCGCTGCCGGCGTGCGGCGAGGCGGAGAATCGCTCCAGCCTCGTATGGCTGATGAGCCCGCGCGATGCGCGCCGCCGCCTCGCCAAGCCGCGCGCCGAGCTCGAATACGAGCTCGAGGATCACGCCCATGGCAAGCTCGGGACAATGACGATCGAGAGCGACATCGGCGAGTTCCGCATGGGCGGAATGCAGGTGTCGCGACTGACCGCCGGGCGGCTCGCGCTCGTCGGCGAGACCTGCCATGTGTTTCCGCCGATCGGCGCGCAGGGGCTGAACTTGAGCCTACGCGACGTCGCCGATCTCGAAGATTGCCTCGCCAGCGTCGATCTGCGCAACGAGCGCGAATTGTCTCGCGCGCTGCTGCGCTATGAGCTGCAGCGGCGCGCCGACATCGGCTTCCGCACCCATGGCGTCGATCTGCTCAACCGCTCGCTGATCATTCCCTATCTGCCGATCGACCTCATCCGCGGCGCCGGCTTCGTGGCGATGACGGCGCTCGGGCCGCTGCGCCGCGCGGTGATGCGCGAAGGCGTGGCCCCGCATCTGGCGCGCCCGCGGCTGATGCGCGGCGAGGAGCCGAGAGAGCCGCGCCTGCGCGGCAAGCGCCCGCGCCCCGGCGCAGAGCTGGTCGGCGCCGCGCGCGAGGCGCTGGCGCTGCTGCGCCCCGGCCGCCGCGGCGCGGGGCGCTGAGGGCGCGTCACACCTCCCTGCCGGCCTCGGCGAGCAGAACGACGCCGACGGCCTTGTCGACATTCATGTCGCTCGCATCCTTGTGCGGGCCGAGCTGCGGCTTGTCGTCGGGATAGCGGTTGAGCATCACCAGCGTCATCATCGGCGCGCCGCAATCATGCACGCTGTCCTGCGCGCCGGGAACCATCACCCGCGCGGAGGCCGGGAATTTCTGCAACGCCGCGATGAGCTCGCCCACCGTCTGCGGCCGCTCGCGCGTGAATGTCCGTTCCTCCGCCACTATCGCTCTCCTCTTCGCGCTTTCGCCATCGCGCCCGCGATCCGGACCGATGGATCATTCCGCTTCGTCTCGACTATGCAAGATTCGGCGCGCGAGATCGTCGCCGCGCATCACGGCGTCATCCGCCTCGCGCCGACGCCGGGCGGCGGCGAGACCTTCAGGCTGATTTTTCTTGCAGAAGCGGCGCTTTCCGCGAGCGCGAGGCGCGTGCGACGGCCCGGCGCTCGCTCGCCAGAAGATCGTCGATCGATCGCGGAGGGCTGACCAGATAGCCCTGAATCTCGTCGCAGCCCAAACGACGCATCATGCGCAGCTGCTCCTTCGTCTCGACGCCCTCGGCCGTGGTCTCTGCATGCAGATCGCGCGCGAGCGCGATGATCATGCGCACGATCGCCTCGGTTTCTGGCCGCGCGACCGCCTCCTGCACGAAGGAGCGGTCGATCTTGATGCGATCGATCGGAAAGGCGCGCAGATGCGACAGCGCCGAGCAGCCGGTGCCGAAATCGTCGAGCGCGATGGAGACGCCCAATCGCCTGATGTCCTCGAGGCAGCTCATCGTCGCGGCGTTCTCGACCAGAATGGTCGACTCGGTGATCTCGAGCTCGAGCCGCCGCGGCGGCAGGCCCGCGGCTTCGATCGCGCGCGCGACATCCAGCGCGAAGCCCGGCTTCTCGATCTGCGTCGGCGAGAGATTGACGCAAATGCGCGTGTCCGGCGGCAGATGCGCCGCCGCCAGCGCGCAGGCTTCGCGCAGCGTCCATTCGCCGATCTCGTTCATCAATCCCGCCTTCTCCGCGAACGGCAGGAATTGCGCCGGCGAGAGCAGCTCGCCGCTCGGATGGCGCCAGCGAACCAGCGCTTCATAGCCGCTGACGCGCCCGGCGGAGAGCGCCACCATCGGCTGAAAATGCACCTCGAGCTGGCGCCCCGCGACCGCCTGTTTCAGCTCCTGACGAATTTGCCGCTCCGCGGCGGCGCGGGCCTCGATCTCGCTGTCGAAGAAGCGCAGGCGCCCGCGGCCGTCGCCCTTGGCGTCATAAAGAGCGATGTCGCCCTTCTGCATCAAGGTCGAAAGATCGCGGCCGTCCCGCGGCGCGCAGGCGACGCCGATGCTGACGCCGATCGTCACGCTGGCGTCCTCGAGATCGAAAGGCGCGCTCACCGCCTCGGCGATCTTGGCGGCATAGTCGCGCACGCAGGCGCGCGAGCGCGCGCCCGCCTGCACGACGACGAACTCGTCGCCGCCGACGCGCGCAAAAAAATCACCGGGCGCGAGACGCGCGGCGATGCGATCCGCGACCATCTTCAGCAGAAGGTCGCCGGCGCGATGGCCGAAGGCGTCATTGATCTCCTTGAAATTGTCGAGATCGACGCAATGGAGCGCGATGCGCGCGCCCTCGTCGATCGCCTTCGCCGCCACCATTTCGCCGTGCCGCTCGAGACCGACGCGATTGGCGGCGCCGGTGAGCGAATCATAATAAGCGAGCCGATGAATGCGCGCGTTGCGCTCCTCCTTCTCGAGCGCGAGAGCGCAAAGATGCACGCAGGTCGCGACGATCGTCTTCTCGAGCTCGCTCGGACCGCGGCAGGTCGGAAAATAGAAGGCGATAGTGCCGATCACGCGTCCATCGGAGGCATGGATCGGCGACGACCAGCAGGCGCGCAGGCCGAGCGGCAGCACTGAGCTTCTGAAATTCGCCCAGCGGCTGTCGGTGGCGACGTCCCGGCTTTCCACTGGCGCGCCGAACCAGGCGCAAGCGCCGCAGGAGCCGACATTCGGGCCGATCGCCAGATTTTCGATCATCGCCGAGTAATGCTGCGGGAGGCTCGGCGCAGCGAGCGTGTGCAGCAGTCCGGCCCGATCAACGGACAGCACCGAGCAGACGACGCCCGGCGCCAGATCTTCGGCATGCCGGCAGAGCCTGTCCATCACGACGCCGATCGACCGGCCGCGCGCGAGGCTTTCGAGCACATCATGCTGAAGCGCGCGCAGACCTTCGGCTGTCTTGGAACAATCTTTACAGTCGAGTGCGAGCATTCTATCCAGCCCTCGAAGACAAGCTTACGTTGCCGCCGCATCGATGCCGGAACAGCTGCGCCCCCGACAAAGAGGCATCGCCATTCTTACGCAGATCGGCGTTCATATACGTCTAGCTCGTCAGCAACTGCTTTGCCAGCGGAGCCGTAACAACGAATATAGCTCGATCATTCCGCCATCTTGAGCCGAACTGATTATGTTTTTCTTAAAATCCGCGCCGACGCGCCGCCCTACAGCCCACGCGCCCAGGCGGGCCGCAGCGGCGCCGCCTCGGGCGCGGCGATGGCGGCGCGCAGCTCGGCCAGCAGCCGCGGCTTGTCGGCGCCGAGCGTTCCTCTGAGGATCAGCCAATTGGAGGCGTGATCGCTGCGGAACACGCTGCGCTTCAGCTCCAGCGTGGAGAGGAACAGCTCCATCTCCTGCATCAGTCCGAGCACGTCGAGCGGCTCGAACGCGCCGAACTGTTCACGAAAGCGCGTCTCGCCGCGTGGAAAGCTCACGACGAGCGTCGCCAGAAACTCGGGCTGCGCGGCGTTCATCAGCGCGGCGGAGGCCAGCGCATGCTGTCGCGACAGCGCACGGCCGCCCAGTCCGTTGAGGATCATCACCGAGCGCTTGATCCCCGCTTCGCCGAGCTTGTGCAATGCGTCTCGCGTCGTCTCGAAGGTCTCGCCCTTGTCGATGCGCGCGAGCGTCTCGTCATCGCCGGATTCGGCGCCGACATAGACGAGCGAGAGGCCGAGATCGGCGAGCTCGCGCAAGTCCTCGACCGATTTCTTGCCGACATTGCGCGGCAGGCAATAGCTCGACACGCGCCGCACGCCCGGCAGCTCGCGGCGGATCGCCGCGAGAATGGTCGCGAGGCGGCGCGTCGACAATGTCATGGCGTCGCCATCGGCGAGGAAGACGCGCTTGACGCTGTCCCCGAGCTCGGCCCCGCAGCGTCGCAGGCTCTCCAGCACCTCCGCCTCGTCGCGCGGGCGGAAGCGCTTCTGCGGCGCGGTATACATCTCGCAGAAGGCGCAGCGGTTCCAGGAGCAGCCGTCGGTCACCGGAAGGATCAGCGAATCTGCTTCGCTCGGCGGACGAAAGACAGGCTCGACATAGCGGATGGGAAGCAAGGTCATGAGGCTCTCTCGGCTCGGACGAACGGACCCATTAGCGCCATTCGCGGTGTTTCGGAAGAAAGGCGAGCGCGGCGAAACGATCCTTCGACGATGGGGCGGCTGCTCCGGAGCGCGCTCCCTGGACCGCGAGCCTTCAGGCTCGCACTCGAGGCCGCCCACAGTGGCTTTCAGCCGGTTCGACGGGGCGCAAAGAGCGAGCCTGAAGGCTCGCGGTCCAAGCGCGGCCCTGGAGCGCGAGGGCCCATCGATTTCGATGCAGCAGGCCACTAGGCGGCGCGGCCTCGGGCTGATAGATATTCGGCTCATGATCCTGCGCCGCAGCATTCGAATTATGGGCCCGGCCCGCGCTCGAGCTTGATGTCTCGCGCGGCGACCGGGTTTTTCGGCGCTCGCAGGCGCCCCGTCCTCCCCTTCTGGTCCGCCGCGCCGACCCCGCGTCCGCGCCCCGCTTTCGGTTCCCGACGCCATGAACGACAAAAGCACAGAGAACGACAAGAGCACCGACAAAGGCCCCGACTATTCCAAGAGCCTCTATCTGCCGCAGACGGAGTTTCCGATGCGCGCCGGCCTGCCGCAGCGCGAGCCGGACATCCTCGCCCGCTGGGAGAAGATCGATCTCTATGGCAGGCTGCGCGCGGCGGCGAAGGGCCGGCCGAAATTCGTGCTGCACGACGGACCGCCCTACGCCAATGGCAATATCCATATCGGCCACGCGCTGAACAAGATCCTCAAGGACCTCGTGACCCGCAGCCGCCAGATGGCCGGCAAGGACAGCAATTACGTGCCCGGCTGGGACTGCCACGGCCTGCCGATCGAATGGAAGATCGAGGAGGAGAATTATCGCGCGAAGGGTAAGAAGAAGCCGGACTTCGCCGATCCGGCGGCGATCGTCGCCTTCCGCCAGGAATGCCGCGCCTATGCGGCGCATTGGCTCTCGGTGCAGCGCGAGGAGTTCAAGCGGCTCGGCGTCACCGGCGACTGGGCCGATCCTTATGCGACGATGAATTTTCCCGCCGAGGCGCAGATCGCCCGCGAGCTGATGAAATTCGCCGCGAACGGTTTGCTCTATCGCGGATCGAAGCCGGTGATGTGGAGCGTCGTGGAGAAGACCGCGCTCGCCGAGGCCGAGGTCGAATATGAGGACCATGTCAGCGACACGGTGCATGTCGCCTTTCCGGTGAAGGATGGTCCCGGCGCGGTGGTCATCTGGACGACGACGCCCTGGACGCTGCCGGGCAATCGCGCCATTTCCTATTCGCACAAGATCGCCTATGGCCTTTATCGCGTCACCGCGGCGCCGGAAAACAATTGGGCCAAGGTCGGCGCGAGTTATGTGCTCGCCGACAAGCTCGCGGAGGACGTGTTCAAATCCGCCAAGGTCGAGAGCTTCGAGCGTGTGCGCGACGTGCCGGCCGACGAGCTCGGCGGCTTTGTCGCCGCGCATCCGCTCGCGCATCTCGGCTATGATTTCGCTGTGCCGCTGCTCGACGGCGATCATGTCACCGACGATACGGGAACCGGCTTCGTCCACACCGCGCCCGGCCATGGCCGCGAGGACTTCGATATCTGGATGGCGAGCGGGCGCATGCTCGCCGAGCGCGGAATCGATACGCGCATCCCCTACACGGTCGACGCCGACGGTTTCTACACCGATGAGGCGCCGGGCTTTCCGGGCAAGCGCGTGCTGACCGAGAAGGGGGACAAGGGCGACGCCAACGAGGCGGTGATTCAAGCGCTGATCGGCGCCGGCAATCTCGTCGCGCGCGGACGGCTGAAGCATCAATATCCGCATTCATGGCGCTCGAAGAAGCCGGTCATCTTCCGCAACACGCCGCAATGGTTCATCGCGCTCGATAAGGCGTTCTCGCTGAGCACTGACGCGAGGAGCGCGCCCGGCGGCCCATCCTTCGAGACGCTGGCTCCTCAGGATGAGGGGACTGGGGAGTCCTCGTCGCATCAGCCCCCTCGTCCTGAGGAGGCGCGAAGCGCCGTCTCGAAGGGCGCTCCAGGGAGCAATGCGCCGACGCTGCGCGACATCGCGCTCGACGAGATCTCGCGCACGCAATGGGTGCCGGCGGCCGGCGAGAACCGCATCCGCGGCATGATCGCCAATCGTCCCGATTGGGTGGTGTCGCGCCAGCGCGCCTGGGGCGTGCCGATCGCCGTGTTCGTGAAGAAGGGCGGACACGAGATTCTCGTCGACGCGCGCGTCAATGCGCGGATCGCCGAAGCTTTCGAGAAGGAAGGAGCCGACGCCTGGTACGAGGAAGGCGCGGCGAAGCGCTTTCTCGCGCCCGACCATGATCCGGCCGATTACGAGAAGATCGACGATGTGCTCGATGTATGGTTCGACTCCGGCTCGACGCACGCCTTCACGCTCGAGGACTCCGTTCACTTCCCCGGCCTCGCCGGCATCAAGCGCGAACGCGACGGCGGCGAGGATGAAGTGCTCTATCTCGAGGGCTCGGATCAGCATCGCGGCTGGTTCCATTCCTCTCTGCTCGAATCCTGCGGCACGCGCGGGCGCGCGCCCTATGACATCGTGCTGACCCATGGCTTCACGCTCGACGAGCACGGCCATAAAATGTCGAAGTCCAAAGGCAATGTCGTCGCGCCGCAGAAGGTCATCGCCGACGCCGGCGCCGATATTCTGCGGCTGTGGGTGGCGAGCGTCGATTACAGCGACGATCAGCGCATCGGCCCGGAGATTTTGAAGAGCGTCACCGACAATTACCGCAAGCTGCGCAACACCATTCGCTGGATGCTCGGCACGCTCGCGCATTATCGCATCGAGGAGCGCGTGGCGTTCGCCGATCTGCCGGAGCTCGAGCGCCTCGTGCTGCATCGCCTCGCCGAGATCGGCGCGGAGGTCGAAGCGGCTTATGCGGCCTTCGATTACAAGAAGGTCGTCGCGCTGCTGACGCCCTTCCTGACCAGCGATCTCTCGGCCTTCTACTTCGACATCCGCAAGGACGCGCTCTATTGCGACCCGCCGTCGAGCCTGCGGCGCAAGGCGGCGCTGACCGTGGTGGAGGATGTGTTCCGCGCGGTGGCCTCATGGCTCGCGCCGATCCTCGCCTTCACCGCGGAGGAGGCGTGGCTGTCGCGCTATCCAGACGCCGTCTCGGTGCATCTCGAGACCTTCCCGGCCCTGCCAGCGGAATGGCGCGACGCGGCCCTCGCCGAGAAATGGGAGAAGCTTCGCGCGATCCGCGCCGTGGTCACCGGCGCGCTGGAGATCGAGCGCGCGCAAAAGCGCATCGGCTCCTCGCTGGAGGCGGCGCCGATCGTCCATATCGCCGACGCCGAGCTGCGCGCGGCGCTGGAGGGCGTCGATTTCGCCGAGGTCTGCATCGTGTCGGATGTCGCGATCCGCGCGGAGGACGGCCCGGCCGAGGCCTTCCGCCTGCCCGAAGTCGCCGGGGTCGCCGTGATCCCGCGCCGCGCCGAGGGCGTCAAATGCGCGCGCTCGTGGAAATATTTCGATCCCGCGACGGCCGCGCCCGACCACCCCGGCGTCACGCCCCGCGACGCGCAGGCGCTGCGCGAGCTGGCGGCGGCGGGAAAATGGCCGGCGTGAGACGCCGCTTCGAGATGACGCGAACCCTCCCGGGCCCCTCACCTCACCTCGCGAGCGGGGAGAGGGGCGGCGGGCTCCGCTGGAACTCACGAATGATTCGGATGGAGGCGCCGGCGCCAGCCGCCTCCTCTGAGACGACGTGGCCTGTCACGGCAGGCGGCGGAACGGATTGCCCGAGGCGCCGGTGAGATAAGAGATCGCGGCGAGCGCCAGCACGACCGGCAGCAGCACCAGAAAGGCGCTGGTGAGGAAGATGAAGCCGAGCGCCAGAACGACCGCGAAGGCGAGCGCGAGCAGCAGGCTGCCAAAGGGACCGACCTTGATGACCTTCACGCCCTTCGTCCCGCCGATCCAAATGCGCGAGCGCGCTCCGGAGCGTGGCGGGGGCGGCAGAATCTCGATCTCCGGCGTCGACTCCTCGGCTATCGGGGGCAGATGTTTGGTCATGGCGCGTCTCCGAACAGGCGGACCGCCCGAACATAAGCGCTCGGCGGCGATTTCGCCACGTCGCCGCGGTCGCAGGGCGGCTCGAGCCGAGGCTTGCGCCCGCCTTGCCGCGGCGGCCGCGGGCGGCGCCGAGCGGGCGTTTACGTCATATTAAGCTCTGGACAAACCTCCCCCGCCAGATTCGAATGGCGTTGATTCGGGGCGGGATGCGGCGCGTTTTCTCCCCTCTTCGACCAACTCCGGGGACGACCGAATGTCGCGCTCACACGCGGCCGACGCAACGACTCACGCCGAACAGCCGAGGGGAGCGCGCTCCCGCGGCGGCGCCCGCGCCCGCGCGCTTCGAGCGCCGCGGTCGCGCGCCGTCATCACGGCGGCAGGCCTCTGCGTCGTCGCCTTCGGCGCCCTTCTGGCGTCCCTCGCCGGCGCATCCTATGAGAAGGCGCTGACCGAGGCCGCCGCCGATCTCACGATCGTCGCGCGCGCGGTCGCCTCGGACATCGAGACCCGCCGCGCCGGCGCCGCGCCGACGCCGCCCGATTATGCGGCGGCGCGCGGACGGCAGGCCGTCGTCACCAATGTGGACGGCCGCGTTCTTGCGGCGACGCCGCCGCTGCCGATCGGCGGCCTCCTCGCCGATCTCATCGGCCCCCAGCCGCTGCTGACCGAATTCGCCGAAAAAGCCGGGACGCTGCGGATCACGCTCGCCGACGGGACGCGCGCGCTGGCCACGCTGCGCAATCTCAGCGACGGCTCCGGGCAGATCGCGCTGATCCATCCGCATGAAGCCGTTCTCGCCGACTGGCGCGCCGCGACGATCCGCTGCGCCATGGTCGCCGCCGGCTCGGCCGCCGTCACCGCGGCGGCGGGACTGGCGCTGCGCCGACAGACGCGCCGCGCCGCCCTCGCCGAGCGCGCCCATGCGGCCATGCGCCGGCGCGTCGACGCCGCGCTCGGAAGCGGACGCTGCGGCCTTTGGGACTGGGACCTCGCCCGCGGACGCATCCATTGGTCCGACTCCATGTTCGAAATGCTCGGCCTCGACATCGAGCGCCGGCCGATCTCCTTCGGCGAGATCGCGCTGCGCCTGCATCCGCAGGACCTCGATCTCGCCGAGAAAGTCGAGGCCGTCGCCGCCACGCACGGCGCCTTCGACCATCAATTCCGCATCGCCGACGCCGTGGGCGCATGGGTGTGGCTGCGCATGCGCGCCGAGCTGATCGAGGAGGAGGGCGGCGCCGGCCCGCGCCTCGTCGGCATCGCCGTCGATGTGACCGAGCATCGCGCGCTCGCCGAAGGCGCGGCGACCGCCGACATGCGGCTGCGCGACGCCATCGAGACGATATCCGAAGCCTTCGTGCTGTGGGACGCGCAAAATCGCCTCGTCGTCTGCAATTCGAAATTCCTCGGGCTGCACGGGCTCTCCGCCGATGTCGCGACTCCGGGCGCGAGCTATGCGCGCATCATGGCGAGCGCCGTGGCGCTCGAAGAGAGCGAGATCATCGGCGATGCGGCGCCGACGGCGAACGAGCGCATTTATGAGGCGCGCCTCGCCGATGGACGCTGGCTGCAGATCAGCGAGCGCCGCACCAAGGATGGCGGCTATGTCTCGGTCGGCGCCGACATCACCGCGCTGAAGCGCAATCAAGAGAAGCTGATCGACTCGGAGCGCCGCCTCACCGCCAGCGTCGCCGATCTCATCGGCTCGCGGCAGGCGCTCGAGCGACAGGCGCAGGAGCTGGCGACGCTCGCCGAGCAATATCATCTGCAAAAGGGCGAGGCGGAGGCCGCCAATCTCGCCAAATCGCAATTCCTCGCCAATATGAGTCATGAGCTGCGCACGCCGCTCAACGCCATCATCGGTTTCTCGGAAATGATGCAGGCGCAGGTGTTCGGCGCGCTCGGCTCGCCGAAATATGTCGAATATTGCAGCCATATTCATCAGGGCGGGCGCTATCTGCTCGACGTGCTGACCGACATACTCGACATGTCGCGGCTCGAGGCGGGGCGCGTGCGGCTCGAGGAGAGCGAGATCGATCTCTCCGGCGCCGCGCGCGCGACGGCCGAGCGCTCGCGCCGCGCCGCCGAAGCGAAGGGCATAGAGCTGATCGTCGACGCGCGCGAGGGTCTGCGCTGCTGCGGCGATCATGACGCGATCGTCAAGGCGATCGCCGTGCTCGTCTCCAACAGCCTGAAATTCACTGCGGCCGGCGGCTGCGTGCGCCTGCGCGCGCGGCGTTCCTATCGCGCCGTGCTGATCTTCGTCGAGGACACGGGCTGCGGCATCGACGCGCGCGCGGTCGCGGCGCTGGGCCGGCCATTCGAGCAGCCGGCGACGGTGATGGAGAACGGCATGAAGGGCTCCGGCCTCGGCCTCGCCATCGCGCGCTCGCTGATGGCGCTGCACGGCGGCTCGCTACGCATTCGCTCGCGTGTCGGCGTCGGCACGATCGCCATGCTGCGCATACCGGCGAAGTCGCGCGCCGCTTCTCCCACTTCGAGATAAGGGCGTCTCCTTCTCCCGCTTGCGGGAGAAGGTGGCCCGA
This sequence comes from Methylosinus trichosporium OB3b, assembly GCF_002752655.1. Taxonomy (NCBI): domain Bacteria; kingdom Pseudomonadati; phylum Pseudomonadota; class Alphaproteobacteria; order Hyphomicrobiales; family Methylocystaceae; genus Methylosinus; species Methylosinus trichosporium. The sequence continues at coordinate 4,315,508 of NZ_CP023737.1, read as the reverse complement.
CGAAGTCGGGTCGGATGAGGGCCCTTCAGAAAAGGGCATAGTGGTCTGCATCACCGATTTGATTTGTTCAAAGTAGTCGTGCGAGCGGCCCGGACCCTCATCCGACCCCGCTTCGCGGGGCCACCTTCTCCCGCTCTGCGGGAGAAGGAGCGCGCCCGATCATGGCTGACATTTCTTCTACGGTTCGGACGCGTAAACCGACATTTCGACCTCATCGAGCTCGCGCCAGAGGAATTGCATGAGAACCGCCGGGAGCAAGAAACTCTGCGCCGCGACGTCGCCGGCGAAACACAGCGCGACATCCGCGCGAACGGTCGTCGCAGCGCTCGCCCGCAATGCAGTGAGCGCGCTCACGAATTTGGATCGCGTCACCTCGTCCGCGAGAATGGCGTCGGCGCCGAATGACAACAAATCGATCTGCTCGATTTCATCTACGCCTCTCCGCAGCGGATTGGCGCCCCAATCGAGCGCGTCCAAATCGGTATGCGGCCGCGCAGCTTGCAACCACAATACGACGTCAGCCAATGACACGACTATCGCCATGAAAGGTCCAGTGCTCCTCGATACGGCCCCTCTTCACGCCGCCACATGCGCCTCCGCGCGCGGCGGGGCGTAGGCGAGCTGGGGCTCCCAGTAATTGCCCTTGTCGAACATGTGCCGCGCCTGCGCATATTGGAACATGATGCGCGCGACGATCGTCACCGTCTCCGGCTTGCGCAGCGCCGCTCCCCACACCTTGTTCCACATGCGCCCTTCCTTGTCGCCGAGCTTGCGCACATCGGCGGCGATCTGCATCGCCTCCTGCTCGATCTCGCGGAAGGCCGAAGCCTCGGGAATCGTCGCCGCCATGGGAGCGCGCGCGCGGCCGAAGCTGTCGATGAAGCGCAGCATGCGCTCGCCGAAAGCGGCCGGAGCATAGAGCGCGTTGCACAGATTATGCAGGCCGAAGTTCAGCTCCTCCATGCTCATCGTCACCGGGCGGATGTTGGAGCCCCAGGGCACCGCCTGCGTCTCCACCGTGCCCTGCAGCAGACGCCCTTCACGGGTGATGCGATCGTGCAGCGGCGTCGCCTCCGAGGCCATCAGCGCGCCGAGGCTGAAGATCGGAATCGCCGTCGACATGGCGAACTCATATTGCTGCGAGAACACATTGGGCCCGTCGTGATCGAAGCCGACGATCATGCCGCCCATCACCGAGATGCGGCGGTCGATCAGCTTCTGCACCTCGCCGGCGATGTCGATCTTCAAATTCTGGCGCTTGCCGGTCTCGCGCAGGCTCTCGGCATTGGGCGTCTCTATGCCGACGAACACCTGATGCACGCCGGCCTCGACCAGCATGTCCATCAGCTCCTCGTCGCGCGTTGCGTCGATCGAGATCTGCGTGACGAAATCCATTGCGTGGCCGGCGCGCCGCCAATGCGCCATCGCCTCCAGCAGCTCCTTGCAATGGGCGCGATAGGCGGTGAAATTGTCGTCGGCCAGAAATGTCGCGCGGAAACCGTGGCGCCACAGATTGTCGAGCTCGGCGATCACATTGGCGATCGGCTTATGGCGCTGCTTGCGGCCGAGATATTGGATGACGTCGCAGAACTCGCATTCGAACGGGCATCCGCGCGAGGTCTGGACGGCGCCGAGCATGGCGCGACTGGTCGGATACAGCTCCCAGCGCGGCGGCGGGCTCTTGTCCAGCGACGGCTTCTCGCCGAAATAGGCGTCGCGCGGACGCCCCGCGCGCAGATCGGAGAAAATCTCGCCCGCGATCTCCTCGGCCTCGCCGCAGACCAGCACGTCGCAATGATCGCGCAGATGATCGGGGCTGAGACTGGCGTAAGGCCCGCCGATGATGACCTTCTTGCCGCGGCGACGGAATTCGTCGGCGAGCGCGATCATGCGGCGGCGCTGGCTGACCTTGCCGGTGATGGCGATCCATTCGGCGGGATGATCGAGATCGACCGGGGCGACGCCTTCGTCGCAAATCTCGATGTCGAGATCGGGCGGCGCCAGCGCGGCGATGGTCGTCGACGAGAGATCGGCCATCATCACGCCGGGACGGCGGCCGGAGGCGGCGAGAATTTCGGCGCCGAAATAGGTCGGAAAATCAGCTGCGGGATTGACGATGTAAAGCGACATTTGGGCAAAACCCCTGCTCGAGAAATGCCGATTAAGGGCATTTTTTGCGGGCTCGGGCAAGGCGGGAAAGATCAGTAAATCGGGGACGGCGGAACACGCCTCAGAATTGGCGCTCCCTTCTCCCGCTCTGCGGGAGAAGGTGGCCCGACGAAGTCGGGTCGGATGAGTGCGCTTCAGAAAAGGGCGCGGCCGAACATCGTCGTATCAGCGGCGTGGACCCTCATCCGCCCCTCGCTGACGCGTCTCGCTTGCGGGAGAAGGGACGCGCGTCCAGACTCGCGATGAAACCTCACGCCGCCTCGGCGCGGGTCAGCGCGTCGCAGATGTCGTCGACGACGCTGGTCACGAGGTCGGGATTCTCGCCCTCGCCCATCACACGGATCACCGGCTCCGTGCCCGAGGGGCGGATGACGAGACGCCCTGCCCCGTCGAGCCTCTGCCGGCCCGCCTCGATCGCCCGCACCACCGCATCCTGCTCGAGCGCGAGCCGCCCGCTCACCCGCACGTTCTTCAGCACCTGCGGCAGCGGCTCGAACACGCGGCAGACCTCGCTGACGCGGCGGCCGAGCTTCTTGACCGCGGCGAGCGCCTGCATGGCGGTGACGAGCCCGTCGCCGGTCGTCGAATAATCCGAGAGGATCACATGGCCGGACTGCTCGCCGCCGACATTATAGCCGCGCTCGCGCATGCGCTCGATCACATAGCGGTCGCCGACCGCGGTGCGCTCGAGCGTGAGGCCGAGCGAGCCGAGATAGCGCTCGAGGCCGAGATTGGACATGATCGTCGCGACGACGCCGGGCTTGGCGAGCCAGCCTTCGTCACGCCAGCTGCGCGCCACCACCGCCATCAGCTGGTCGCCGTCGACCACATGGCCGAGCTCGTCGACCATGATGACGCGATCGGCGTCGCCGTCGAGCGCGATGCCGACATCGGCGCGCAGCTCGCGCACCTTCTCCTTCAGCTTCTGCGGCGCAGTGGAGCCGACGGCGCGATTGATGTTGAAGCCGTCGGGCGCGTCGCCGATGGTGATGACCTCGGCGCCGAGCTCCCACAGCGCCTCGGGCGCGACCTTATAGGCGGCGCCATTGGCGCAATCGAGCACGACGCGCAGCCCCTCGAAGCTCATGTTCCGCGGCAGCGTGCGCTTGGCGTATTCGATGTAGCGGGCGCGCACGTCCTCGATGCGCTTGGCGCGGCCGAGCTCCTGCGGGCCGGCGAGCCGCGAGGTCAGATCGCGCTCGATCAGCTTCTCGATCTCGAGCTCGGTTTCGTCGGAGAGCTTATAGGCGTCCGGCCCGAACAGCTTGATGCCATTGTCCTCGTAGAGATTGTGCGAGGCGGAGATCATCACGCCGAGGTCGGCGCGCATCGAGCGGGTGAGCATGGCGACGGCCGGCGTCGGCATGGGACCGAGCAGCAGCACGTCCATGCCCACCGAGGTGAAGCCGGCGACCAGCGCATATTCGATCATATAGCCGGAGAGCCGCGTGTCCTTGCCGATCACGACCCGGTGCCGGCGCTCGCCGTCGCGATTGAAGATGAGGCCGGCGGCCTGCCCGACCTTCATCGCCAGCTCGGGCGTGATCTTCTGATTGGCCCTGCCGCGAATGCCGTCGGTGCCGAAGTAGCTGCGCGTCATGTGCCTGTCTTCTCCTGCGGAATATGAGCCGGCCGCGCACGGCCGCGGGGAAATGAACGTCCGATTGTGGGCATTTTCGGACGGTCCCGGCTTCCGTTCTCGACGGCGGCGAGAATCGCCCCTAAAAAATATCGCTGCAATCACCAAACGCGCGTCGTCTTCTCCGCCGGTGGTTAATGACGCGGGCGGACCGCATCGCTATAGCACGGCGGGCGCGCCGGTCGAAGGGGACTCTGATGGGCGTCGTCATCTATCACAATCCGGCCTGCGGGACCTCCCGCAAGGTGCTCGCGCGGCTGAAGGAGGCCGGGCTGGAGCCCGAAGTGGTCAATTATCTGAAGACGCCGCCGGACAGTACGACCCTGAAAACACTTCTGAAATCGATGGGGAAGAAGGTTCGGGACATCCTCCGTAAGAAGGGAACGCCCTATGCCGAGCTCGGGCTCGACGACCCCGCCGTCGGCGACGAGGCGATTTTCGCCGCGATCGCGGCAAATCCCGTCCTGATCGAGCGGCCGATCGTCGTCGTCGACGGCAGAGCGGCCCTGTGCCGCCCGCCGGAGGTGGTGGAGACGCTGCTGAAGTGACGCTTCCGCCGTGGGCGGCCTCGTCGTGGCGCCATGATCGCATGGCGCAATCACTGGAAAGCCGAAATGATCTCACCCGCCTTCGCGCAAAAGATGGCCCGCTACAACCGCTGGCAGAACGCCAGCCTCTATGCGGCCGCCGATCGCTTATCCGACTCGGCGCGGCGCGAGGATCGCGGCGCCTTCTTCCGTTCGATCCATGGCACTCTCAATCACCTGCTCTGGGCCGACGCCATGTGGATGAACCGTCTCGCTGGCGGGCCTAAGCCGGCGGTCGGCCTGAGCGACTCGCCCGCTTTTCGTTCCGACTGGGCGAGCACGAAGACAGAGCGCGCGCAGATCGACGAACTCCTGATCGGCTGGGCGGATAGGCTCGACGAAGCGGCGCTCGACGGCGATCTTTCTTGGTTCTCCGGCGCGCGCGGGACAGATATCGTCATGCCGCGCGCGCTCGTCGTCGCCCATGTCTTCAATCATCAGACCCATCATCGCGGACAGGTCCATGCGATGCTCACAGCGGCGGGGTCGAGACCCGAGGACACCGATCTCATCTTCATGTGAGCGGCCCGCCTGCGCCGGCCTTCTCGATCCGACGCCGCCGCCTATCAACAGGAAAGACAATACGCGTGACCGCCCCGAAAACAGTCGCTTTTCTCGGCCTCGGCGTGATGGGCTATCCCATGGCCGGCCATCTCGTCGCGCGCGGCCATCGCGTCGCCGTCTATAATCGCAGCGCCGAGAAGGCGGCCCGCTTCGCCGCGCAATTTTCCGGGGCGTCCACGGCGCCGACGCCGCGCGCCGCGGCCGCGGGCGCCGATGTCATCTTCGCCTGCGTCGGCAATGACGACGATCTGCGGCAGGTGACCATCGGGGCCGAGGGCGCCTTTCACGGCATGAAGCCGGGCGCCGTCTTCGTCGACCACACCACCGCCTCCGCCGAGGTCGCGCGCGAATTGCACGCTCGCGCGAAGGAGATGGGCCTCGGCTTCGTCGACGCGCCGATCTCCGGCGGACAGGCCGGCGCCGAGAAAGGCGCGCTCACCGTGATGTGCGGCGGCGAGCCCGAGGCCTTCGCCGAGATCGAGCCGGTCGTCGCCGCCTATGCCCGCGCCTGCCGGCTGATGGGGCCGCCCGGCTCCGGCCAGCTCACCAAAATGGTCAATCAGATTTGTATCGCCGGGCTCGTGCAGGGCCTCGCCGAAGCGCTCGACTTCGCGACCCGCGCGGGACTCGACGGCGCGGCGGTGATCGACCTCATCAAGAATGGCGCGGCGCAATCCTGGCAGATGGAGAACCGTCACGCCACCATGCTCGCCGGCGAGTTCGACTTCGGCTTCGCCGTCGAATGGATGCGCAAAGACCTCGCCATCTGCATGGCCGAGGCGCGCCGCAATGGCGCGAGCCTCCCGGTCACGGCGCTCATCGACCAGTTCTACGCAGAAGTCGAGCGCATGGGCGGCAAGCGCTGGGACACTTCGAGCCTCATCGCGAGGCTGCGCGGCGGCGCGTAGCGTCCGGCGACTCGCCTTCCACGCGACCGGACCGAAGGCGCAGCGGCCTTTGGAAACCCGTTCCGCCGGCAGAAACTCCACCGCGCCGGCGCGCCTCTCCTCCTGCGCGCCTTGAAGGGAAGAGCAGAGCGCCCCTCCCGTCGTTCACCCGAGGAGAACATTCTTTCCAAACCAAGACCCAGTGCTATGTTCGAGTTTGGGCCTGCGAAGGCCCGGCTCGCGCTTCCGCTTGGGGGCGGAGGGCGAATTTGGGAGACCGACAATGAAGTCCAAGATCGTTTCTGGCTCGACCCTCGCCGCAACGGCCATCGCGCTCGCTCTGGCCGGCGGCGTTTCGACGCAGGCCGCAGCCAAGCATTCCAAGCATCAATGCACTATGGAAAAGGGTCACTGCGGCGGCAAGACGAAGTGCATGACCAAGAAGGGCGTCTGCAAGCACCACAAGGCGGGCTGCAGCTCCAAGGGCAAGTGCAAGCACTGAGGCCGCCTCCGATCGATCGCGCCGTCGCGGCGCGGTCGGTTTCGCGGCGAAAGCCGCACGCGGACCGCGACACAAGGAGAGACGACCATGACGCGACCCGCGCCTCTCGGATTCGGCCTCGGCCTGAGACCCATCTATTACGAGGAGATTCTCTCCTCCCGCCCCCCCGTCGAGTGGTTCGAGATCATCTCGGAAAACTACATGACCGGCGGCGGCCGGCCGACCGCCATGCTGGAGCGCGTGCGCGCCGACTATCCGATCGTGATGCATGGCGTCGCCATGTCGCTCGCCTCCACCGACCCGCTGGACCACGACTATCTGCGCGAGTTGAAAGCGCTCGCCGAGCGCATCGAGCCCGCCTGGGTTTCCGATCATCTCGCCTGGACCGGCGTGCATGGGATCAGCCTGCATGATCTGCTGCCGATTCCCTATACGCGCGAATCGCTGGACCATGTCGCCGAGCGCGTGATGCGCGTGCAGGATGTTCTCGGCCGCCGGCTCGTCGTCGAGAACGCTTCGACCTATGTGACCTTTCGCGAATCCGAGATGAGCGAATGGGACTTCCTCGCCGAGCTGACGCGCCGCGCCGACTGCCTGCTGCTGCTCGACGTCAACAATGTCTTCGTCTCGGGCTTCAACCACGGCTTCGACCCGAACGCCTTCATCGACGCCATTCCGGTCGAGCGCGTCGTGCAATTCCATATGGCGGGCCATACCGACAATGGCACGCATCGCATCGACACCCATGACCAGCCGGTCTGCGACGAAGTGTTCGCCCTCTATGAGCGCGCCTGGCGGCGTTTCGGCCCGGTCTCGGCGATGATCGAGCGCGACGATAATTTCCCGCCCTTCGACGAGCTGCTGAGCGAGCTCGCGCGCCTGCGCGAGATCGCGGCCCGGGCCGATGCGGAGGGCAAGAGGAGCGAAGCCGCATGACTCTCGCAGAGCTGCAGGCGCATTTCCAAGCCGGCGTGCTCGCCGGCCATGAGGACGGCGCGAGCATTCTCGAATCGGTGAAGAACTCGCGCCGCGCCGACCGCACCACTTTGTTCGGCGTCTATGTGAGCGCCTATCGGCTGCGCTTCGTCGAATTTCTCGTCGCCGATTATCCGGCGCTGCGGACGCTTCTCGGCGAAGAGGCGTTTCATGCGCTCGCCGACGCCTATATCGACGCCGAGCCCTCGCGCAAGCGCAACGCCCGCTGGTATACGAGCCGGCTTCCGGATTTCATGCGCGGCGCCGAGGGGTGGCGCGACAATGCGCGGGCGATCGATCTCGCGCGGTTCGAGCGGGCGCTGACCGACGCTTTCGACGCGGCGGACGCCGACGCGCTGCGCCTCGACGCGCTCTCCGCCTTCGCGCCGGAAGATTGGCCGAGCCTCGTCTTCGGCTTTCATCCGAGCCTCATTCTGCTGGAGCTCACGGCCGGCGTGACGGCGACCCATGCGGCGGCCGTGGAGGAAGCGGAGCTTCCCGAGCCGAGCGCGGGCGCAGAGCATGTCGCGGTGTGGCGCGCCGATCTCGATTCGGTCTATCGCCAGCTCGAGCCGGACGAGTTTCTGGCGCTGTCGCTCGCGCTCGAGGGCCACGCCTTCGGCGACATCTGCCAGATGGCGAGCTTTCGCGACGAGGTCGAGGCTTCGCCCGAGCGCATCGCGCAATTGCTGACCGGCTGGTTCGAGGAAGGGCTGGTGGCGTCGGCGGGGGTGCGGGAGGAGCGCGGCGAATAGGGCTCGCGCGCGCTTCCGCGCCCTCGCGCGATTGGCCGAATATGCCTTTGCTGCTATGTAGATCGAGGCGACGAACCCCGGAGGGCCGCCATGCCGACGCGTAATGTGGTGTTGACCGATCATCATGAAGAGGTGATCGATCGGCTGGTGAGGTCCGGACGCTACCAGAACGCCAGCGAGATGATGCGCGAGGGCCTGCGGCTGATCGAGCAGCGCGACGCCCGCGAGGCGGCGAAGCTGGAGGCGCTACGCGAGGCGGCCCGCATCGGTTTCACCGATCTCGACGAAGGGCGGTTCGACGCCGTGCCGGGCGCGGAGCTGGAGGATTATATCGGCGGCCTGCCTTATCACATCTGAAATTCGGTCAGGTCGGCGAGCGGCGAATTTTCAGCTTTCCCGCGATCTAATCAGCTGAGAGCGGGGCAGGGCAATCGACGTTTTGTGAGAGGTTAGTTATCTTGAGCAACGCGGATCAAAGGGAGCCATTGAGTTCGTCTCAAACGAAAATCAATGGGAAGCCTCGGCGTTTCAAGAAGCGCGCTTCGGGCGACGGCGCTAAGCTGTTTCATACGCTTTTCTATGAAACACTTATCGATAAAGCAGCGGGATTACGCCGCAGGTTTCCGAATAGCCAAACATTTAAGTTACTATCTATTATCGTCGATAATATAGTATTATTTGCAATGCCTTTTAGCAAAAAGATGATAGACATAGCTGGATTGCCTGTAAATAAAAGGGCGATATTTGTTATATGCGCCGACAGCGATCGAGATACAGCTCGAAATATTAGCGTATTGCTTGAGCTGGAAGGATATAATACATTTTCAGCCTTCAGAAATTCAATATCATCTGAACCGATGCCCGCGCAAACGTACTTTGAAAAGCATTTTTACGAATCGTCAATTATCATAACCATCCTCTCTCATGCATTCAAAAACTCACTATATTGTGATGCTGAAATGAAAGCAGCTATTGGTCAAGCACACGATTCTAAAGTAAAGCTATACCACTTTCTCGTTGAACCACTAGATCCAGGTCAGTTTGGCGTCGAAACAGACTATGCTTCGCTAGTTGGACTTTCATACACCGAGCAAAAGACCGTAATTCTCTCGAAAATTACATCCGAATTAGACGTTAAAAAGCCGCTAGAAAGCATATCTGCTCCATTTACCTTTGGGTGGACCACTTCCTACACAATCGGTGTTGTCCCAGGCTCGGAAAACACGCCTTCGTTTGTTCATTCGGAAAGCAAAAAAGACCACGCGCAACGATTGAATGCCTGTCGCGAGATGGCTGAGCGTTTAACTGCCGATCTAAAGACGCGATCCTACAACGTACGAGAAGGATACCTTCGGACTCTTGAGCGATACCTGTCGGACTTGCCAATGGCGGCAGGGGTTGGCAATTTTATCGTGGCCGATTGCGAGGCGCGCGTCCTACGTGGCATGTTTGAGGCAGATGCAGACATACTGAGTCGAGATTTTGCGGAGCGCCTAAATCGCATTCTTGAGCTCAACACAGCTCTCCGTCCGTACTATGAAGGAGTCGGACGCTTTTACGATGATGTTAAGCGCGGAACACTTTCGGAACCACTACCACGAGATGCCGTAGAAAGTTTCGCTCGCGAAGTCGCGGACCATACTCCAAATGTATTCGAGTCAGATGTTTCAACGGCTCTCTTAGAAGTGCAACACGCGCCAACGCTCGAGATGGTGCCCGGCAAGGCTGACGATGAGTTATCTTCATCTTTACTACCTCGCCCAGATCCTATCGATGCACCTGATCCCGTGAAACTCCACAACTATGGTCAAGCAAGTACGGTAAACGCCATCTATGCGGCATTCCTCAAAGGTAAGGACATCTCCTCCTCTGTAAAGGGGTGGGATGACATCGCCCAATCACTCAGCAGACACGCCGGCCCTGTAATTGAATGGCTAAGGAACTACCTGCCTCCGGCATAAACCATCTCGTCTTCGACCCGCGCATCGTTTTCAATGGGCGCACGACGCCCTTCGGATGTCGGAGGAGCGCACTTACTTATAACGCCGCATAGGGCGTTCAAACGGTGAGTTCACATTGACTCCCCGCCCTGCTCCGCCTAAAAGGCGGGCAATCTCGTCAGAGATGACTTGAACCCGCCTATTCGCCCGCGAGGCGAAGGGCCAACGCCCGGCAGCGCGATGCGCCCCCGGGCGCGATTTGCTTTGGAGACGCGAATGGCGAATAGCGTATAAAACGAGCTTCGGCTCTATTCGCTACTCGCCATTCGCTACTCGCTCCCACCAGGAGACACGCATGTTCGAGGGCCTTTCCGACAAGCTCTCCGGCATATTCGACAAGCTCACGCGACGCGGCGCGCTGACCGAGGCCGATGTCGCCGAGGCCATGCGCGAGGTGCGCCGCGCTCTGCTCGAGGCGGATGTCGCGCTCGATGTCGTGCGCTCCTTCACCGACAAGGTGCAGCAGAAGGCCGTCGGCGCCAATGTGGTGAAGTCGGTCTCGCCCGGCCAGATGGTCGTCAAGATCGTCAATGACGTGATGGTCGAGACTTTGGGCTCGACCGCGCAGCCGATCGATCTCGACGCGCCGGCTCCGGTGCCGATCATGCTGGTCGGCCTGCAGGGCGCCGGCAAGACCACCACCACCGCCAAGATCGCCAAGCGCCTCAAGGAGCGTCACGGCAAGCGCGTGCTGATGGCTTCTCTCGACGTGAAGCGTCCGGCCGCGCAGGAGCAGCTCGCCATTCTCGGCCGCCAGGTCGAAGTCGACACGCTGCCGATCGTGCAGGGCCAGGACCCGGTGAAGATCACCAAGCGCGCCGAGGAGACGGCGCGGCGCGAAGGCTATGACGTGCTGCTGCTCGACACCGCCGGCCGCACCCATATCGACGAGCCGCTGATGGAGGAGATGGCGCAGATCAAGGCCGTCTCCAAGCCGCATGAGATTCTGCTCGTCGTCGATGCGCTGACTGGCCAGGACGCGGTCAATCTCGCCAAGAATTTCGACGATCGCGTCGGCCTCACCGGCATCGTGCTGACGCGCGTCGACGGCGACGGACGCGGCGGCGCGGCGCTCTCCATGCGCGCCGTCACCGGCAAGCCGATCAAGCTGATCGCCACCGGCGAGAAGATGGACGCGCTCGACGAATTCTCGCCGTCGCGCATCGCCAATCGCATTCTCGGCATGGGCGACATCGTCGCGCTGGTCGAGAAGGCCGCCGCCGCCGTCGATCAGGAGCAGGCCGCCCGCGCCGCCGAGCGCATGGCCAAGGGCAAGTTCGATCTGCAGGATCTCGCCGATCAGCTCGCCATGATGGAGAAGGTCGGCGGCTTCGGCGGCATCATGGGCCTGCTCCCCGGCGTCGGGAAGATGAAGGAGCAGATCGCCGCCGCCAATATCGACGACAAGATGTTCAAGCGCCAGCGCGCCATCATCTCGTCGATGACGCCCAAGGAGCGGCGCAATCCCGATATCCTCAAAGCCTCGCGCAAGCGCCGCATCGCCGCGGGCTCCGGCATGAAGGTCGAGGAGATCAACAAGCTGTTGAAGCAGCACCGCCAGATGGCCGACATGATGAAGGCCATGGGCGGCATGAAGCGCGGCGGCATGATGGGCAAGGCCGCGCAGATGATGGGCCTCGGCGGAATGCCGGCGCCGACCCAGGAACAGATGGCCGAATTGCAGAAGAAGATGGGCGGCGCGCCGCCCTCCCCCGGCCCCGGCGGCGGCATTCCCGCCGCGCCGCCGGCTTCCGCATTCTCCTCCAAGCCGACCCTCCCCGGGCTCGGCGGCGGCGGAGGTTTCCTGAGCGGGCTCAATCCGTTCGGGAAGAAGAAATGAGAAAAGTGAGTAGTGAGTGGCGAGTAGTGAACAGCTCCGCCCACTCACTACTCACCACTCACCACTCACTGAAAAAGGAACCGACATGTCCCTGAAGATCAGACTCTCCCGCGGCGGCGCCAAGAAGCGTCCCTTCTATCGCGTCGTCGTCGCCGATGCGCGCTCGCCCCGCGACGGCCGCTTCATCGAGAAGCTCGGCACTTTCGATCCCTTGAAGCCGAAGGACGCCGCCGATCGTCTCGTGCTCGACGCCGAAAAGGCGAAGGAATGGATCGCCAAGGGCGCGCAGCCGACCGACCGTGTCGAGCGCCTGCTCGAGAGCGTCGGCGTCGGCAAGCGCGAGGCGCGCAACAATCCGCAGAAGGCGCAGCCGAAGAAGAAGGCCCAGGAGCGCGCCGCCGCCGCCGCTGCGGCCGCCGAGGCCGCGGCCTCCGCGTGACGACGCCGTCATTGCGAGCGCAGCGAAGCAATCCAGAGCCGCAGCGCGGCGTCTGGACGGCTTCGTCGTGGTCGCGCCTCGCAATGACGCTCGCTTCTGCGCGCGCATGAAGAACGCCGTGCTTCTCGGCCGGCTCGGCGCCGCGCATGGCGTGCGCGGCGAGATTCGCCTGCAGAGCTTCACCGCCGATCCGGCGGCGATCTCGACTTATGGCCCGCTCTTCGACGCGAGCGGCCAGCGCCGCTTCGTCATCGCCTCGCTGCGCTCGCTCGGCAAGGACATGTTCGTCGCGCGCCTGCAAGGGGTGAGCGAGCGCAGCGCCGCCGAAGCGCTGAGAGGCGTCGAGCTCTATGTTCCGCGCGAGGCGCTTCCGGCGCCGGACGAGGACGAATTCTATCTCGCCGATCTCGAAGGCCTCAGAGCCGAGACGCGCGCCGGCGAGACGCTCGGCGTCGTGATCGCGGTGCGCAATTTCGGCGCGGGCGATATTTTGGAGATCGCGCCGCCACAAGGCGGCGAGACCTTGCTCCTCCCCTTCACCAAGGCCGTGGTTCCGATCGTCGATGTCTCCGGCGGACGCGTGCTCGTAGAACCGCCGGAGAGCGAGGACGACGAAGCCGCGTCCTGACGCTGACGTCTTTTTCCGTTCCCCTCGCCATGCGATAATCGCAACCCAAGAGAATCGCACGGATCGCAGGAGACGCCCGTGGAGCTCGTCGCAACGCCGCATAATCCGGTTCCGCCCGGCGGCTCGGTCTTCGCCATTCACGCTTCGGATGGGCGCGCGTTGCGCGTCGCCACCTTCGCGCCCGCTGGCGAGGCGCGCGGCACCATCGCGCTGTTTCCGGGCCGCGCCGAGTTCATCGAGAAATATTTCGAGACAATCGGCGAATTGCTCGGGCGCGGCTATCATGTCGCGACGATGGACTGGCGCGGCCAGGGCGGCTCGGAGCGTGACCTCGCCGATCCGCGCAAGGGCCATATCGACGATTTCGCTCTCTATCAGCGCGACCTCGACGCTTTTATCGGCGAGACGCTGACACTCTCCTGTCCGCGCCCCTGGCATGCGCTCGCCCATTCCATGGGCGCGGCGATCCTGCTCGACCGCGCCCATTCGACGCGCTCGCCGTTCGAGCGACTGATCCTGCTGGCGCCGATGATCGACCTCGAGGGACTGCGCTTCCCCAAAGGCGCGCGCGCGCTCGCCGACACGCTCGACATGTTCGGCCTCGGCGCCATGTTCGTGCCCGGCGGCAATGGAAAATCGCTGTTCGAGGAGCCGTTCGAGGGCAATCGGCTCACCTCCGATCCCTTGCGCTTCCTGCGCAACGCCGAGTCGCTCGCCGCGGCGCCGCATCTCGCCATCGGCGATCCGACGGTCGGCTGGATCAACGCCGCCTTCCGTCTGATGAAGCAATTTTCCGCGCCGGAATATGCGCGCGCCATTCGCGCGCCGGCGCTGCTGTTCTCCTGCGGGCGCGACCGCATCGTCTCCTCGCGCGCGATCGAGCGCTTCGCGCGGAGCCTGCCGGTCGGCAATCTCGTCGCCATCCCCGGCGCGCGTCACGAATTGCTGATGGAGCGCGACGAGTTGCGCGAGCAATTCTGGGCCGCCTTCGACGCTTTCGTTCCGGGCGAATCGGCGCCGGCGGAGACGTGAGCGAGTTGCGAGCCTGAAGGCTCGCGGTCCAGGATGCGCGCCTTGGACCGCGAGCCTTCAGGCTCGCAATTCAGCGAGCGCCAGCCGAGCCGCCTCGATCGCGCCCGCCTCCGCCGCGCGCGACAGCGGGGCGCCCTGCGCGAAGCTCTCGCCCTCGATCGCATAGACAATGCAGACGCGCGGCAAGTCGCCGAGCGCGCGCGCGAGCTCGATCGCCGTCGCGAGACCGAGACCATGGCTCGAGGCGGCAAATTCGCTCTGTGGCAGCGGCGCGCGCGCGACGTCGAAGCGCCGCACGGCGCCGGGCGCAGCGCCCGAGACACAGGCGTCGATGAAGATCGCCAGCTCGGCGCCGTTCATCGCCGCGAGCAGCGCCGTCGTCTCGCCGTCCCGCTCGATGATCTCGACGCGCGGCGGCGCGGCGACCCGCATCAGCGCCGCCGCGCGCCGGCCGACGGCGTCGTCGCCGCAATCGGGATTGCCGACGCCGATGACGACGCGCGTCATCTCACGCGCCTCTCCGTCATCGCGAGCGCAGCGAAGCGATCCAGAGCCGTGGGGCGGCCCCTGGATTGCTTCGTCGCTGCACTCCTCGCAATGACGGCCCTGCGCATGAAGACGCCTATCTCAGCCGCGATCCACGTCGAGCCGCAGAAAATGCGTCGAGCAGGAGATGCAGGGATCGAAATTGCGCACCGTCTGCTCGCAGCGATGGCGCAGCTCCTCTTCCGGCAAATGCAGGAAGCCCGCGACGAGGCTCTGCAGATCCTTCTCGATCATGCTCTGATTCTGCGAGGTCGGCGGCGTGATGACGGCGTCGGCGATCACGCCATCCGCGGCGAGCCGATAGCGATGATGCAACATGCCGCGCGGCGCCTCGGTCGCCGCCGCGCCTTCGCCGGCGCGCGGCTCGATGACGATGAAGGGACGATCCGGCTCCTCATAGCGCGCGATGATGCGCAGCGCTTCATCGAGCGCATAGAGCGTCTCCACCGATCGCACGATGATGCTCTTATAGGGATTGGCGCAGACGGGTCCGAGGCCCGCCTCGCGCGCGGCCTCCTGCGCGAGGGGCGACAGAGCGTCGAAGTTCAGCGCATAGCGCGCCAGCGGACCGACGAGATAGGGCGCGCCGTCGTGACGCATGCGCGCATGCAGCGCCGTCGAGCGCTGCACATGAAATTCCTCGAAATGCGCGTCGAATTGCGATGCGTCGATGTCGAGACCGCGACTGGAGACGATGCGCCCGCGCGTGAACGGATATTCGCCCGGATGACGCAACGAAACGAAAGTGTAATCGCGCTCGCACTCGGGGAAATCGAGGCCTGCGACAAAGCGCACGACCTCGCGCGCGGCATCGCGCGCGCGCTCGAGCTTCTCGACGAGCGTCGCCAGCTCGCGCTTACGCGGCGCGCGATAGAATCCGCCGACGCGGACATTGATCGGGTGGATCTCGCGGCCGCCAACGAGCGTCATGATCTCGTTGCCGACCTTCTTGATCGCGAGGCCGCGCCGCACGACGTCGCCATGATCGCGCGCCATCTCGACGCCGCCGGCATAGCCGAGAAAGTCAGGCGCATGCAGCATATGCACATGCAGCATATGGCTTTCGATCCATTCGCCGCAATAGAGCAGCCGGCGCAGATCGGCGAGCGGACCGCTGACCTCGACTCCGAGCGCAGTCTCGATCGCATGGACCGCGCTCATCTGATAGGCGACCGGGCAGATGCCGCAAATGCGCGCGGTGATGTCGGGCGCCTCGGCGAAGCCGCGTCCGCGCAGCAGCGCCTCGAAGAAGCGCGGCGGCTCGAAGATGTTCAGCGCCGCGCTCTTCACCTCGCCGTCGCGAATGACGATCTCGAGCCCGCCCTCCCCTTCGACGCGGGCGAGCGCGCCGACCTTTATGGTCCTACTTCCCATGGCGCTCGCTCTCCGTGCGGAAGGGCTCGGCATTGGCGTTGAAGCTGCGATAGATGCGCCGCAGATCGCGCTCGTCCATGCCGAGCTGCGCGAGCCTGCCGCTCAGCGACGGCGCGTTCGGCGTCTCCATGGGGCCGAAGCAACCGTAGCAGCCGCGATCATAAGAGGGACAGAGCGCCCCGCAGCCGTCATGGGTGACGGGGCCGAGGCAGGGCGTTCCATGCGCGACCATCACGCAGACATTGCCCTTCAGCTTGCATTGCAGGCAGACGCTATGCGCCGGCGCCGCCGGCTTGCGGCCGATGAGAAAGGCCGAGATCACCTCGATCAGCCGGCCCTTGTCGATCGGGCAACCGCGCAATTCGAAATCGACCTTCACATGATCGGCGATCGGCGTCGATGTCGCGAGCGTATGAATATAATCGGGACGCGCATAGACGATCGACGCATAGTCCTTCACATCGGCGAAATTGCGCAGCGCCTGCACGCCGCCCGATGTCGCGCAGGCGCCGATGGTGACGAGGCTGCGCGAGCGGCACCGCACATCCTGTATGCGCTCCGCGTCATGCGGCGTCGTGATCGATCCTTCGACCAGCGAGACATCGTAATTGCCGCGAATGGGCGCGCGCGTGGCCTCGGGAAAGTAAGCGATGTCGAGCGCCTGCGCCACGGCGAGCAGCTCGTCCTCGCAATCGAGCAGCGTCAGCTGACAGCCGTCGCAGGAGGCGAATTTCCACACCGCGAGCCGCGGCCTGTGCTTTTCCGCGCTCATCGCTCACAATTCCTTCGTCGCCAGCAGGCCACGCAATTGCGCATAGGTGAACACCGGCCCGTCGCGGCAGATGAACACCGGTCCGAACTGGCAATGGCCGCACCAGCCGATCGCGCATTTCATACTGCGCTCCATGGAGAGATGGATGCGCTCCGGCGCCACGCCTCTGTCGCCGAGCGCATCGGCGACGAAGCGCATCATGATCTCCGGCCCGCACAGCATGGCGAGCGCGTTCGGCGCATCGAAAACGGCGCGCGCGATGAGCTTCGTCACCACGCCGACATTGCCGCGCCAATCGCCGCGCGCATGATCGACCGTCGCCTCCACCTCGGCGTCGAGCCGCCCGCGCCATTGCTCGAGCTCGTCGCGAAAGAGGATGTCCTGCGGACTGCGCGCGCCATAGAGCAGAATGACGCGGCCATAATTCTCGCGCTCCGCGAAGAGGCGATAGAGCGCCGGACGCAAAGGCGCGAGGCCGAGTCCGCCGGCGACGACGATGACGTCGCGTCCGCGCGCCTCATCCATCGGCCAGCCGCGGCCGAAGGGGCCGCGCAAGCCGATCGGCTCGCCGACAGAAAGCTCGGTGAGCGCGCGCGACACGGCGCCGACGGCGCGGATCGTATGAACGAGCCGCGACGGATCGGCGGGATCGCCGCTGACGCTGATCGCCGCCTCGCCGACGCCGAAGACGGTGAGCATGTTGAACTGGCCGGGCGCGAAGAAAAACTCTCCGGCGTCGATCTCCAACGTCGCCACATCAACGAGCTCGCGCTGCTTCCTGCGCACATGCGCGACGCGCGGAATCATCGGATCGTGGTCAGCCATGGGCGCCATAGATGTCGATCATCTGCAACCGCGTCGCCTGCAGACGTTCGATCAGCGGCGGCATGAAGCGCTTCATCATCTCATAGCCGAAGCGCGGATCGGCCTCGCTCTTGCGGCGCAGGCAGGCGGCGTCGATGGCGATGGCGCGCGCGTTGTCGAGCGCGCGCGCGTCATAGCTCCAGCGATAGGGCGGCGCCAGCCAGGAGAGGCCGCAAACCTCGCCCGGGCCGAGGGTCTGCAGCGTCACGGCGCCGCGCGCCGGATCGCGCAGCTCCAGCGCCACGCGGCCCTCGCGCAGCAGATAGAACCAATCGGCGCTCTCGCCTTCGCGGAACAGATATTTGCCGGCTTCAAAACGCGCATTCTTGGCGCAGCCGGAAACGAGCGCGACAAGGGACGGCTCCAGGCCGGCGAAGAACGCATGCGCCGCGACGATATGTTCGAGACCCTCGATCATGTCGCGCCTCCTTTCGTCTCGCTCTCGGCGATGGCGCGCGCCTCCTCCGTAATGTCGATGCCGACCGGACACCAGACGATGCAGCGCCCGCAGCCGACGCAGCCGGTCGTGCCGAACTGATCGTGCCAAGTCGAGAGCTTATGCGTCATCCATTGGCGATAGCGCGACTTGCCGCTGCTGCGCACGCTGCCGCCGTGAATATAGGAAAAATCCATGGTGAAGCAGGAGTCCCAGCGCCGCGAGCGCGAGCTTTCGGCGCCGAAGAGATCGCTCGCATCCTCGACCGAGGTGCAGAAGCAGGTCGGACAAACCATGGTGCAATTGGTGCAGGAGAGGCAGCGCGACGCTGCCTCGTCCCAGCGCTCATGCTCGAGATTGCGCGCGAGCAGCGACGCCACATCGGGCTGCATCGAGCGGCCCATATTCGCCGCCGTCTGCGCGACGACGGCCTCCGCCGCGGCGATCTCGCTCGCGCTCGCGTCGCGATGCGCCAGGGCGCCGAGCAGCTCCCCGCCATCCTCGGTTCCGATCTCGACGAGAAAGCGATGATCGTCGCCGATCAGCTCCGTCAGCGCGAGATCATAGCCCGATGTCGCCTTCGGTCCCGTCTTCATCGACACGCAGAAGCAGGCGCCGCCGGCGACGCCGCAATTGACGGCGACGACGAAGATGTTTTCACGCCGCGCGCGATAATGCGGATCGACATGCTCGCCGCCGATCAGCACGCGGTCCTGAATGGCGATGGCGTGCAGCTCGCAGGAGCGCGCGCCGATGAAGGCGTATTTTTCACTTCCTTCGGGCTCAGCCTCGACGCGCAATTCGTCGCCCTCGCGCCGCGCGCGCCACAGGCGCAGCACCGGCGGGTGCAGAAAGCGCTTCCAGGATTGCGGGCCGACGGCATAGCCGAACAGAGCGTCGTCGCCGCGCTGCGTGACGCGATAATGGCCGCCGTCCTGCTCGTCGCCGCAGCCGCGCGGCAGATCGGCGACATCGGCGATCTCGTCATAGACGATCGCTCCGTCGCGCAGGCTCGGCCCGAGCAGAGAATAGCCGCGCGCGCGCAGTGCGCCGAGCAACGCCTGCAGGCCCGTCTCGTCGATGATCGCGGGAACGCGCGCGCCTTCGCCCATGCCCTGCTCCGGAAGCCCGCCGAAATATATCGCCCGCCGCGGCCAGCGTCTCTCATCTCACCGGATTATTGCCGTTTTCCGACAAAGGTCGACGCGGCCCGTCGCCGCGGCTCACGGCGCCTTGAAATGTTTGGAGAGCTTCAGGTCCTGGCCCTGGTAGTTGGAGCCGCCGACCTCGCCATAGACGAGCTTCGGCTCCGCCGACATCGGCTCGTAGACGAGGCGGCCGATCACCTGCCCGTCCTCGAGAATGAAAGGCACGTCATGGCTGCGCACCTCGAGCACGGCGCGGCTTCCCGGCCGCCCTTGCGCGGCGCAGCCGAAGCCGGGATCGAAGAAGCCGGCGTAATGCACCCGGAACTCGCCCATCGCCGGATCGATCGCCATCATCTCGGCCGAAAGATGCGCGGGGATGCGCAGCCGTTCGCGCGAGGCGAGAATGTAGAACTCGTCCGGATCGAGAATGAGCTTGCGGCTCGCGCGCAGCGGCAACCGCTCCCAATAGTCCTCGATCGCATAATGATCGACGAGATCGACGTCGATGACGTCGGCGTGCTTCTGCGCGCGATAGCCGACGACGTCTCCCGCCAGACCATCGAGCGCGACGCGCAGGATCACGCCGTCGCGCAAGGTGAGATCTCCGTCGACGAGCGGCGCGCGCGCATGCTCGGCGGCGAGAGCCGCGTCGGCGAGCAGGAGATCGGCGGCGCCCCGGCGGCGAAAGCGCATCTGATCGAGCCGCGAGCCCTCGTGCACGCGCACGCTGAAGCTGCGCGGCGACACCTCCGCGTAGAGACGGCCCTCATAGCCGGCGGCGACATGATCGAAAATTTCGGTGTCGTCGGTGATGAGGCGCGTGAAGATGTCGAGCCGGCCGGTCGAGCTCTTGGGATTGGCGACGGCTGCGACATCGGCGGGCAGAGCGAGGCTCTCCTGCAATGGGATCACATAGACGCAGCCGCGCTCGAGCACGGCGCCGCGGCCGCCGAGCGCAATCTCGTCATAGGAGAGCTCGGCGAGCAGCGCCTCGACGCTGCGGCCCTTGCCCGGCAGAAAGCTGGCGCGCACGCGATAGGCCTTGGGCCCGAGCCGCAGATCGAGGCTCGCCGGCTGGCGCTGGCCGTCCTCGATCGGCCGAGTGGAGACAATAGCGCCGGCGGCGGTCAGCTCGGCGATCTGCTCGCAGGAGAGCACGCCGAAAGAAGCGGGATCGGCCATCTTTAGGGATGGCCGGCGGGCAGATAACGGATCGCGGCGAGGATCACGCCGACGGCGACGACCATGACCGAGCCGAACCAGATTTTGAGATCGCGCTTCACGAGCTCGATGTCGGCCTTCAATTCGGCCTTCGTCGCGGCGAGGTCGGACTTCGTCGCGAGCTCCTGGCTCGTGGCGTCGGCGAAAGCTTCTGCGGCCGCGGTCGCCTGGGCCTGCGTGAATCCGCCGGCCTCGAGCTTGCGGGCGAATTTCAGGGTGTCGAATGCGACCGCGCTCATCACGTATCCTTTCCCGAGCGCTTTGAAATATGGCTCGGCTACGCCTTCGCGTCCAGCGCGCGATCAGGCTTTCGGTGAGCTGACGTCAGGCCCGCGCCGCCATCGCCGGCACCGAAAGTAAGAGCTGAGCTGAATGGAAATGGTCGGAGTGAGAGGATTCGAACCTCCGACCCCCTCGTCCCGAACGAGGTGCGCTACCAGGCTGCGCTACACTCCGACAGGCGGGCCGTATCGGCCGCCGCTGGTGACGGGCTTATAGCTTCACGCTTCTTC
The DNA here is from genome assembly GCF_002752655.1 of Methylosinus trichosporium OB3b. Taxonomy (NCBI): domain Bacteria; kingdom Pseudomonadati; phylum Pseudomonadota; class Alphaproteobacteria; order Hyphomicrobiales; family Methylocystaceae; genus Methylosinus; species Methylosinus trichosporium. The sequence continues at coordinate 4,294,618 of NZ_CP023737.1, read as the reverse complement.
GCCTGCAACAGCTGTTTGCGCTTCTCGGCCACTCGTTCGCTCGAGCCGCACGAAGGCGCAATCCGCCTCGTCCTCGGCGGCGCGCGGCGGGGTGAGGCGCTCCGTCTCGCGCCACTCGCGGGGATCGAGCGCGGGAAAAATCGCGTCGCCCTCGACCGTCAGCGCCACCTCGGTCAGATGAATCACATCGGCCAGAGGCAGAAAGGCCGCGAAAATCTCGGCGCCGCCGGCCACGGCGGCCTCCTGCGCGCCCATCGCCAGCGCCAATGATTCGGCATGACGCAGCGCCTCCTGCGGCGTGCGCGCCACATGGGCGCCCGCCGGATGGAAGGACGGATCGCGCGAGAGCACGAGAGTCTCGCGCCCGGGCAGGAGACGGCCGATCGAATCGAAGGTGCGCCGCCCCATCAGCAGAGGCTTCCCCCAGGTGAGCTCGCGGAACCGCTTCAGATCGGTCGGCAGCCGCCAGGGGGTCCGCCCCCTCGCCCCGATCACGCCGTTGCGCGCCGCCGCGACCACGAATGTCAGTGTAGGCGTCAAGGCTTCGCTATCCTTCCGTTCGATTTTTAGCCATCGGCTCTTTGCCTCTGCGGCTACGCATTCCTATATATGACGCGCCCGAGCGATTCCGCGCCGCGGGCCCCACGTTCGAGGAAAGACATGTCGTTGCGGACATCGCACCTTAAATCCTTGTCGGCGCTCGCTCTGGCCGCGCTGCTGGCGCTCGCGCCGGCGGTCGGCGAGGCCAAGATGGGCGGCGGCATGAGCTCCGGCAGCCGCGGCTCGCGCAGCTTCTCGGCTCCGCCGGCCACCAATACCGCGCCGCGCCCGGCCGCGCCGATGCAGCGATCCTATGAGACGCCGCAGGCTCAGGGAATGAACCGTCCCGCCTTCAATCCCGCTCCGTCGCCCGGCATGGGCTCCTTTGGACGCGGCCTGCTCGGCGGCCTCGCCGGCGGCCTGCTCGGCGCGGGCCTCTTCGGCATGCTGACCGGCCACGGTCTCGGCGGCGGGCTCGGCGGCTTCGCCTCCATGATCGGCCTGCTGCTGCAGCTGGCGCTGATCTTCTTTCTGGCGCGCCTCGCCTTCCAGTGGTTCGCCGGCCGCAAGCTCGCCGGGGCCTTCGGCGGGACCGGCGGCGCCGGCCCGCGTCCGGGCGGCCCGGGCTTCGGCTTCATGGGCTTTCCCGGCGGCGGCGGCGCGCAGACGCCGGAGCGCAGCGCCCCTATTTCTCTGTCGCAGGCCGATTTTCCCGCTTTCGAGCGGCTGCTCGGCGAGACTCAGGAGGCCTATAGCCGCGAGGATGTGGCGCGTCTCGATGCGCTGACGACGCCTGAAATGGCCTCTTATTTCGCGGAGGACCTCAAGTCCAACGCGCGCGAGGGGGTGGTCAATCGCATCTCCGGCGTGAAGCTGCTGCAGGGCGATCTCGCCGAGGCCTGGCGCGAGGGCGGCGACGAATATGCGACTGTCGCCATGCGCTTTTCGCTCGTCGACCAGTTCGTCGAACGGGCCACCGGCAGGGTGGTGCGAGGCGACGCGACGCCGACGCAATCGACCGAAGTCTGGACGTTCCGCCGGCCGGCGGGACGCGGCCCGGAGGCTTGGCGCCTCTCGGCCATTCAGCAGACGACCTGAGACACCCATTCGAAGATCGAGCGCCCCTCCCCCGAGAGGGGCGCTTTTCTTTTTAAAGAAGCGAGCCTGAAGGCTCGCGGTCCAAACCCGGGCCCTGGACCGCGAGCCTTCAGCCTCGCTCTTTCATTGCAACGAGAGAGTGGAGCCCGGCGCAGGGCCGGGCTCCTCGCTTCATCTTCAGCGGCTCTGCTTGGGCGCCGCGCCGGAGCGGCCTTTGCTCAGGGGCTTGCTCGGGATATCGCTATAGGGCGCGCGGCCATGCGTTCCCATCGCGCCGCCCTGCGGCGCGATCTTCGGAGATTGCACAGACCGGCCTTCGGCGCCGCCGCTCATGGCGGCGAGGGTCGCACGCGGCTGTATCTCGTTCGAGCCATGCGGCCGTTCGAGCGAACGGCCGCCCTTGATTCCGCGCTGATGATACATCTCCTTGCCCCGCGGCGAATAAGCGCTGCGTCCGCTCTTCGGCACATAGATCGAACGCCCGCTTCTCGTCACGCAGCGCCAGTCGCCGCTGCGCCCGACGATCAGGCGGCCGCCTTGCCCCGCGCAGCGCGCCGACATTCCGCGCGGCGCATAGGCCGAGCGGCCGGTGACCGAACGATGCGACGAAGAACTCCATTTCTGCTTCTGCGCGGGACGGCTCCCGCTCTCGTAACGGGTCGCGGCGGCATATTTCGCCTCTTTGCCTGACGGCGCTGCGCCGGCCTGGCCAACCAAAACGAGCCATCCGAGCGCAGCCGCGCCGATCGTCAGTGTCTTCATGAGGTTCATCTGCACACTCCGGATCGCGAGCTCCACGAGAGAGTCCGCGGCGCCCCCCAGGGCGTCCAAACGCGAGGGCCGCCGCTTCGGTTCCCCCGGATGTCGCGCGGCCGGTGCGCGCACAGCCTCGCCCGAGCGGGCGACGACGGCGCGATTGCAAGTGGAGGCGACGCTACCTATAGTCCGCGCCAATTCCGGCCGAAGACCCACGCAAAGAGCCGGATCAGCCGCGCCCAAGGGAAACGAGAACGTCATGCTGGAAGGCCTGCGCATCGCCTCGCAACATCGGATCGGCCGCGTCATTCTCGGCATAGTGATGGGCTTCATCGCGCTGAGCTTCGCAGTCTGGGGCATAGGCGACGTGTTCCGCGGCTTCTCGACCAAAAGGCTCGCCAAGGTCGGCTCGGGCGAGATCACCGTCGAGGCCTATCGCGGCGCTTATCAGAACGAGCTGCGCCGCCTGCAGCAGCGCGCCCGCCGCGCCATCACCAATGAGGAGGCGCGTCGTTACGGGCTCGACGAGCAGGTGCTGCAGCGGATGATCACCGAGCTCACGCTCGATCAGAAGGCGCGCGCGCTCGGCCTCGCCATCGGCGACCCCGACGTGCTGAAGCTCGTGCGCGACGAGAATGTGTTCAAAGGCCCGACGGGCAAGTTCGACTCCGACCGCTTCAAGCAGATTTTGCGCGACGCCGGCTATACGGAGCGCAGCTTCCTCGCCGAGCAGAAGAGCGGCTATGTGCGTAAGGAGCTGACCGATTCGGTCGTCGGCGCGATGGAGCCGCCGCAGCTCGTGCTCGAGGCGCTGCACCGTTTCCGCAACGAGGCGCGCGACGTCGATTATTTCGAGCTGCCGGCCGCCGCGGCCGGCGAGATCGCCGCCCCCTCGGAGGAGGAGTTGAAGAAATATTTCGAGGATCGCGAGCAGAGTTTCCGCGCCAAGGAATATCGCAGGCTCGTCATTCTCGCAGCGACGCCGGCGAGCCTCGCCAAGCCGCAGGAGGTCTCCGAGGAGGAGGCGCGCAAGCTCTATGACGAGGTCAAGACCAAGCGCTACGGAACGGCGGAGAAGCGCCATCTGCGCCAGCTTCTGTTCGCCGCCAAGGACGAGGCCGATGCGGCGCTGAAGCGGCTCGAGGGCGGGCTCTCCTTCGAGGCGCTGGCCACGGAGCGCAAGCTCGCGACCAAGGATATCGACCTCGGCCTGCTGGAGGCCAAGGACCTCGGCGAGATCAAGCTGTCCGACAAGGTGTTCGCGCCGGAAAAGCCCGGCTTCGTCGGCCCGGTTCAGACCGCCTTCGGCTACGCCATTCTGGAGATCGAGAAGATCGTCCCGAGCGTCGTCACGCGCAGCTTCGAGCAGACGCGCGACGAATTGCGCGGCGAGATCGCCCGCGAGCGGGCGGCGCCGCAGGTTCAGAAGGTCCATGACGCGATCGAGGACCAGCGGGCCGGCGGCAAGGCGCTGGCCGAAGCGGCGAAGTCGCTCGGGCTCGAGGTCGTGGCCGTCGAGGCGACCGACGCGAGCGGCCGCGACAAGGCCGGCCAGGAGATCCCCAGCGTCTTCGGCTCGGAAGATCTGCTCAAGGCCGCCTTCGCCTCCGACGTCGGCGTCGACAATGACACGGTGGCGACGCGCGACGGCGGCTATCTCTGGTTCGAGGTGGCGAAGGTCGAGCCGGCGCGCCAGCGCAGCTTCGAGGAAGCCAAGCCGAACGTCGAGATCGCGGTGCGCGAGGAGCGGCTGCAGAAGGCGCTCGCCGCCAAGGCCGACGCGCTGGCCGCGGAGCTGCGCGCCGGCAAGACGATCGCGGACGTCGCCAAATCCGCCGGTGCCGAATCGCGGCGCGCCAATGATGTGAAGCGCGCGCCCAACCCGGCGATCCCCAACGCCGCGATCATCGCCGTCTTCGACACGCCCGTGCATGGCGCGGGCTCGGTGGCGGTCGACGGCGGCCGGCTGGTGTTCCGCGTCGAGAATGCGACGACGCAGCCCTATGACGCGAGCTCGCTCGAGGCCAAGGCGGCGGCGGAGCAGATGAAGCCCGCCTTCACCAACGACATTCTCGAGCAATATGTCGGCGCGCTGGAGAAGATCTACAACGTCAGCATCAATCAGAAAGCGCTGGAAGCCGCGACCGGCGGAGAACAGGACCAGTGAGCGAGGCGCCGTTCGAGCCGTCCTTCGAAGCCTTCGCGGCCGAGCACGAGGCGGGGCGCGCTGCGCTCGTCGTCACGAGGCTCGTCGCCGATCTCGAAACGCCGGTCTCGGCCTATCTGAAGCTCGCGCGCGAAAGAGCTGGGAACAGCTTCCTGCTCGAATCGGTCGAAGGCGGCGCCGCGCGCGGCCGCTACTCGATGATCGGACTCGATCCCGACGTCATCTTGCGCATCGACGGCGAAAAGGCCTCGATCAACCGCCGCGCGCTGCAGGAGCGCGAGGCCTTCGAGCCCTGCGACGCGCCGCCGCTCGACGCGCTGCGCGCGCTGATCGCCGAATCGGCGGTCGACCAAGCCGCGCATCTGCCGCCCATGGCGGCGGGCGTGTTCGGCTATCTCGGCTATGACACGGTGCGGCTGATGGAGCGCCTGCCGCCGGCCAAGCCGGATGCGCTCGGCGTTCCCGACGCGATCCTGCTGCGCCCGACGGTGATGGTGGTGTTCGACACGGTGCGCGACGAGATCATCGTCGTCACGCCGGCGCGGCCGCAGCCCGGCGTCGCGGCGAGACCCGCCTATGAGGCCGCGCTCGCGCGTCTCGACGCCGTGGTGGCGACGCTGGAGACGCCGCTCGACCAGCGCGAGACCCAGGCCGATCCGCTGCTGCTGGCGCAAGAGCCCGTATCCAACACCGCGCCCGCGCGCTTCCTCGAGATGGTCGAGCGCGCCAAGGACTATATCCGCGCCGGCGATATTTTTCAGGTCGTGCTGTCGCAGCGCTTCACCGCGCCTTTCGCTCTGCCCGCCTTCGCGCTCTATCGCGCGCTGCGCCGCGTCAATCCGGCGCCCTTTCTCTGCTTTCTCGATTTCGGCGGCTTTCAGATCGTCTGCTCCTCGCCCGAGATTCTCGTTCGCGTGCGCGAGGGCAAGGTGACGATCCGCCCGATCGCCGGCACGCGCTGGCGCAGCCCCGACAAGGCCGAGGACGAGCGCCTCGCCGCCGATCTGCTCGCCGACGAGAAGGAGCGCGCCGAGCATCTGATGCTGCTCGATCTCGGTCGCAACGACGTCGGCCGCGTCGCCGCCACCGGCACGGTGAATGTGACCGACAGCTTCGCCATCGAGCGCTACAGCCATGTGATGCACATCGTCTCCAATGTCGAAGGCGCGCTCGATCCGGCGCATGATTGCATCGACGCGCTGGCCGCGGGATTTCCCGCCGGCACGGTGTCCGGCGCGCCGAAAGTGCGGGCTATGGAGATCATCGACGAATTGGAGACCGATAAGCGCGGGCCCTATGGCGGCTGCATCGGCTATTTCGGCGCCGGCGGCGAGATGGACACCTGCATCGTGCTGCGCACAGCGCTCGTGAAGGACGGCGCGATGCATGTGCAGGCGGGCGCCGGCGTCGTCTACGACAGCAATCCCGACTACGAGCATCGCGAGACGGTGAACAAATCGAAGGCGCTGTTCCGCGCCGCGGAGGAGGCCGTGCGCTTCGCTACGCGGGCGCGGCGCGGGCAGTAGCGATGACGCGAGGACGATTGCAAGCAAAGGCGTCCCCTTCTCCCACTTGTGGGAGAAGGTGGCCCCGCGAAGCGGGGTCGGATGAGGGCCCACGCCGCCACAGCGATCTCGCAATTGTTCACAGAGGCGCAAACCGGAGGCGCCCTCATCCGACCCGACTTCGTCGGGCCACCTTCTCCCGCGAGCGGGAGAAGGAGCGCGCGTCGAGAGTCGTGGTTCGCGTCGACGCACGCGGCGAAAGAGGCTCCGCTTGACCGAGCACGCGAGCTACGACGAGGCCGACGATCCGCATCGGCCGATCCGCGTCGGCGAGGCGAGCGTCTCCAACGAAGCGACGCGTTGGGGCCAGCTGCTCACTCTGTTCATGCGCGTGATGGCGTTGTTCTGGCTGGCGCAGGGCGTGATGCAATGGAGCCTCATGCTCACATCCGCGCAGCCGATCTTCGACTCTCTGCCGACCCATGTCGCGATCGCCATCGTGTTCTTCGCCGTGCTCGATCTCATCGCCGGCGTCGGCCTGTGGCTGGCGACGCCCTGGGGCGGCGTGCTGTGGCTGCTGATCGCCAGCGCGCAGATTTTCGTGACGACGACGTCGCCCGGCTTCTTCTTCGGCGGCTATTGGCTCGTCGGCTTCGATCTCGCGCTCATCGGCCTGTATTTTTTCCTGACCTTCGAAGCCGGGCGCGATTATGAAGCGCAAAGGCTGCGCGAGAAGCGCCGCCGCCGCCGTGCGCCCGAAATCGAGGTCGCCGAGAGCCGCGCGCAGCGCTGGCTTCGCCACATGCGCGAGACGCTGGCGAAGCTCGATCGGCTGTAAGCCGCGCCTCGTGCAAATAAGCGACAAAGTGCGAAAAATTCGAGTGAATCTATTTACCGCGACTTCACCGCGCGAGCGGTAGTGGAGGTAAACGGCGGATTCAGACTGTTGCTTAAAGCGGTCTTCATTCGCGCCCTCTAAGGTCCGCCCATGATCAGACCGGAGCTGAACTTCCGGCGCGAATAGACGAGACGGAGCTTGATCAATGAATACGGCGTCGAAAACCGAAGCGGCGCAGCTGCGCACCGACAAGATCAACGAGATACGGCCGATCTATCTCGAGTCGCTGACCTTGGTCGAGCGTCTGCATCGCCGGCTGCTCGATGTGATCAAGGACGAGTTCGATCGTCGCAATCGCGGCGACGTCAATTCCGTGCAGGCTCTGCTGCTCTACAATATCGGCGACAAGGAGCTGACCGCGAGCGAATTGCGCACGCGCGGCTATTATCTCGGCTCCAACGTCTCCTACAATGTGAAGAAGCTCGTCGAGATGGGCTATCTCCACCATGCGCGCTCGCGCATCGACCGCCGCTCGGTGCGCATCAGCCTCACGCCCAAGGGCAAGGAAGTTCATGATATCGTCGCCGCTCTCTACGAGAAGCATGCGACGACGGTCGAGCAGATCGGCGGCGTCTCCTCCGCCGAGTTCCGCACCGTCAACACGGCCCTGACGCGCCTCGAGCGCTTCTGGACTGACCAGATCCGCTATCGTCTCTGACGCCCCTCCCCCTCCAGCGCCTTCTCGGGCGGTCGCCGCGCAAGCGTCGATCGCCCTTTTTTCGTGTCCGCGAAGTCTGATATGAATCGCAGCCTTCCCACCTGCGGCGCCGCGCCGCGGCTGATGGACTGCTTCGCTTCGCTCGCAATGACGGCCGCTGCGCCGGAAAGGCAAACATGCGCTGGTCGATCACGCTCGGCAGCTTCAAAGGCACGGCCGTGCGCATCCATGTCACTTTCATCCTGCTGCTGGCGTGGATCGGCTTTTCCGCCTATCGCAGCGGCGGACTGGAGGCGGCGCGCGACAGCGTGCTGTTCATCCTGCTGATCTTCACTTGTGTGGTGCTGCACGAGTTCGGCCACATATTGACGGCGCGCCGCTTCGGCATCGTCTCGACCGAGGTGACGCTGCTGCCGATCGGCGGCGTCGCCAATCTCGCGCATATGCCGGAGAAGCCGGCGCAGGAGCTGCTCGTCGCCATCGCCGGGCCGATGGTCAATATCGCCATCGCCATCGCGCTGTTCGTCGCGCTGGGGACGTTTCATCCGGAGGCGCTGACGCAGCTCGACGATCCGCAGCTCGGCCTCGTCCCGCGCCTCGCTGCGGCCAATCTGTTCCTCGCCGTGTTCAATATGATCCCGGCCTTTCCGATGGACGGCGGCCGGGTGCTGCGCGCGGCGCTGGCGCTCTGGCTCGATCGCGCCAAGGCGACGCGCATCGCCGCCTCGATCGGCCAGATCTTCGCCTTCCTGCTCGGCTTTCTCGGCCTGTTCGGCAATCCGCTGCTCGTGTTCATCGCCATTTTCGTCTACATGGCCGCGGCCGGCGAGGCGCAAATGACGGTAGCGAGCGAGGCGACGCGCGGGCTCGCCGTCGCGGACGCCATGGAGACGCGCATAGCGGCGATCGACTGGGGCGCCGATCTTTCCGAGGCGGTCGACATTCTGCTCGCCACCTCGCAGGAGGAGTTTCCGGTGGTCAATGGCCCGCGCTTCATGGGCCTGCTCGGCCGCGCCGACATCATCGAGGCGCTGAAGAGCGAAGCGCGCAGCGCGCCGATCGCGCCCTATGTGCGCCGTGATCCGCCGACCGTCGACCGCGACGCGCCGCTCGACAAGACGATCGAGAGCTTCGGCGAAGCGGCGGCGATCGGGGTTTTGGGCGAGGATGGCGCGCTGGTCGGGCTGTTGACGCGTCAGAGCCTCGCCGAGATCGTGCTGATCGCCAATCTGCGGCCCGACTGGCGGCTGGCGCGGCGCAGCCGGGGGTGAGAGGCGAAGGCCCTCGCCGCCTTCCCCGCACCCCCGGCCCCATGCCATAACCCGCCGCATGTGGAGCGCGACCCTTCTCACCCTGTTCCCCGAAATGTTCCCCGGCCCGCTCGGGCTGTCGCTCGCCGGCGACGGACTCGCGCGCGGGGCCTGGGCGCTGGAGGCGCGCAATATTCGCGAGCATGGGCTCGGGCGCCATCGCGCCGTCGACGACACGCCGGCGGGCGGCGGCCCCGGCATGGTCATGCGCGCCGATGTGCTGGCCGCCGCCATAGACTCCGCCGCGCCGCCCGGCGATACGCGCCCGCGGCTGTTGATGAGCCCGCGCGGCGCGCCTTTGACGCAGGCGCGCGTGCGCAGCCTCGTCGCCGGCGAAGGCGTCGTCATTCTCTGCGGTCGCTTCGAGGGCGTCGACGAGCGCATCATCGAAGCGCGCGCGCTCGAGGAAATTTCGATCGGCGATTATGTGCTCTCGGGCGGCGAGATCGCGGCCCTGGCGCTGATCGACGCCTGCGTGCGGCTGCTGCCCGGAATCATGGGCGCGGCGGCGTCCGGCGTCGAGGAGAGCTTCGAAACGGGCCTATTGGAATATCCGCACTACACCCGCCCGCGCGAGTTCGAGGGCCGCGCGATCCCGGAGATTCTGCTGTCAGGCGATCACGCCAAAATCGCGAAATGGCGCCGGGACGAGGCGCTGCGCCTCACGCGAGAGCGCCGGCCGGAGCTGCTGAAACGCGACTGAAGGGGCGCTCCCTTCTCCCGCAAGGCGCACGGCTGTCCGGGGAAGTCAGGCATAGTTCAGAACCAGCTGCCTGGGGGACGCCAGCCGCCGGGCGGCCTGATATTTGGACGGCGGCCGATCAAGTCGACTGATCGGCCGTCGCGTGAAAAGGAACCTGCCGGCGAGCTCCGAGAACCGCAGATGCGCGAGTTCGATATCGTGGCGGTGGGCGGCGATGCGCAGCAGCACGAAAGCGATCATCGCCGCGATCAGCTGCAGCCGCACGGCGTTCTCGTTTTCGCCGAGAAACTTGCGGATGTTGAGATGCTGCTTGATCCAGCGGAACAGCAGCTCTATGGCCCAGCGCGCCTTGTAGAGCGCGGCGATCTCGACCGCCGAACGCGTCATGTCGTTGGTGATCACGACGATCAGCTGCGGCTTGCCGTCCTTCAGCGCATCGCGTTGAATATGAAGGCGACGCAGCGGCATGGGCAGTTTCGAGTCGCCCTTGCTGGCGAGCTCGACCTCGCAATCCCTGAGCACGGTGTAGCCTTCGCCGCGCGTCTGCGGCATCTCCCGATCCGCGAGGTCGGCGAGGCGGGTGTTGCTCTTGGGGCGCGTGACGAACAAGGCTCGGGCCTCGTGAATGTCCCTCCACCATTTGAAATCATAATAGCCCTTGTCGAAGACATAGGTCGCGCCGGCCTCGATCGGCGTCTTCTTGCCGATCTCGACATCGTTGACATTGGCGGGCGTGACCTCGACGCAGAAGGGGCGGTCGACCCCGGGATCGTAGACGACGTGCATCTTCATGCCGTGGATGCGGCCGTTCGAGCGGGCGAAGTCGTGGAATTTGCTCAACGGGATAGGCGTCGAATCGATGAGGCGCAGCAGCTCGGCGCCGTCGCGGCGCGTTCTGCGGTCGAGTTCGCAGGAGAGGCGCGCGAAAAGATCGGCGAAGACGCCGACGGGCCGGCGCGCATTGGCTTCGGCGAGGGTGGAGCGGGCGATCCTGCGGACGCCGAGGTGATAATGGGAGCCGCTGTTGGCGTTGAAGGCGGCCTCGAGGCTGCGCAGGCTCGTTTCGCTGCCGAGCTGAGCGGCGATCAGGACGACGAGATGATCCCAGCTCTTGAAGGATTTGTCGTAGGCGTCGCCCTTGTGGCGCGCGACGATTTGGCCGAACGCGCGACGATCGATCGGCTTGAGCAAGTCGACAAAAACGCTATTCTGGAAGCGCATGTCTGGTCCTTTATTTTCCAGTCTCGACAACCGGAAAATACCCCGAAACCTTCGGAAGTACCAGGCATGCGCCCGCGACTTATCGACTCATTCCCCGGACAGCCGTGCGCAAGGCGGGAGAAGGGAGCGCGACCAACCTTTCCGCTAAACCATCACCGTGTCGGCACCGGCGTGCCGCTGCGGTAATCGTAGAAGCCGCGCTGCGTCTTGCGGCCGAGCCAGCCGGCCTCGACATATTTCACGAGCAGCGGACAGGGGCGATATTTCGAATCGGCGAGCCCCTCGTGCAGCACCTGCATCACCGAGAGGCAGACATCGAGGCCGATGAAATCGGCGAGCTGCAGCGGGCCCATCGGATGATTGGCGCCGAGCCGCATCGCCGTGTCGATCGCCTCCACCGAGCCGACGCCCTCATAGAGCGTGTAGATCGCCTCGTTGATCATCGGCAGCAGGATGCGATTGACGATGAAGGCCGGAAAATCCTCGGACACCGTCACCGTCTTGCCGAGCTCGCCGACGAATTGCTTGGCGGCCTCGAAGGTCTTGTCCTCCGTGGCGATGCCGCGGATGATCTCGACCAGCTGCATCTTGGGCACGGGATTCATGAAGTGAATCCCGATGAACTGCTCCGGCCGCCCGGTCACCGCGGCGAGCCGCGTGATGGAGATGGACGAGGTGTTGCTGCCGATCATCGCGCCGGGACGCAGAGCCGGCCCCAGCGCGGTGAGGATGCCGCGCTTGACCTCCTCATTCTCGGTCGCCGCTTCGATCACGATATCGCTATCGGCGAAAGCGGCGAAATCCTTCGCCGGCCGGATGCGCGCCATGGCGGCGTCGCGATCCCCCTCGACGAGCGCGCCCTTCTCCACCGCGCGGGAGAGATGCGCCGAAATATCGTCTATGCCGGCGGCGATGCGCTGCTCCGACAGATCGTTGAGCGCCACGTCGAATCCGGAGAGGGCGCAGACCTGGGCGATGCCTTTGCCCATCTGCCCGGCGCCGACGATGCCGACCTTGCGAATTTCCGAGGCCATTTCTTTGCCACCACAGCCGAGAATGCTCTCGCCTCACGAAGCGGAGCCGCTTCTTTCTTCAGTATAGCGCGGTACCGGCCAGTCTGAAAACCGGCGGATTTCGCCCGGCGCCGAGACGCCGGGCGCGACGCCTCACCGCCCGGCTTTCGCCAGCTCGGCGTCGAGCTCCTTGAGCGCCGGAAAGAGATCGGCGACGAGGCCGAAATCGGCGACCTGGAAGATCGGCGCCTCCTCGTCCTTGTTTATCGCGACGATCACCTTCGAATCCTTCATTCCGGCGAGATGCTGGATCGCGCCCGAAATGCCGACGGCGACATAGAGATCGGGCGCCACCACCTTGCCGGTCTGGCCGACCTGCAGATCGTTCGGCGCATAGCCGGCGTCCACCGCCGCGCGCGAGGCGCCGATCGCCGCGCCGAGGCGGTTGGCCACCGGCTCGATATATTCGGCGAAATTCTCGGCGCTGGCGAGCCCGCGCCCGCCGGAGACGATGGTCTTGGCGGCGGTCAGCTCGGGCCGCTCGGACTTCGCCAGCGCCTCGCTCTTGAAGCTCGACAGCGCCGGATCGGAACCGGCGCCGATCGCCTCGATCGCCGCCGCGCCGCCCTCGCCGGTCGCGCCGAAGGAGGCCGTGCGCACGGTGATAACCTTCTTGGCGTCCTTCGACCGCACGGTCTGAATGGCGTTGCCGGCGTAGATCGGCCGCTCGAACGTGTCGGGCGCAACCACCTTGATGATGTCGGAGACTTGCGCGACGTCGAGCAGCGCGGCGACGCGCGGCAGCAGATTCTTCGACGAAGAGGTGGAGGGCGCGAGAATCGCGTCATAGCCGCCGGCGAGGCCGACGACGAGCGCCGCCAGCGGCTCGGCGAGCTGATGGCCATAGAGCGCATTGTCGGCGACCAGAACCTTGTCGACGCCCGAGAGCTTCGCCGCGGCCTCGGCGGCCGGGCCGACGCCCTCGCCGGCGACGAGAACATGCACGCCGCCGCCGATCTGCAGCGCCGCTGTCAGCGCCTTGGCGGTGGCGGGGGCGAGCGCGGACCCTTGCGTTTCCGCGACGATCAGGACCGTCATCTCACAGCACTCCCGCAGTCTTGAGCTTCTCCAGCAGCTCGGGAACCGAGCCGACCTTGATTCCAGCCTTGCGCGCCGGCGGCTCCGCCGTCTTCAGCACCTCGAGGCGCGGCGCGACGTCGACGCCGTAATCGGCGGGCGTCTTGGCCGCCACTTCCTTCTTCTTCGCCTTGATGATGTTCGGCAGGCTGGCGTAGCGCGGCTCGTTGAGGCGCAGATCGGTCGTCACCACCGCCGGCAGCTTCAGGCTGACGGTCTGCAGGCCGCCGTCGACCTCGCGCGTCACATCGACCGAGCCATCGGCGATCTCGACCTTGGAGGCGAAGGTGCCCTGGCCCCAGCCGAGCAGCGCCGAGAGCATCTGGCCGGTCTGATTGCTGTCGTCGTCGATCGCCTGCTTGCCGAGGATGATCAGGCCGGGCTGCTCATCGGCGGCGATCTTGGCGATGATCTTGGCGACGGCGAGCGGCTCGACGGTCTCGTCGGTCTTCACGTGAATGGCGCGGTCGGCGCCCATGGCGAGGCCGGCGCGGATCGTGTCGTCGGCCTTGGCCGGGCCGATGGAGACGAGCACGACCTCGGTCGCCTTGCCCTTTTCCTTGAGGCGCAGCGCCTCCTCGACGGCGATCTCGTCGAAGGGATTCATCGAGAATTTCACATTGGCGGTGTCGACGCCGGACCCGTCCGCCTTCACCCTGATCTTGACGTTATAGTCGACTACCCGTTTGACGGGCACGAGAACCTTCATCGCGCAACTCCCGGCGAGATTGACGTTCGTCTCGAATGTTCGAAAAATCGAGCCGCCCTTCGAGCGCCGCGCCAGCACGAAGAAACGTCGCTCCGTGGCGCGGAGCGCGCGCGGAACGCTCGGATAATGCTCTGGTAACCTCGGCGTGCAGCGCTGTCAAACCCCGGAGACGCTCCGAACCTCGCCAATGTCGTCGCCTCACCCCCACGGCCCTCGGAACGGGATCGGGCCGAACCAGCGCACGCCCCGGCGCTTGAACAAAGGCGTCAGCGCCAGCCCGGCGAGAATGCCGCCGACATGCGCCCACCAACCGACCTGCCCCTGCTCATCAGTCAAGGCGTTGAACAACTGGAACAAAATCCAGGTGCCGACGAACAGCGAGGCGGGCGCGTGGATCGGGATGATCCCGGCGACGAGGCCGAAAATGGTCGAGCGTGGATAGAGCAGGATGAAGGCGGCGCAAACGCCCGAGATCGCGCCCGAGGCGCCGACCAGCGGATGCAGCGTCATCGGCGCGCCATAAGCGAACAGCAGCCCCGCCGAGACGCCGCAGAGCAGATAGAACAGGAGATAGGGAAGCGAGCCCATCCCGTCCTCGACATTGTCGCCGAAGACATAGAGAAAAATCATATTGCCGGCGAGATGGCCGAAGCCGGAATGGAAGAACAGGCTCGTCACCACGGTCCAGTCGGGGCCGGGCGTGACGATCCAGCGGGCGAGCTCGGCATGGCCGAACAGCACCGCCGGAATGAGGCCGAAACCGCGGATCACCGTGAGCGGATCGCCCAGCGAATCGCTGAACACGGCGACGAAGACGGCGATGTTGATCACGATCAGCGACCAGTTGACGATCGGCCGCCGCACATATTTCAGCGGGGCGTCGTCGTGTAGCGGCAGCACCATCGAACTTCTCTCCCCACCGCGATCTTTTCGACGCCGCCGGACAGTTATAGCGCTGTCCGAGCTCTGGCCAAGACGCGGGAGAGGAGCGGACGCGCGACCGAGACGGCGAGTCCGCGCAGGCCCGCGATGTCGAAGAGCAGCGTCGCGCCGCAATAGACGAAAGCGCCGACGCCGATCTGCAGGAGCAGCGTCGTCGCGCCGGGGGCGAGCTGGCCGAGCGGACGGACCGCGACGATCATGGCCCCGGTGGCGACGACGGAAGCGAGCATGTCGCGCAGCCGCGGCCATTGCGGCGCCGTGCGCGCGGCGAAACCGACGAGCGCGGCGAGCGCGAGGATATAGGCGCCGCATTGGGCGATGGCGAAGCTCGAGGCGTCGGCCCCGCGCGGCAGCGCCAGCGCGAGAACGAGGCCGGTGACCACGGCCACCGCGGCCGCGCCGATCAGCGGCGCGGTCTTCTTCTCGATCTGGAACACCGGGTTGACGGCGAATTGAATGAGACCCATGGCGAAGAGGCCGGGCAGCAGCAGATCGAGATAATGGCCGAACGGCCCGCGGAACTGCGCCGGCACGATCAGCTCCTCGATCGAGGGCATTGTGAGCCAGATTCCAGCGCAGGCGGGCGCCAGAAAGGCGGCGACGATGGTCATGTTGCGGGCGATCTGCTCCTTGGCCTTTGCTGCCCCGTGCCGCTCATGGGCGGCGACGGCGATCTGGAACAGCAGCACGTCGAGCGCCGAGCCGAGCGCATAGATGGCGCGAATGCCGAGGTCATAAGCGAGCGAGAACTGGCCAGTCTCGGCGAAGCCGTAATAGGTCGCGACCAGCGCGCGCACGGCGAGCGGCACGGATTGATAGAGCATGTTGGCCGCGACGATCGGCGCGCTGTAGGAGACGAGCGTGTAGGCCGTGTCCCGGCGGGCGCCGCGCGGCGAGGCGCCCGGATCGGCGAGCGAGGCGCGCGCCGTCAGCACGGCGCCGAGAAGGCTGGCGAGGCTCCCGGCCAGCGCCATGCCGGCGGAATGAAAGACGAAGGCGCCGCCGCCGGTGAGCAGCAGAGCGAGAATATTTTTCGTCAGCACCACGCGGCCATAGAGTCGATCCTCGAAACGGGCGCGCAGCAGGGCGGTCGAGTAATCGAAGAGGCCGTTGATCGCCGCGGTCGCCAGAGCGAGCGCGATCAGCGCGTCGCCGAGCGAGAAATCCGGGGCGAGGAGAAGGAAGAGGCCGCCGCCGAGGACGAGCGCCGCAGTTATGGCGAGAAAGGCGAAATCGAGCGTCGAGCGGATCGCCGGCTCGGCCTCGCGCACGCGCGTCGAATAAAAGCGCGTCGCGGCGAGGCGCATCCAGTCGAACAGCGCGGTCTGGATGACGACGCCGACGGCGAAGGCGAGGGCGAAGCGGCCATATTCCTCGGGGCCGAGAAATTTGGCGACGAGGAGGCCGATCAGGAAATTAGCGATGGTGTTGGCGAGGAAGGCGGCGAGAACCTTCAATTCGGCTATCCCGTGCTCACAGGCCTGTCGGAACGACTCCGAAATCGACGCAGCGGCGCGGGCCCTCATCCGACCCCGCTACGCGGGGCCACCTTCTCCCACGAGTGGGAGAAGGAGCGCGCCCCTGGATCGAAGCTAACCGATCAGTCGCCAAGAAACCCTTATCGCGCCGAAAGGGCGCGTCCTTCTCCCGCTCGCGGGAGAAGGTGGCCCGACGAAGTCGGGTCGGATGAGGGCGCCTCAGGATAGAGGCGAACGAAAAAATCACCCGACCCGGCCGGCCTCGCTCGCCTTCGGGACCTCGATCAGGCGTCCCGTGCCGACGTCATAAATATAGCCGTAGATCGGGATATAGGCGGGAACGAGCGGATGCTCGCGGATGCGCTGCACATCCTGCAGCACGCTCTCCTCCTGCGATTTGATCGTGTGCCAGCGGATGAAATGGCCGCCCGAGCAGCCGCCGCCATGCTTGGGATTGGACCAGTTCGCGCCGTCGAACGCCGCGGTCTCGAGGCTGTCGTCGAGCAGCTCCGCCATCACCTCGTCGCTGAACAGCTCCATGCCGCAATTGGTGTGGTGGATCACGAACCATTCGAGCGTGCCGAGCAGCTTGTGCGAGATCACCAGCGAGCGGATGGCGTCGTCGGAGGCGCGGCCGCCGGCGTTGCGGATCACATGGGCGTCGCCCTCGGAGAGCCCCGCATATTTGGCCGGATCGAGACGCGCGTCCATGCAGGTCAGAATGGCGAAGCGCCGCGCCGGCGGCAGCGCGAGCTTGCCCTTGTCGCCGAAAGCGGCGACATAATCGGCATTGGCCGCCAAGACTTCCTGAAGAATTGTCATTTTGTCCTCCCTCGGGCGCGACCGCCCGCGCGGATTTTTTTAAGGCGCGGCCTCGAGCGGGGTAAATGCGTAATTTTCATAGGGTCATGAAACTTCTTCATGCCTCGCGATAGACGACCAGCATCAGTCCGGCGAGCATGAATCCGAGGGGCCACAGCAGGCCGGCGACGCGCCCGGCGCGGCCGGGCAGACGGATCTCCAGCCAGCGCGCCGCGGCCGAGGCGACCCCGACCAGCGCCAGCGGCGTATGGGTGATCTCGATCAGGAACTCCTGCTTCACATCGGCGATCCCGTGCGAATGGGCGAGCAGCAAAGCGCCGCCGAGCCCGGTGATGAGCGGAAAGGCGAGCGGCGCCCAGGGCGCCGCCACCTTCTTCGTGCGCACGCGCCATTCGAACAGGCCGAAGGCCACGACGAGGAGCAGGAAGATGCGGTGCTGGGCGATCTCGGGATCGCGCAGGCTCTCGATGAGGCCGAGATCGCCGAGCGGCCACACCGCCTCGTCGGCGCGCAGGAACAGGAAGCCGGCGAGGCCGAGCATCAACAGCGGCCAGTGGCGCGCCGCCGGCGCGGCGCGGCGCCAATGCTCGACGAGCGCCAGAAAACCCATGGCCAGCACGAACAGGCCGGCGATGTGATGATTATACTCCGACCAGGCGATGTCCTCGGCGTTGCGGGCGACGGCGGCCGCGGCGACGACGGCGGTTTCGCCGGCCTGCACATCGGCGGCGTCCGGCGCCGGCTGCGCGACCGAAAGCGCCGAATGATCCGGACTCTCGAACCGGATCGGCCATTGCGGCGTCACCCTTTCGATGATCTCGGCGAGACTAACGCGGCCCAGCGGCTGGTCCACGGCTGGCGGCAGCGAGGAGAGCGACGCCGCCGCCAATATCGCCGTGAGGCCGAGGCCGATCTCCGCCTCGGCGAAGCGGCGCAGCCGCAGGCCCGTACCCGCCCGGCCCAGCCGCCGGACGGCGACATAATTGCACGCGCCGAGCGCCAGCAGCCCGGCGAGCAACGCCCCTTTCGCACCCACCATGACCCCATAGGCGAGGCCATAGAAGGCTTCGAGCGAGCCGATATAGACGCCGGACATGGCGAGCCCGCCGCCAAGGACGAGAGCGGCCCCCGCCATGGAGACGCGCGAGAAGCGCCGGCCGACGATGGCGCGCGCCTCGTCGTCGCAGCGGGCGAGCGCCAGCAGAAAATAAGGGATGCCGCCGATCCACAGCGCCGCGCCTGTCAGATGCGCGAATTCGGCGAGCGCCAGCCAAGGCGGGCTCTCGATCCGGCTCACCGCATGGGTCGTCCCGAGCCGCGCGGCGAGCAGCGCCGCGGCCGCGAGGACCAGCGCGCCGCGGGCGCGCGTGCGGCTGGCGGCGGCGAGCAGCAGCGCCGGGGCGAGCGCCAGCGCGTCGGCCTTCACCGCGTCGGCGGTCATCGCCGACGCCGCATCGAGCTCCAGAGTCTCGATCAGCATCAGCGAAAGAGCGGCGGCGTCGAGCGCGACGAAGGCGACGAGCGCCAGCGCGCTCCAGAAAATGATGGTTCGCACGCCGGCGGCGATGGGCGCGCCCGCCGCGCCGAGCCCGGGCAGGACCAGCAGCAGAAAGCCGACGCCGCCGGCGCCGAGCGATTGCGCGGCCGAAATCGCGCCACGCAGCAGCACGCTGAGAAACCCGTAAATCTCGATGAACTGCTGCATCGCGTCAGCGCGTCACGCGAAAGGAGATGTCGCCGCGCGTGATATGGCCGTCGACGCTGAGCACCTGCCAATGCAGCTGATAGACGCCCTGCTGCAGATCGCCGAGATGGGCGCGCACGGCGTCGGGGGTGTGCGCCTCGACCAGCGGCAGCACCGCGCTGCGCAAATCCGGGCCGATGACCAGCACGCGCGACCGCTTGGCGTCGATGCGGCAATTGAAGCGCAGTTCGATGGGAACGTCATGACTGGTGACGAGCTGCGCCTCGCGCGGCGTCGAATCCGAAAGAACCGCATGGGCCTTTGCAGGCAGGGAGGCGACGAGCGTCCAACAGACGATCGCCGAGCCGAAATCCCGACAGAACCGCATGCCCCCTTCCCCACCCGTTTCATGGCCGAAACAATAGCGCGCCGAGCCGGCCTGTGCTCGGCTTTTTTGCGGGCGCCCGGGCGGAGAAATACGCGCTTACTTTTTGAACACGTCCTCGGCGGCGGCGAGCGAGGCGGCCTTGGCCGCCCGGGCCCGCTCCAGTCGCTCGATCTCTAACCGCAACAAAGCGATACGCTCGTCGAACTCGGCCAGCGAGAGGGCGTCGAGCGACTGGCCGAGGCGATGTGACGCAGCCCCTTTGTCCTGCGGGCGCGGGCGTTCCTCGTCCTCCATCTCGTCACTCCGTCGTTATCGCGGTCTCGACGTCGCTCGGATCGATTCGCCGCGCGAGGCCGGCGGTGAGCTTGCCGCGATCGAGCTCGCCCTCCCACCAGGCGACGACGATGGTGGCGACGCCATTGCCGCAAATATTGGTGAGCGCCCGGCATTCGC
This sequence comes from Methylosinus trichosporium OB3b, assembly GCF_002752655.1. NCBI lineage: Bacteria > Pseudomonadati > Pseudomonadota > Alphaproteobacteria > Hyphomicrobiales > Methylocystaceae > Methylosinus > Methylosinus trichosporium. The sequence goes on along the minus strand of NZ_CP023737.1, from coordinate 4,275,136 downwards.
TCATGAATTTGTCGACGCCGAGCACCAGCGCCATGCCCGGCGCGAGGCGCGGATCGATCGCCGAGAGCGTCGCGCCGAGCGTGATGAAGCCGGCCCCGGTGACGGCCGACGCGCCTTTCGAGGTGAGCATCGCGACAGCGAGAATGGTCGCCTGCTGCCCGACCGTCAGCTCGACGCCGAGCGCCTGGGCGATGAACAGGCTCGTCAGCGTCATATAGATATTGGTGCCGTCGAGATTGAAGGAATAGCCGGTCGGCACGACGAGGCCGACCACGGATTTGGAGCAGCCGAGCCGCTCCAGCTTCTCCATCAGCTGCGGCAGCGCGCTCTCCGAAGAAGAAGTGCCGAGCACGATGAGCAATTCGTCGCGAATATAGGAGAGAAAGCGCAGAATATCAAAGCCGACGACGCGGGCGACGAGGCCGAGGACCAGCACGACGAACAGAACGGCGGTCAGATAGAAGGAGCCGACGAGCCAGGCGAGGTTGATGAGCGACGCCGTCCCAAATTTGCCGACCGTATAGGCCATGGCGCCGAAGGCGCCGATCGGAGCCGCCTTCATCACAATGGCGATGACGCCGAACATCGCATGGCCGAGATCGTCGACGACGCCGCGCAGCGCCTTCCCGCGCTCGCCCATCGCCATCAGCGCGAAGCCGAACAGAATCGAGAACAGCAGCACCTCGAGGATGTCGCCCTTGGCGAAGGCGCCGACGACGCTGTCGGGGATGATGTCGAGCACGAAGTCGACGCCCGTCTTCTGCGCCCCCGGATGCAGATATTTGGCGACCGCCTCCGCATCGGCCCTGCCCGAGAAGCCCGCGCCGGGCCGGATGAGATTGCCGACGAGGAGTCCGAGCGCCAACGCCATGGTCGAGACGATCTCGAAATAGACGAGCGCCTTGACCCCCACGCGCCCGACCTTGGCGGCGCTCTCTATATGCGCGATCCCGGAGACGACGGTGCAGAAGATGATCGGCGCGATCACCATTTTGATGAGCTTGACGAAGCCCTTGCCCAGCGCTTCGACAGAGGAGCTAGCGGCGATCTCCGGAGCGAGCGCGCCGAACGCCGCGCCGATGACGATGGCGGCGAGCACCTGGACATAGAGGAGGCGATGAAGCTTGCGCGGGGCCGTCGCGGCCGTGGTCACAGGAGGCTCCTCTATCGTGGCTCCCTGTTCCTAGACCGCAGCGGCGAAGCAACGCAAGAGCGGCGCTATCGGAGCGACGCGCGGTGGCGTCACGTCACGAATTTCACCGTGGCGAGAACGAGACCGCCGATCGCCACGACGGAGGTAAGGACAGAGGCAAAGAGCCAGCGGGCGATATCGGCGCGCAGATTCGCCGCCGTCGTCTCGATTTTTGCTTCGAGGCGCTGCTCGGCCTCGCGCACATCGGCCTTCGTCGCCACGGAGTCGCGGAGCGCCGCGTCCAGCGCATCCGCATGAGCGCGCGCCTGCTTGTCGTCGAAGCCGGCTTCTTTCAGCCGATCGACATAGGCGAGACGATCGAAGGTGACGGCGGGCGAGGTCATGCGCTTAGGATAGGCGCGGGCCGGGCCGGAATCAATCGAGAGAACCCGTTCGGACAAGACGACGGCGGCCTGCCGCCTCCCCTCCCCGCACTTGGGCGCACTTGCGGGGAAAGGTGAGGTGAGGGGCCGGGAGAGTTAGCGAAATGGCGACGCGCCGCGCGCCCGAGCCCTCGCCTCTCCGCGGGGAGAGGAGGCGGCGAGCGACGTTGTCGCATGAATTGACTCCGCCCGCCGAACGGCGGACAACACGCGCTGCGCCGAAGCCGCCAATGGACCGCAGGAATGGCCAAAGTCACGCTCATCGATAATTACGACAGCTTCACCTTCAACCTCGTGCATTATTTCGGATCGCTCGGGGCCGAGGTGACCGTCTGGCGCAATGACGCGATCTCGGCGGATGAGGTTCTCGCGGCCGGCCCGGACGCCATCGTGCTCTCCCCCGGTCCCTGCACGCCCAAGGAGGCGGGCGTCTGCCTCGACCTCATCGCCGCCGCCTGGGACAAGATCCCGATCTTCGGCGTCTGCCTAGGCCATCAGTCGATCGGCCTCTCCTTCGGCGGCGACGTCATTCGCGCGCCGCTGCCGGTTCATGGCAAGATGGCGACCATATTGCACAAAGGCGAGACCATCTTCCGCGGCATCGACAAGCCTTTCCTGGCGACGCGCTATCACTCGCTGATCGTCGCGCGCGACACCCTGCCCTCCTGCCTGCGCGTCACCGCCGAGACGCCGGACGGCCTCATCATGGGTCTCTCGCACGAGAGCGCGCCGGTGCATGGCGTGCAGTTCCATCCCGAGAGCATCACCTCCGAGCACGGCCACAAGATCCTGGGCAATTTCCTCGATCTCGCGCAGGAATGGAACGAGACGCGCCGCCGCGCCAAAGTGGCGTGACGCCGCCCCTGTCCATCGAGCAGTCCCCTCACCCTGAGGAGCGCCCGCAGGGCGCGTCTCGAAGGGTGGGCCGCAGCGCGCCCCCTGGAACATCCTTCGAGACGCGCCCTGCGGGCGCTCCTCAGGATGAGGGCTCTGGAAAGTCATGACCGACCTCGTTCCCTTCCTCGCGACCATCGCCAACGGCGCGACGCTCTCGCGCGCCGAGGCGCGCGCGGCAGTGTCCGTCATCCTCGAGGGCGGGGCGACGCCGGCGCAGCTCGGCGCCTTCCTGATGGGGCTGCGGCTGCGCGGCGAGAGCGTCGAGGAGATCATCGGCGGGGCCGAGGCCATGCGCGCGGCCATGGCGCCGGTCGAGGGCGCCGCCGACGCGATCGACATCGTCGGCACCGGCGGCGACGGCGCCGGCACTTATAATGTGTCGACGCTGGCGGCGCTGATCGTGGCCGGCTGCGGCGTGCGCGTGGCCAAGCATGGCGGCCGCGCCGCCTCCTCACGCTCGGGCGCCACCGATGTTCTGGCCGAGCTCGGCGTGCGCGTCGGCGTCGCGCCGACCCATGCGACGGCCTGCCTCGCCGAGACGGGCCTCTGCTTCATGGCGGCGCCGACCCATCATCCGGCGCTGCGCCACGCCGCCGCCGCGCGCGGCGAGCTCAAACTGCGCACGCTCTTCAATCTGCTCGGCCCCCTGTGCAATCCCGCCCGCGCCGAGCGCCAGCTGATCGGCGCCTATTCGAAAGATCTGCTGGAGCCGCTGGCCCGCGCCCTCGCCGAGCTCGGCGCGAAGCGGGCCTGGCTCGTCCATGGGAGCGACGGACTCGACGAGCTGACCACCACGGGCCCCTCTCATGTGGTCGCGCTGGCGGACGGCGAGCTCTGCGCCTTCTCCGTCGCGCCGGAAGACGCCGGCCTCGCCCGCGCCGCGCCGGCGGCGCTCGTCGGCGGCGACCCGGCCCATAACGCGAGCGCGCTGCGCGCCGTGCTGGAGGGCGCCCGCAACGCCTATCGCGACATCGCCGTTCTCAACGCCGCGGCGGCGCTGATCGTCGCCGAGGCCGCCGGCGATCTGCGCGAGGGGGCGGCGCTGGCGGCGCGGGCGCTCGACAGCGGCGCCGCGAAGGAGAAGCTCGAGGCGCTCGTCCGCGTCTCCAACCGGCCGCAGCCTGCGGCGTCGTAGCTCGTCGGCGCGCCTGTCGAATTGCGGCGAAGCACGGTATTTTCATGCTAATCTCTTCGGACGAAACGCACGCGGTTCCACTGGCGGCGATTCCGTTCTAGGTAAGCAGCATGACCGACATTCTGAGCAAGATCGAAGCGTATAAGCGAACCGAGATCAACGACGCCAAGGTGCGCATGCCGCTCTCGACGCTCGAGCGCAATGTGCGCGACCATGATCCGCCGCGCGGCTTCATCCATGCGATCGAGGCCAAGCTCGCCGAAGGGCGCATCGCGCTGATCGCCGAGATCAAGAAGGCGAGCCCCTCGAAGGGCGTGCTGCGCCCCGATTTCGATCCGCCCGCCATCGCCCGCGGCTATGCGGCCGGGGGCGCCGCCTGCCTCTCGGTGCTGACCGACGGCCCCTCCTTCCAGGGCCGGCTCGAGGATTTGGAGGCCGCGCGCAAGGCGACGCATCTGCCGGCGATCCGCAAGGATTTCCTCTACGACCGCTATCAGGTGTTCGAGGCGCGGGCCTTCGGCGCCGATTGCATCTTGATCATCATGGCCGCCGTCAGCGACGAGGAGGCGAAGGCGCTCAACACCGCCGCCCATGATCTCGGCATGGATGTGCTGGTGGAAGTGCATAATGAGCGCGAGCTCGATCGCGCTCTGCCGCTGGAGACGCGGCTCGTCGGCGTCAATAATCGCGATCTGCATACATTCGAGGTGTCGCTCGAGACCACCGAGCGCCTCGCCGAGCGAATCCCGAAGGACCGCATCATCGTCGCCGAGAGCGGCGTCGCCGCGCATGAGGATTGTCTGCGGCTCGAAAAATCCGGCGTGTTCACCTTCCTCGTCGGCGAGAGCCTGGTGCGCAAGGATGATGTGACGGCGGCGACGCGCGCGCTGCTGCACGGCGCCTCGGCGACCGAGCACAGGCGCGCGCGTGTCTGAGCCATGAGCGCGCTCACGCATCTTTCAAACAAGGGCGAGGCGCATATCGTCGACGTCTCCGACAAGCCGGAGACGAAGCGCGTCGCCGTGGCGCGGGGCCGCATCGTGATGGACGCGGCCACTCTCACGCTCGCCGTCGAGGGGCAGGCGAAGAAGGGCGATGTGTTCGGCGTCGCGCGCGTCGCCGGCGTCATGGCGGCGAAGCGGACGCATGAGCTGATCCCGCTCTGTCATCCTCTGCCCGTCACCAAGATCGCGGTCGATGTCGCGGCCGACGCGGCCCTGCCCGGCGTGACGGTGACGGCCGAAGTCTCCGTGACCGGCAAGACCGGCGTGGAGATGGAGGCGCTGACCGCGGTGAGCGTCGCGCTTCTGACCGTCTATGACATGCTGAAGGCCGTCGATCGCGGCATGCGCATCGAGGGCGTGGAGCTATTGGAAAAACGCGGCGGGCGCTCCGGCGAATGGCGCCGCGACGAAATGGACCAGAATGGCTGACGACAAATTGCTGTCCGTGGACGAGGCCCTCGCCCGCGTGCTCGCCGGCGTGACGCGCCTCGGCGAGCAGGAGGTTCCGCTTTCCCAGGCGCTCGGCCGCACGCTCGCGGCCGATCTCGTCTCCCGCCGCACCCAGCCGCCGGTCGCCGTCTCGGCCATGGACGGCTATGCGCTGCGCGCCGCGGATCTCGCTGCGCCGGGCGCGCGTCTGACGCTCGTCGGCGAGAGCGCCGCCGGCCATGGCTATGGCGCTCCGCTCGGCCCCGGCGAGACCGTGCGCATCTTCACCGGCGCGCCCGTGCCCGAGGGCGCCGACACGATCCTCTTGCAGGAGGATGCGACGGTGGACGCCGCCGGCGTCGGCGCCGCCTCCCCGCCCCCGGCCGGCCGCCACATTCGCGCACGCGGCCTCGATTTTCGTGAGGGCGACGCCGCGCTCTTCTCCGGAACGCGGCTCGGTCCGAACGAGCTGGCGCTCGCCGCCGCGATCAACCATCCGCAGCTAGCGGTGGCGCGCCGTCCGCGCGTGGCGCTGATCGCCTCGGGCGACGAGCTGGTTCCGCCCGGCGCCGAGCCCGGCCCGAGCCAGATCATCGCCTGCAACGGCTACGCCGTGGCGGCCATCGCCGAGAGCGCCGGCGCCGAAGTGATCGACCTCGGCATCTTCCGCGACGACATCGCCGAGCTGGAAAAAGGTTTCGCTCGCGCCCGCGAGGAGCGCGCCGATATTCTGGTGACGCTCGGCGGCGCCTCGGTCGGCGACCACGACCTGCTGCGCCCGGCCCTCGCCCGCCAGGGCATGACGCTGGATTTCTGGCGCATCGCCATGCGCCCGGGCAAGCCGCTGATCCATGGGACGCTCGGCGAGACCCGCATTCTGGGCCTTCCCGGCAATCCGGTGGCGGCGATCGTCTGCGCCCTGGTGTTCCTGGCCCCGCTGATCCGCGCGCTGCAGGGCGACAAGCGCGCCGGCGCCGACGAGAGCGAGGCCGCCATCGCCGGCGCCGCGCTGAAGCCGAACAAAGGCCGCCGCGATTTTATGCGCGCGAGACTCGGGCGTGATGCGGAAGGCCGGCTGGTGGCGACTCCGGAGCCGCTGCAAGATTCCTCGCTGCTGACCGAGCTGGTCCGCTCCCAGGCCCTGCTGATCCGCGAGGCCGGCGCGCCGGCGGTGGCGGCCGGCGGGGCGTGCCGGGTGCTGAGGCTGCCGGGGGCGTTCGTGACGGGATAATCGAGCTTGGCCTCGCTGGCGTTTGCCGGCGCGACCCCATATATTGGTCATCTAGATGGTCATGAGGAAGGCGACGATGAGCGGAGTCACCATTGCCGAGGCCAAGGCCCATCTGAGCGAGCTGGTCGAGCGAGCGGCTCGGGGAGCAACCGTCCGCCTAACGCGCCGTGGCAAGGTGATCGCGAAGATCGCGCCGCTGGAGGAGCCTCGCAAGCCGGTCGATGTCGCGGCTCTGCGCGCGCTGACCGACCGCATGCCGCTGCAAACCGAGCCTTCGAGCGAATTCGTGCGCCGCATGCGGAACGAGGACCGCTATTGACGCTCTAACTCGACACGTCGCTGCTGGTGGCGGCGCTGACCCTGGAAGCGCGCACAGCTCAGATTCAAAGCTGGCTTTATGACCCGACGCCGGGTTCGCTCGCCATCAGCGAATGGACAGTCGCCGAGTTCTCATCCGCTCTGTCGATTAAACTGCGCACCGGCGCGGTCGACGCTGCTCTACGCGCCGACGCGCTGGCCGCTCTGGCGCGCCTTTGCTCCGACAGCTTCGCCCTTCTGCCGATCACCTCGAATGAATTCCACACGGCCACGAGATTTGTCGACCAATTCGCGCTTGGACTGCGCGCTGGCGACGCTCTGCACCTCGCCGTCAGCGCCGCACATGGCGCGACGCTGTGCACGCTCGACAAGCGCCTCGCCGAGGCGGGACCGCCGCTCGGGGTTTCGACGCTGATCCCCTGACCGCGCAAAGGCTTCACCCGAGCGCTTTCGCCCAAACGCCGTCCTGTGTTATCGCCTCTTTCGGAGGGAGACCGAACACATGACCGAATCCGCTGCCCCGCGTCGCGACAAGCCCTGGCTGTTCCGCACCTATGCCGGCCATTCCACGGCCGCCGAGTCGAACCGCCTCTATCGCTCCAATCTCGCCAAGGGCCAGACGGGTCTCTCCATCGCCTTCGATCTGCCCACCCAGACCGGCTATGACAGCGACCATATCCTCTCGCGCGGCGAGGTCGGCAAGGTCGGCGTGCCGGTGTCGCATCTCGGCGACATGCGCCAGCTGTTCGACGGCATTCCGATCGCGGATATGAACACGTCGATGACCATCAACGCCACCGCGGTCTGGCTGTTCGCGCTCTATATCGCCGCGGCCGACGAGCAAGGCGCCCCGCGCGGCAAGCTGCAAGGCACCACGCAGAACGACATCATCAAGGAATATCTCTCGCGCGGGTCTTATGTGTTCCCGCCGGCGCAGTCGCTGCGGCTGACGCAGGACCTCATTCTCTTCACCACGAAGGAATGCCCCAAGTTCAACCCGATGAATGTCTGCTCCTATCATCTGCAGGAGGCCGGCGCGACGCCGGCGCAGGAGCTGGCCTATGCGCTCGCCACGGCCTGCGCCATTCTCGACGGGGTGAAGGCCGCCGGTCTCTCGGACAAGGATTTCGCCGAGGTGGTCGGCCGCATCTCCTTCTTCGTCAACGCCGGGATGCGCTTCGTCACCGAGCTGTGCAAGATGCGCGCTTTCGTCGAGCTGTGGGACGAGATCACCCGCGACCGCTATGGCGTCACGGATGAGAAGTCCCGCCGCTTCCGCTATGGCGTGCAGGTGAATTCTCTCGGCCTCACCGAGCAGCAGCCGGAGAACAACGTCTATCGCATATTGATCGAGGCGCTGGCGGTCGTGCTGTCGAAGAACGCCCGCGCCCGCGCCGTGCAGCTGCCGGCCTGGAACGAGGCGCTCGGCCTGCCGCGGCCCTTCGATCAGCAATGGTCGCTGCGCATGCAGCAGATCATGGCCTATGAGACCGATCTTCTGGAATATGGCGACATCTTCGACGGCAATCCGGCGATCGCGGCCAAGGTCGCGGCGCTGAAGGCGGAGGCGGTCGCCGAGCTGAAGAAGATCGACGAGCTGGGCGGCGCCGCGGCGGCGGTCGAGCTCGGCTATATGAAGTCGAAGCTGGTCGAGAGCAATACGGCGCGGCTCGAGGCGATCGAGGCCGGCGAGCAGATCGTCGTCGGCGTCAACAAGTTCACCGAGGGCGAGCCCTCGCCGCTCACCGCTGGCGACAATCAGATCATGGTCGTGCCCGAGCATGTCGAGGCCGAGCAGATCGCCCGGCTGAACGCCTGGCGCGCGCAGCGCGACGCCAAGGCGGCGCAGGCGGCGCTCGACGGACTTGTGCGCGCGGCGAAGGAAGGCCGCAATATGGTCGAGCCCTCGATCGCCGCCGCCAAGGCCGGCGTGACGACGGGCGAATGGGGCGCGGTGCTGCGCGGCGTGTTCGGCGAATATCGCGCGCCGACCGGCGTCTCCTCCACGGCGCGGCAGGTCGGCGGCCAGCTCGACGCGGTGCGCGAGGAGGTGCAGCGCGTCTCCACCAAGATCGGCACGCGCGCCAAATTCCTGGTCGGCAAGCCGGGCCTCGATGGCCATTCCAATGGCGCCGAGCAGATCGCCGTGCGCGCCCGCGACGCCGGCTTCGACGTGATCTACGCCGGCATCCGCTCGACCCCGGCCGAGCTGGTCGAGACGGCGCAGAAGGAAGGCGCGCATTGCATCGGCCTCTCCATCCTCTCCGGCTCGCATGTGACGCTCGCCCATGAGGTGCTGCGGCTGATGAAGGAGAAGGGCGTCGAGGCGCCCCTGGTCGTCGGCGGCATCATCCCGCCGGCCGACGAGAAGCTGCTGCGCGACAATGGCGTGGCGGCGGTCTACACGCCGAAGAATTATGATCTCAACGCGATCATGACCGATTTGGCGCAACTTATCGAGAAGAGCGTGGAGGGGCGGGCGTAGGGCCGCGCGCCCACTGTGCCGTCATCGCGAGCGCAGCGAAGCGATCCAGAGCCGCGGGGCGGGCTCCTGGATCGCGGGCCCCTCGTGAGGGTCGGACGCTCGAGTGGGGTTTGATTTTCGCCAATGCGCCAGAAGCGCTCGCTCGCATGGTTCCAGATAGCAAGCCTATGCACGAGGGGCGGGACGCCGCGCCCGACGAGAAAGCGGTTCCATATTGAGCAATTAGATTTTAATTGGTTTATGGATTGCGTCTCCGAGAGGTTTGATGCTGGTGAGCAGCTGGAAACGAATTGCAATTGAAAAGTTGCCAAAGCACAAATCAATAATTGAAAGAGCAAAGAGTCCGATGGCTCTTTGGATAGATTTATGGTGCGAGTTTGCAAAATCGTTCGAGGCTGACGATATGGATGGAATTCATCAAACGATGGCCTATGCTCGGTATTGCCTGAGCGCCCAAAGCGATGATGTGAGAACTGCTGTTGCATTTGCATTTATTGAACATCTACCTACAAAACAAGGCATCAAGGCCGCATTGCCAGATTTGCTGACTGCTGCCGAGTTTTGCAGCCTCAAGCACATCCTCAGCTACCATGTTGGCGACAGCGTCGTGAATGAAATAGAGCAGGATTATCGACGAAAATACGATCCTTTTATGCGCTCGAAAGCAGACGCACACACGGACCGGCACAAGAGACGCTGAGGCGTCGGTTGCAAGCCAATGCCTCGGTGCACAATTCAAGATTATCGCAACGCGCTTGGGGCTAGCCACTTCAGTTTGGCATCGCCAGCCGCGACATAAATAAAAGCATTCCAGTCCTGCACGAATATCCAATTTACAAAAGCGTTGGCAGGCACAGGAGGCAGAACCGTTGATGGTGGTTTGGCAAGCGATTTAATAGCCCCTAGGTCAATTGTGAGCCAGCCATTAGCGAAAAACGGATAACCAGCACAGGGTGGCTCGCAAACCCAAAATATCACGCCTGTTAGAGTGATTTCTGCTTGCTTGTATTTTTCACGTTCTGCCTCGGAAACGGCATCGATGTCACCCATCCATATGTCTAGCAATAACTTCGCCTCACGGCTTACATAATCGACTGTCACGACCTTTAGCTTAGCATCGTGCAATCCGTTCGGTAGCGATAAAGCGAGGTCAGAAAGCGTCATCGGGGAACCTTGGCTTATGAGGGCAAGACCATACGGGCCTAAATGGGCTGGTGCAAAAAATCGCGGCCTCCCTGCCGCCATGCAAGACGATACGGCCCGCGTCATCATGGCGATGACGGCGACAAACCGCCGGTCGTGTAGCTCACCGCCGAGGGGAAAGCTTCGTTCGGAAAGTCTTTCGCGCAGGCGGAGCGCGGCGAGTTCGCGACGGACGATCAGCTGCGGGCCATCTGGGCGAAGCATGGCCTGTGAAGCTCCGCTACACTCTCCGCGCCGCCGCCGAGCTCGACAAGATGCTTTCTTTCGTCGATGAACATTCGCCACACGGCGAAGGATAAAAATCCCAGATCCTCATCCTGAGGAGCCGCCGCAGGCGGCGTCTCGAAGGATGGCAGCGGGGCGAATCCTTTGGGTTCCTCCCTTTGCCGTCCTTCGAGACGCCCGCTTCGCGGGCTCCTCAGGACGAGGGTTGTGGATTTATTCCTTCACCTGATCGCCCCACCGCCCTCGCGGCCGCCGCGTTGAACGCGGCCGCGAACCTGCTATCTTCCCCTCCATGACCGCCCTGACCATCGACACGCTCGCCATCGTGCAGGTTTTGCGCAAGAGAGGCTTCTCGGAAGAGCAGGCCATCGGCGTCGTCGAGGCGTTTCGCGAGATCGACGCAGGCCTTCTCGCGACAAAATCGGACATTCGCGAGGTCGAGGCCAAGATCGAGACGTCCGCCGCCAACCTCAAAGTGGACATTCTCCGCTGGCTCGTCGTCACGCAATTCGCGCTCGGCGGCTTCCTTCTCGCGGCGCTGAAATTCCTCCGCTGATCGCTTGGCCGGGGCCAACGAGATGACGGACGGCCCCGCCGAGTTCCTCCGCGCCGAACGGCCGAGCCGTCGCCCGTCTGCGCGCCGTGCAATGGCAGGCAGCGTGAGGTGACGTCTTTTCTTGGCGAGTTCGAGAGGGATGAATGCATGAATGTCTTGAATATACGATAGAAGGCAAGAGGTGAGTTTGTTCCTTTGCGCGCGCGGACCGTCCTTGGGGGCTGCTCGGGAAGAGCAGGCCATCGGCGTCGTCGAGGCGTTTCGCTAGATCGTTGCGGGAACCCTGACCACGAAAGCCGATCTGCGGGAAGTCGAGACGAAGCTCGAAGCGAAGATCGAGACCGTGAGCGTCAAGGTGGGCATATTGCGCTGGCTCGTCGTCACGCAGATCGCGCTCGGAGGCTTCATGCTGGCGGCGCTCGAATTTTTGAAATGAGCCTGGATCAGCACCGGCGCGAGCAACGACGGTCGCCACCTCCATCGATACGCTACATCTCCCGAGCCCGTTTGCGGGCGCTCCGCGGGACGAGGTGAGGGCAAGGGAGGCCCGCGGTTTGCCGGGGGCCGCCTATCTGATCCGTCCTGCGCCGTTCCCCGTGAGCGCCGCGCCCGCATTGTGGGCGAGCGGCCAGAAGAACAGGATCGAGGCGGCCGACACCGCCGCGACCATCAGAAACGCCGGCTCGAAATCCATATATTGCAGCGCCCCGCCGCCATGCAGCGACCGGGCCCCCTCCAGCGCCGCGGCGCCGAGGGACACGCCGGCGGACAGTGACAATTGCTGTCCGGCCGAGGCGAAGCTGGTGGCCCGGCTCATCGCCTGCTGGTCGATATCGGCGTAGCCGATGGCGTTGAGCGCGGTGAATTCGAGCGAGCGGAAGAAGCCGCCGACGAGCAGGATCGTCATGATCGCCCAATGCGGCGTCGCCGGCGTGAAGAAGGCGTTGGCGCAGAAGAAGCCGGCCGAGATCAGCGCATTGACGATCAGCACCCGGCGGAAGCCGAAGCGGTTCAAGATCGGCTGCGCCGTCGTCTTCATCGCCATGGCGCCGATGGCGGCGACGAAGGTCAGCGAGCCGGATTGAAAGGCGGTGAGCCCGAAGCCCGTCTGCAGCATCAAGGGCAGCAGGAACGGCGAGGCGCCGAGCCCCATGCGGAACAGGAAGCCGCCGACGACCGAGGCGTGAAAACTCGGCACGCGCAAAAGCGAGAGATCGATGATCGGATAGGGCGCCCGCAGCGCATGGCGCACATAGAGCGCGAGCGCCAGCACGCCGGCGCCGATGAGCGCCGCGACATAAGGAAGCGCGATGAAGCCGGGGCCGGCGACGCCGAGACCGAAGACGAGGGCGGAAAGGCCGAAGCCCGAGAGCAGAAAGCCCTTCACATCGAGCGGCGGGACCTCGGCCTCGCGCAGGTCCGGAATGAAGCGCGTGACCAGCAGCACGCCCAGGACCCCGATCGGGACATTGATCCAGAAGATGTAGCGCCAGTGGAAATAAGTGGCGATGAAGCCGCCGAGCGGCGGGCCGATCATCGGCCCCATCAGCGCCGGCACGGTGAGATAGGCGAGCGCCCGCACCAATTGCTCGCGCGGCGCGACGCGCAGCAGCACCAGCCGCCCGACCGGCACCATCATCGCCCCGCCGAGCCCCTGCACGACGCGCGACAGCACGACGCCGGTGAGCGAGGTCGAGAGGCCGCAGAGAATCGAGCCGAAGGTGAAGACGAGGATCGCCGCGCGAAACACTCGCCGCGCGCCATGACGGTCGGCGACCCAGCCGGAAACGGGGATGAACACCGCGAGCGAGAGCAGATAAGAGGTGAGCGCCAGCTTCAGCGCGATCGGGTCCTCGTGAAGATCGGCGGCCATGGCCGGCAGGGCCGTCGACAGCACGGTGCCGTCGAGATTCTCCATGAACAGCGCAGTGGCGACGATCAGCGGTGTGACGGCGAAAGAAGGCAACGGACCTCGTTCAAGGTGGGCGTGGAAGGCTCGGGCGCCGTTCTATATGCCGGCTTTCGAGCCGATTGTCGAAAGCGCCGTGGATCAGGCTCGCGCCTGCAGCAGCCGCGCGGCGGCGCGGCTGGCGCGGTGCTGGGCGTGGCAGATGGCGACGGCGAGCGCATCGGCGGCGTCGGCGCTCTCGGCGCGGCTCGCCGGCAGCAGCACGCGCACCATCATCGCGACCTGCGCCTTCTCGGCGTGGCCGTTGCCGACCACCGTCTTCTTGACCAGATTGGCGGCATATTCGGCGACCTCGAGGCCGGCGAGAGCGGGGGCGGCGAGCGCGACGCCGCGCGCCAGCCCGAGCTTCAGCGCCGATTGCGGATCGCGGTTGACGAAAGTCTCCTCGACCGCCGCCTCATGGGGCGAATGCGCCGTGATGATTTCCGCGAGTCCGCGCTGCAATTGCGCCAGCCGCTCGGCGAGCGCGGCGTCGCCATCGGAATGCAGGCTGCCGCAGGCGACGAAGGAGAGCCGCGACCCGCGCGACGCCTCGATGATGCCCCAGCCGGTGTTGCGCAGGCCCGGGTCGACGCCGAGAATGCGAATCGTTTCGTTCGTCATGACGTTAACCCCAATCAAGAAATCGCGCTCTCCTTCTCCCGCGAGCGGGGAGAGGCGGCAGGCGCCGCTAGAACTGACGAGCGTTCGAAATAAGGCCCGACGCCGGCCGCCTCCTCTCTCCGCCTTGGCGGGGAGAGGTGAGGTGAGGGGCTCGGCGAGCTCGCGATATCGAGACGCCGCGAGCCCTCCCGGCCCCTCACCTCTCCCCGCTCGCGCGCGAGCGGGGAGAGGAGGCGGCAGGCGCCGCTGGAACTGACGAGCGCTTCGAATTAAGGCCACGACGTCTGCCGCTTCGTCTCCCCGCGCGCATTGCGAGCGGGAGACGGGAGAACGGCGCGATTCCTCTTTATGTCTTCGCTTCGATCTGGCCGATCGCGTCGACGACGGCGTCGAAGGTCAGCAGCGTCGAGGCGTGTCGCGATTTGAAATCGCGCACGGGCTCGAGGAGAGCGATGTCGCCCCATTTGCCTTCCGGCGGGGCGCCGTTCTCCTTGAGCATCTTGCGGACGATCTCGCGCAAGTCGCGCAACTCCTGCGGCGTCGAGCCGACGATGTTGCGCGCCATGATCGAGGAGGCGGCCTGGCCGAGCGCGCAGGCTTTGACCTCATGGGCGAAATCCGCCACTTTTCCGTCGGAAAGGGTGACGTCGACCGTCACTGTCGATCCGCAGAGCTTGGAATGGGCGGTGGCGCTGGCGCCGGGAGCCGGCAGTCGTCCGATGCGCGGAATCTGCGCGGCGAGCTCCAGAATGCGCTGGTTGTACACTTGATCGAGCATGGTGGCCGATAAGTTGCTAGCGGGGGGTTACGTGGATTTCTTCCACTGAGTATATAATTCCTCGGGCCGTGTCGAAAGCGGCCATCGTCCCCGAAGACCGTCGGGCTTCGTTGATTTTGGAGGCGCCACATGGATGCCGTGGTTAAGCCCTTGCTCAGCCGTCCCGAGACGGCGGAGAAGCCTGTCGAGCGGCCGAGCCGCGAGGAAGCGGAGGCGGCCGTGCGCGTGCTGCTGCGCTGGGCGGGAGACAATCCGGACCGCGAGGGGCTGAAAGAGACGCCGCGTCGCGTCGTGAAGGCCTATGAGGAATTTTTCCGCGGCTATCAGGAGGACGCCGGCGAGTCGCTGGCGCGCATCTTCGAGGAGGTCGAGGGCTATGACGACCTCGTCCTCGTGCGCGACATTCCCTTCGTGTCGCATTGCGAGCATCATATCGTGCCCTTCGTCGGAAAGGCGCATATCGCTTATTATCCGACAGGCGGCGTCGTCGGCCTCTCCAAGCTCGCCCGTCTCGTCGACACCTACGCCAAGCGCCTGCAGACGCAGGAGGCGATGACGGCGCAGATCGCCACGGCGATCGACCAGCATCTCGCGCCGCGCGGCGTCGCCGTTCTGGTCGAGGCCGAGCATATGTGCATGTCCATGCGCGGCGTGCTGAAGCAGGGCTCCTCGACCGTCACCGTGCAATTCTCCGGCGTGTTCCGCGACGAGCCGGCCGAGCAGGTGCATTTCTACACGTTGCTGCGCGGCGGCCGCTGACATGTCCGCGCTGCCGCCGGCCGAGGCGAAGGAGATCGAGGCGAAGGAGATCGAGGAAGGCCTCGTTCTCGCCCCGCGCTTCGACGCGCAGGGCCTCGTCGTGTGCATCACAATGGAGGCGGCGACCAAGGAGATTCTCATGGTCGCCTATATGAACGAGCTGGCGCTCGACAAGACCATCGAGACCGGGATCGCCCATTATTGGTCGCGCTCGCGCCAGAGCCTCTGGCGCAAGGGCGACACCTCCGGTCAGGTGCAGAAGGTGCTGTCGATCGAGGTCGATTGCGACCAGGACGCGCTGCTGCTGAGGGTCGAGCCCGGAGGCGACGGCAAGGCCTGCCACACGGGACGAAAGTCCTGCTTCTATCGCCGCCTCGCCGATGGGCCGACGCGGCGGCTGGAGTTCGCGTAGAGCGCCCTGCCCCTCGCCTCTCCCCGCTTGCGGGCGCGAGCGGGGAGCGCCTCTCTCGTCACTGCACCGCCGCGCGCCCGCGAAACCCTGTCGCCAGCACATAGAGCTCGGCCGAATCGGCCCGGCTCGCGGCCGGCTTCACATGGCGCACCACCGCGAAATCGCGCTTCAGCTCGGCCAGCAGCGTATGCTCCGTGCCGCCCTGCAGCACCTTGGCGACGAAGAAGCCGCCCGGCGCCAGCACTTCGCGGGCGAATTCGACGGCGAGCTCGGCGAGCGCCACGATCTTCAAATGATCGGTCTGCTTATGGCCGGTGGCGTTGGCGGCCATGTCGGACATCACGCCGTCGGCCGGCCCGCCGAGCATCTCCTTGATCCGCTCCGGCGCGTCGGCGTCGTTGAAATCCATCACCGTGAACTCGACGCCCTGCACGGGCTCCATCTCCAGGAGGTCGATGCCGACCACCCTGCCCTTGCCCTGCCCGGCGCCGACCTTGCGCGCGGCGATCTGCGACCAGCCGCCGGGCGCCGCGCCGAGATCGGCGATGCGCTGGCCGGGGCGGAACAGATGGAAGCGCTCGTCCAGCTCGAGCAGCTTATAGGCGGCGCGCGAGCGATAGCCGTCACGCTTGGCCTGAGCGACGTAAGGGTCGTTGAGCTGGCGCTCGAGCCAGAGCGTCGAGGACAGCGAGCGCTTCCTCGCCGTCTTCACGCGCGTCTTCAGCGAGCGGCCGCCTTCGCGCCCCGATGCGCCGGATTTGGTCATGCCGGCGCCATTTCGCGCGGCGCGAACACGGCGCCGTCGGTCGGCTCCATGGCGATATGGCGACGATGGAAGGCGAGAAGGCTGGAGCGATGGCCGATCGAGACCACCGTCGTCCCCGGCAGGCGCTCGGCCAGCATGGTGTAAATCTCGCTCTCGAGCTTCTCGTCGAGCGCCGAGGTCGCCTCGTCGAGGAACAGCCAGTCGGGCTTGGCCAAAAGCGCGCGCGCCACGGCGACGCGCTGCTGCTCGCCGCCGGAAAGACGCTGGCCCCAATTGGCCTCCTCCTCGAGCTGGGCGACGAAGCCCGGCAGGCGCGCCGCCTCCAGCGCCTCCGCGATCTCGTGGCGCGAGAACGCCTCGGGCTCGGCCGGATAGGCGACGGCGCGGGCGAGCGTGCCGATCGGCACATAGGGTCGCTGCGGCAGCAGCATCACTTCCGCGCCGGCGGGAATGTCGATGCGGCCCTGGCAATAGGGCCAGACGCCCGCGACGGCGCGGAACAGCGTCGACTTGCCCGAGCCCGAGGGGCCGGTGAGCAGCGCTGATTCGCCCGGCTCCAGCGCGAGGCCGCGCGCCTCGACGATGCGGCGCCCGTCCGGCAGCGCCAGCGTGACGTCGAGCGCGATGTCGCGCCGCTCGGCGCGGGCGGCCGGCTGCGCGGCGATCAGCTCCTCGGCGCGATCGGCCGCGGCGTCGAAGGAGGCGAGACGGTCGAGCACCGATTTGAAGTTCGACAGCGACACGTAATAATCGATGAAGAAGGCGAGCGCGCCCTCCACATGGCCGAAGGCCTCCGCCGATTGGGTCATCACGCCGAACTTGATCTTGCCGGCGAAGAAGAACGGCGCCGTCAGCACGAAGGGGATGATGATCGACAATTGGCCGTAGGTCGCGGTGAAGGCCGCGAGCTTCTTGCGCAGATTCATGATCGCGTAGAAATTCGTGACGATCGCCGCAAATCTGCGCCCGAGCGAGGCGCGCTCGGCGCCTTCGCCGCCGAGCAGCGCGATCTGCTCGGCATATTCGCGCAGCCGCGCCAGCGAGAAGCGGAAATCGGCCTCGCGACGCTGCTTCTCGAACAGCAGCGCCGTCAGCGGCCGACCGATGAGATGCGTCACGATGGTGCCGAAGGTCGCATAGACGAGCGCGCACCAGAACAGGAAGCCCGGCAGATAAAACTCGGTTCCCGGAAAGGTGAAGGCGGTGGAAATATCCCACAGCACGATCGAATAGGAGACGAGCGAGCTGACCTTGGAGATCAGCAGGATCGAATAGGAGTATACGCCATAGCCGGACTCGCCGCCGTCGATGAAGCGGTTCACATCCTCGGCGATGCGCTGGTCGGGATTGTCCGCCGCGCTGCCGGCGAGAGCCATGGCGTAATGCCGGCGCCCACCGAGCCAGCGGCCGATATAATGGCGGGTGAGCCATTGCCGCCAGCGGATGATCAGCAGCGACTGCACCACATATTCGACCACCGCCGAGAAGATGAAGGTGAAGGCCCAGGGCGTGAAGCCATAGAGGAACAGGCGCCAGAACTCGGCCCCGTGCATCTCCTGCAGAGCGGTGTAATAGTCGCGGCGGATGAAGGAGAGCCGCACCGATATGCCGACCTGAGCCTGGTTAATCAGCACGAGGCCGATGATCATGGCGACGGCGATCGCCGTCTCGCTCACGCGAAAGGCGGGAATGCGCCACAGCCGCAGCTCGGCGCGGTCGTCCGTATCGAAATAGAGATCGGCGATGCGCGTCATCTCGCGCACCACCGGCACATGCGAGAGCGCGAAGACGAGGATGGAGAACACCGCGACCGTCAGCGCGAAACTGTCCGGCAGCGCGTAATCGGCGAGCGCGGCAGGCCACAGCCCCTCGGCCTCCAGCAGGCGGGCGAGGCCGAACACCACCGTCTCGGCCGAGAAGATCGCGGCGAAAATCTTGAGGAAGCTCGACATCGCCGCGCTGCGCCAAGTGGTGTAGGCGCAAAGCCCCGCGCCGGCGGCGAGCAGGAAGAGATCGGCGCCGCCGGTATGAAGGCCGGCGCCGAGCGCCAGCAGCGCGAAGACGGCGACCGCCGCGCCCAGTCTCTGCATGTCGTTTTCCCCTGATTGCCGAAGTGTCGCGCCGAGGAATCGGCTCTGCGACGCATCAGCCTCGAGATTGCGCCATTCGAGTGGCGCACCCGCTCATTCGCTTCGCGATAGCGCGCTTTGGGACGAAAGCGCAAATGGCGTAAGGCTGCAAGGCGACGGCGAGCGAGAAGAAAAATCGCGTCAGTCGCGCCCGCGACGCATTTGCGGCCGCTTTTGTGGCGCGCAGATCGACGCTGCTTCTCTTTTTGCGGCCGCCGGGAAAATTTTTGCCGGCTCGTCCCCGCATCGCCGCGCCGCCGCCCGCGCTCTGGCTTTGTTAACGGCCCGGCTACTTTCTGCGCGCAGCTTTGCACCCAATATAGAAAAAACGACTAGGGGCGGAGACGGAGGAGAGGCGCGATGACAGCGTTTTTTCGCAATCCCTTCGACAGATGGGCTGCCGACGGCGGAGCCGACGCTCCGCCCGTCGATCGCGCGCCTGCGCCGCCGTCCGAGCCGAAGCCGGACGCCGCCCGCCCCAAGATCGGCCTCGCCCTCGGCGCCGGCGCGGCGCGCGGCTGGTCGCATATCGGCGTGCTGCGCGAGCTCGCCGCCCATGGCGTCGTGCCCGATGTCGTCGCCGGCACGTCGATCGGCGCCGTGGTCGGCGCCTGCTACGCCGCCGGCAAGCTCGACGAGATCGAGAGCTTCGCGCTGTCGATGACCAAGCGTCGCGTCTTCCGCATGATGGATATTTCCTTCTCCGGCATGAGCCTCATCGGCGGAGAGCGCCTGCGCGCCGCGCTCGAGCGCGAGCTCGCGACCATGCGCATCGAGGAATTGCCCATCGGCTTCGCCGTTGTCGCGACGGAGGTCGGCTCGGGCCATGAGGTCTGGCTGAAGCGCGGACCCGTGGCCGAGGCTGTGCGCGCCTCCTACGCCCTTCCCGGCATTTTCGAGCCGGTGCGCATCGGCGACCGCTGGCTGTTCGACGGCGCGCTGGTCAATCCCATTCCGATCACCGTCTGCCGCGCGCTCGGAGCCGATTTCGTCATCGCCGTCAATGTGACGGCGGACACCATGTATCGCTCGCACATCATCCATGATCATCACGGCGAGGCGAGCGGCGGCGTGGCGGAGGCGCCCTTCGCCGAGCGCCGCGACAGCGTCGTCGCCGAGCATCTGCTGCCGCGCTATTTCCATCGCCGGCCGAGCGCCGCGCCCAATGTCGCCGCCTCGATGATCGACGCCTTCAACATCATTCAGGATCGCATCCTGCGTTCGCGCATGGCCGGCGATCCGCCGGACGCGACGATCCACGCCCGGCACGAGGATGTCGGAATGTTCGACTTCCACCGCGCCAAGGAGCTGATCGAGCTCGGCCACGAGGCGACGAAACGCTCGCTTCCCAATATTTTCGCGCATATTCCGCTCGTCGGCGCGACGCCGTGAGAGAGCGGGTGGCGAGCAGCGCTTGACGCTACTCCCTACTCCCTATTCGCTCTGCTCACGCCGAAGCGATATAAGCGAACAGCTCCCGCCGCTCCGACTCGATCTCGTCGATCCGGCATTTCACCACATCGCCGATCGACACGATGCCGGCGAGCCGTCCGTCGCGCATCACCGGCAGATGACGGCGGCGCTCGATCGTCATCGCCTCCATCGTCGCATCGAGGCTGTGGTCCTCGTCGATGGACATGGGATCGCGCGTCATGAAGCGTGCGACCTCGTCATAGAGCGCCTCGACGCCATGGCGGGCGATGGCGGCGACGATGTCGCGCTCGGTGATGAGCCCGATCACCATGTCATCCGCATCGACGACGACGAGCGCGCCGATTCCTCGCCGCGTCAAATCGGCGGCGGCCTCCAGCAGTTTGCGGCTCGGCGCCGTGGTGGCGACCTCGGTCCCTTTATGCGCGAGTATGCGGGCGACATTCATCTCGAAATCCTCCCCTCGCTTTTCCTCAAATCGCGCGCCTTTCGGCCGCGCGCGGATCGAGCACGCCGAACAGCAGCAGACCGGCGGCGAAGCCCCCGACATGCGCTTCCCAGGCGATCAGCTCGCTCTCGCCCGTCGCCTGCGGAAACAGGCCGAACAGAAGATTGACGCCGAACCACACGGCGACGAAGGTCAGCGCCTGCCGGTTGCGCCACAATTCCGCGAGGCTCGCGCCCTGCGGCGACGCCGACGGCTCCCCTTCCGCACGGAACTGGGCGAAGGCGAAACGCGCGCTCGCCGCCATGGTTCCCGAGATCGCCGCCGAAGCGCCGACGACGGGCGCGAGATCGAACGGATGGACCAAGAGATGCGCCGCGGCGCCGGCGATCGCCGTCAGCGCCAGAAAGACGAGAAAGCGGACGTCGCCGAAACGGCGCGCCAGCGGCGAGCCGAAAGCGGCGAGAGTGACGCCATTGATCGCAAGATGCGTCCAGCCGCCATGCAGCAGCGCATAAGTGAGAAATGTCCACCAGGGCGTCGGCAGCGCGCCGAGCTCGCCTGCGATGTCGGCGGCGTCGGCGTGAAGCTGCTGCGCGATCGCCTGCGCCGCCGCCTCCGGCCAGAAGGCGAAGGCGATCCGCCCCGGCACGAAGGCGAGCTCGACATAGACGGCCTCGACCGCCGCGGTCGGAAGCGCGCTCATGACCAGCTGAATCGCCGCCAGCACGCCGAGGACCAGGGAGACCACGCCGGGCAGATTGAGAATTCGCTCCCGGTCGCCGCGCCGGGCTCCGCGCCATTCATTCATCTCTCGATCCTCCGCCGCCGGCCGGCATGGTTGCCGAAACCTCGAGCCGTTCCGCGATTTTTGGCATGTCGACTGCTGCGAAGCTCACGCCCCTCGGGAGAGGGACGCGATGCGCCCCAACCCGACGCAAGGCCGTCGAACATGTGCCGTTCGGAAACAAAATGAGACAATCGATCAACAACCATCTTTATGACTATTGGCATCGGCTCAAAGGCGCGCGCTCGGCGCCCGAGCGTTCCGAGATCGATCCGGCGGAAATTCGCGACGCGCTGGCCGATTCCTTCATCATCGAGGTCGATTCGGCCGCGACCTTCCCGCTGCGGCTCTCCGGAACCAGGCTCAACGCGCTGTGGCTGGCCGAGCAGAAGGGCCAATCCTTCCTCGCCTTGTTCGAGGAGGAGGACCGCCGCACATTGGCCTCGGTCATGATGACTGTCATCGACGGGGTCGCCCCGGTCGTCGCGGGCGTCGAAGCGACGGCGGGCGCCGGACACGAGCCGCTGGAAATGGAGCTGCTGCTGCTGCCCTTGCGTCATTTCGGCAAGACTCACGCGCGCATGCTCGGCGCTCTGGCTCCGGCGCGGCGTCCGCGCTGGTTCGGCCTGGCGCCGGCCCGCCCTTTGAGGCTCAAATCATTTCGGGTGATCGGTCCGAGCGAAGCGCGGCGCATTGCGCCCACGGCAGGATATGCGCCCTCCTCCGCCCGTCCGCATCCTGTCGCGAGCCGCCCTGCGCTCGTCGTGCATCAAGGCGGCAAGGTCTGATCAGCGGCAAAGCAACAGGCGCAGCCGGCGCGTCGCGCGCCGGCTCGCCATGGCGTCGAATCGCTGCGCGCGACCCTTTTAGTTGGCGACCTGCTGCAGTTCGGCCAATGCGGCTTTGGCGTGCTCGGTGGCCGGCGCGAGATGGTCGGCATGACCTTCCTCGACCGCGGCCTTGATGTGCGTGATCGCCTCGGCGAGATGCGGGTCGGGCTTGAACTTCTGCAGGCTTTCCGCCTTCTCGAGGGCGAGATCGGCATGATAGGCGAGCAGGCCCGTATCTTTCAGCTTCGCCTGGGTGATCGCCTCCTCGACATGATATTTGGTCTTGTCCAAGCGATCGTCGGCCAGCGCCTGACCGGAGCCGAATGCGAAGGCGCCGAACACGAGCGCGAGAGCGAGACTTTTAAATTTCATGAGCGTTCCCTCCGCGGCGCGCATGTCTCGGCGATTTGCCTCGACTGGGCATGCGGCCGCGCCGATCCTGTCGCGTATTTTTCTACAGCACAAGGCGCGATTCGCCTAGCACTACAAGGCTGTGGCAAAGATTTCGCTGATCACCAGAATTTGAAGGAGTCGAAGAAACCCTTGCGGGCGACGAGACGATCCTGCTCCTTCAACTCGAGATAGAAGTGGCGCGCAGTTTCGCGCAGCTCCAGCAACTTGTCGTCGGGAACATCGAAATTCACCGCCGCTATCCGCAAGTCCTTTCGCGCCTCATCCAGCTTCGACTGCAGTAGGGCGATCAAATGTTGCTTCGCCATTTGCTCTCTCTCGCTAGGCGAGTCTGAAAGCCGGATGAATTTTTCTTCGTTTTTCCCCGGTCAGATTCGCCAATGGGGTTTTGTTGTTGGTTTTGGTCGGAGTGGCGGGATTCGAACCCACGACCCCTTGTCCCCCAGACAAGTGCGCTAACCGGGCTGCGCTACACTCCGACACGGGCGTCCTTATAGAGGGCGCGGCCGTCGCTGGCAACGGCCAACGGCGGCTCCTCGGGACCAGGATCGGGGAATTTATCCTCCATCCGATTGCACCGTCACTTAGTCGATCGCCCTTCCCGGGCGCGACCCGAACGGATATGGTGTAGGATTGGTTGCATTCATTCGACGATTCGACCTACGCCATACTGAGTAGTTTCGGGGAGCGATTTCATGATCGAGACGCAAGCCGGACATCCGTTGCGACGGCGTCAGATCGTCTTGCACGAATGTCTGATGAAGGTGCGGCCGGCGAGCCTCGCGGCTTTGTTGAAGAGAATTCTGCGCATACGGCGCATGGTGGCGAAGACCCCCTACGGGCAGTTCTGGATCGACCCCGTGTCGCATTTCGGTGGGACGATCAATCGCCACGGGCTCTATGAGCAGAACATGATCAACACGATGCATAAGCTATTGTTTCCCGGCGCTAACTTTGTCGATATCGGCTCCAATGAAGGCTATTTCACGGTGATCGCCGCGAGGCTCGTCGGTCCGGCTGGGCGCGTCATCAGCATCGAGCCGCAGGAGCGTCTTCTGCCTGTTCTCGACAGGAACCTGCAGCTCAATGGAATCGAAGGCGCCCGCGTGTTGAATATCGCGATTTCGGACCGGTCCGGCGAAGGGGGCCTGCGTCTTTCTCCCGATACGAACACGGGGGCGAGCGCCTTGGACCGAGGCGTCACGAAATATCCATTGCGCCGCCAGGCGGTGGCGACCCGCCGGCTGGGAGACGTATTGAATGAAGAAGGCATGGATCACGTCGATCTCATGAAGGTGGATATAGAGGGATCCGAATACGAAGCGCTTCTCGGCTCACCGGAGATTTTCGAGCAGCACCGAATACGGGCCTTGGCTCTCGAGCTTCACCCGAGTCGCCTGGCGGCCAGAAGCAAGAGGGCTCTCGATATAACGGATATGCTCGCATCCTACGGCTACCGCTATACGGTCGACGAAGGAAACAGCGTATGGATCGCGCCTTCACACTCGGAAGCCGGAGCGCTTTCCGCTCGAACGAATCGTTCGATCGATCGGATAACGCCTTAGTAGTGCTTTTAGCCGATTTGACTGGGCCTCGAGAGCGCACCTCTCGAGGCCCATCGATTTCGATGAAGCGGGGCGCTGCCGCCGGCTGCCGCGCCTCTGCGATCTCGCCGAAATCACCGCATCGTCAACAGCAGCATGCGCCGGCACTCCGAAATATCCTCGAGCGCCTCGCGCAGCCGCCGCGTCTCCTGCGGCCCGAGGGCGCCGGCCGATGATTCGACGAGCCGCACCGCCGGCAGATCGAGCGTCGTCGGCTCGCGCGCCGACATCGCGACCAGCGCCGAAGCGGCCGGCCGTTCCGGCTGCGGCTCGCTCGCCGGCGCGGCGTGCGAGAACAGCGAGGGCTCGGCGTCCTCGCCGAGATCGCCGGCGCGCGGCTCGAGCGCGCCCGAGCGCACATTGTCGATCACCGCGCGCACGCCCTGCTCGCGCAGCAGGCGCTGCACGCCCTTGATCGTATAGCCGCGGCCGTAGAGCAGATGGCGGATGGCGGCGACGAGCTCCACGTCGCGCGGCCGATAATAGCGCCGCCCGCCGGCGCGCTTGACCGGCTCGATCTCCGAAAAGCGCGTCTCCCAGAAGCGCAGCACATGCGGCGGCAGGTCCAGGCTCTCCGCGACCTCGCCGATCGTGCGGAAAGCGCCCTCGTCCTTGCCGTTCACCCGCCTCGCTCCGCTCCAGCTGCGGCCGAACGAGCGATTCGGCCTTCGCTTATTGTGGTCCGAGCGGCGTCGAACGCCAGCGGGAATTTTCAGCTCCCGCGAGCTCCGCCCGCCGCGGCCGACGCCGATGTGGACAAGACCCCCGCCCTCCTCTTAAGTGACGCGCGACGGCCCCGCCCCGACGCCCGAGTGGTCCCCATGACCGATTGGATTCATTTTCCCGCCCACACGCCCGCTATCGTCGCTCCGCCGAGCGAGGAGACCGCCACCGAGCTGCGCCTGTGGCTGTGGATCGTCGCCGCCCTCGTCTTTCTCATGGTGATCGTCGGCGGCGCGACAAGGCTCACCGAATCGGGGCTCTCCATCACCGAATGGAAGCTGCTGAGCGGCGTGCTGCCGCCCCTGACGAAGGCGCAATGGACTGCGGCCTTCGAGGCGTACAAGCAAATTCCGCAATATCGCGAGATGTTCCCGGACATGGATCTCGCGCGCTTCCAGGTCATCTACGCCTGGGAATGGAGCCATCGGCTGCTCGGCCGGCTCATCGGCGCCGCCTTCGCCCTGCCGCTCGCCTTCTTCTGGCTGAAGGGGCGTGTGCCGAAAAAGCTGAAAATCCGGCTCCTCGCCATTTTGACGCTGATCGTTGTCGAGGGAACGGTCGGCTGGTGGATGGTCTCCTCCGGTCTCAGCCAGCGCGTCGAAGTGGCGCAGGAGCGTCTCGCCGTTCATCTACTGTTCGCGTCGCTGATCTTCTCGGCTTGCCTCTGGGTCGCCGGCGGACTCGGCCCGCAACGCCCGCTCGTCGTCGAGCATGGACGCAAGCGCCTCGCCTTTTTCGCGACCTTGCTGCTCGTCCTCGTCTTCGTGCAGATCGGCGCCGGCGCGCTGGTCGCGGGGCTGCGCGCGGGCCTCATCTACAACACATGGCCGCTGATGGACGGCGCCCTCGTGCCGCCGGCCGAGGCTCTGCTGCCGCTCTCGCCCTGGTGGGTCAATGTTCTCGACACGGCGGCGACGGCGCAATTCGACCATCGCATGGTGGCCTATGTGCTGCTGGCGCTGGCGCTCGTGCATTTCATCGACGCCGAGGGCACGGCCGGCGGTCGCGTCGGCCGCGGCGCCGGCGTGCTGCTCGGTCATATCGGCGCGCAGGCCGTGCTCGGCATAGTGACCGTGCTGCTCGCCGCGCCCCTATGGGCTGCGCTGTCGCATCAGGCGCTGGCCATGGCCGTGCTCGCCGTCGCGACGCTGCATGCGCAGCGGCTGCGCAAGGCCGTGGAGACGAAGGCGACATGAGATCGGAAGCGACTGGCCTATTCTCGCCCCCCAGGCTATATGACTAATAGTGGTCATATAGGGAGCCGCGCTATGAAGGAGCTTCAGCTCAAGGACGTCAAAGCGACCCTGTCCGCGGCAGTGGATCGAGCCGTCGCGGGCGAGCCGACCGTGATCACACGGCATGGCCGCAAGGAGGCTGTGCTCGTCTCTTTCTCGGAGTGGGAGCGTTTAGCCAAGGCGCCGGGCTTCGCCGAGCTGCTGCTGGCGTTTCCCGGCGAGCCGGGAGACATGCCGGAACGGCCCCAATAGCCCGCGCGTGTTCTGCGCGGGACCGGACTCTGACCCCTTGTATCTGCTCGACACCAACATCGTGTCGACGGATGCGCCGACCAAGCGCCGAATGGGGCTGGGCCGGTTCTCCCATTGGGCCCTCGAACACTCTGAGAGCCTCTATATATCGACCATCACCATAGCGGAGATCGAAGCGGCAATCGCCCGAACGGCGAGAGTCGGCGCTGCGACGAAGGCCGGACAGCTTCGGCAATGGCTTGCCGTGGTGGAGCATTTCTATGCCGATCGCATCTTGTCGTTCGGGATCGACGAAGCCCGCGAGGCGGGAGCGATCCTCGACCGAGCGCGGGCGCATAAGCCCGGGTTCGAGGACATCGCCATTGCGGCGACGGCCGCGGTTCGCCGCTTCACCGTACTGACGGCCAACGAGCGGCATTTTCGCGCCGCTCGGCGTCGCCTTCCTCAACCCGTCGCGGCAATTGCCGCCCTGACTTCCCGGTCCCGTCGAATTCGGTTTCCGCCGCCGGTTCACCGTCCGAGCATCAGCTCCAGATTCTGCACAGCGGCGCCCGACGCGCCCTTGCCGAGATTGTCCAGCCGCGCGACCAGCAAGGCGTGACGCCGCGACTCATTGGCAAAGACGAACAGCTCGAGGTCATTGGTCCCGTTGAGCGCCAAAGCGTCGAGCCGGGCGGACTTGGGCGCGGGAACGACGCGCACATGGGTCGCGGCGGCGTAATGGCGGGCCAGCGCCGCCTCGAGATCGACCGCGCGCGGCGCGCCCGGCAGAAAATCGAGCGCCAGCGGGATGGACACCAGCATGCCCTGGCGGAAATTGCCGACCGAGGGGACGAACAGAGGCGTCGCCTCGAGCCGCGCGCAGGCGACGATCTCGGGCAGGTGCTTGTGCTCGAGCGTGAGGCCGTAGAGCTCGAAGGCCGGCGCCGCGCCCGCCTCATAGGCCTCGATCATCTGCCGGCCGCCGCCGGAAAAACCGGAGACGGCGTTGATCGTCAGCACATGGCCGGGCGCGATCAACCCGGCGTCGACGAGCGGGCGCAGCAGCGCGATCGCCCCGGTCGCATAGCAGCCGGGATTGGCGACGCGGCGCGCCTTGCGGATCGCCTCGGCCTGTCCGGCGGCGAGCTCGGGAAAGCCATAGGTCCAGCCGGGCGCGACACGATGCGCGGTGGAGGCGTCCAGAATGCGCGGTCCCTCGCCGTCGAGCTCGTCGGCGAGCGCCACCGTTTCTTTCGCAGCGGCGTCCGGCAGGCACAGCACGGCGATGTCGACGCGCGCGAGAATATCGCGCTTGGCGGCGACGTCCTTGCGCAGCTCCGGCGCGATCGAGACCAGCTCCACGCCTTGCGCGCCCGCGAGCTTCTCGCGGATTTCGAGACCCGTGGTGCCGGCGTCGCCGTCGATGAAGATTTTCGCCATTCGGTTTGATCCCAACCCCGAGAAACGAAAAGGGCGGCCCGCGGCCGCCCTTTCCAGTCGATCGCCGATCGAGAGATAATCAGCGCTTCGAGAACTGGAAGCTGCGGCGGGCTTTGCGCTTGCCGTATTTCTTACGCTCGACGACGCGCGAATCGCGGGTGAGGAAGCCTTCGCGCTTCAGCGCCGTGCGCAGCTCGGGCTCATAATGCGTCAGCGCCTTGGCGAGTCCGTGACGGACTGCGCCGGCCTGACCGGAGAGGCCGCCGCCCGCCACCGTGACGACGAGATCATATTGGCCGGCGCGATTGGCGACGCCGAGCGGCTGCTGCAGGATCATGCGCAGCACCGGACGCGCGAAATAAACCTCGACGTCGCGACCGTTCACGGTGATCTTGCCGGTCCCCGGCATGATCCAGACGCGCGCGACGGCGTTCTTGCGCTTGCCGGTGGCGTAGGCGCGGCCATATTTGTCGAGCTTCTGCTCATATTTCGGCGCCTCGGAGGCGACCGCGGCGACGGTCAGCTCGGAGAGGGAAGAAAGCGTGGTCTCGGCCATGGGTTATGCGCTCTTCGCAGTCGTGCCGTTGCGGGCGTTCTTGGGATTGAGGGCGGCGACGTCCAGCGGCTGCGGCTGCTGCGCCGCATGCGGATGCTCCGGCCCCTTGTAGACGCGCAGATTGCCGAGCTGCTTGCGCCCGAGCGGGCCGCGCGGCAGCATGCGCTGCACCGCCTTCTCGACGATGCGCTCGGGAAAGCGGCCCTCGAGGATGAACTTGGCCGAGCGCTCCTTGATGCCGCCCGGATAGCCGGTGTGATGGTGATACACCTTCTGCTCGCGCTTGCGGCCGGTGAGCACCACCTTCTCGGCGTTGACGACGATGATATTGTCGCCATCATCCACATGCGGGGTGAAGGTCGCCTTGTGCTTGCCGCGCAGGCGCAGCGCGATGAGCGTGGCGAGACGGCCGACCACGAGGCCGGTCGCGTCGATCACCACCCATTTCTTTTCCACTTCGGCCGGCTTCGCCGAATACGTCTTGCCAAACATGGGACAGCTGTTCCGTTCGCTTTGTCCGCGCTCGCGGGATGCCGAGCTGAATAAGCGACGCGCTCCCCTCTCGTCAAGCAGAATCGGGCGCCAGATACGCCGGAAAAGCCCGAAATTCCGGACAAAACCCGATGTCGGTATTATAATACCTCATCATAGCGGCATGATCTCGGGCTTGCCGCGCGGGAATTTGGCGATCGTCTCCTCGTCTATGTTCAGATGCCGGGCGACCATGGCCGGCGGCGTGTGGGTGAGCCAGCTCGTGAGCGAGACATCGGCGAAATAAGCGCTGCGGAACACTTCGAGGAACTGCAGCTCGCCGTCGCCGACATTCTGCACATAATGGCCGTGGGCGCGCTTCACATAGCCGATGTCGCCGGGGTGGAAATCCTGCGTCACCGCCTTGGGGCCGGCGTCGAACAAGGTCATGCGGCCGTGGCCTTTCAGCCAATACTGCCATTCGTCGCCATTGGGGTGCCAATGCATCTCGCGCAGCGCGCCGGGCGCGAGCGTCACGAGCGCGGCGGCGATGGTCTTGGAAATATGGAAATTATTGCTGTCGGCGACGCGCACCTCGCCGCCCTTGGTCTGCTTGCAGCCCTTGCTCTGCTTCAGCGAGAAGGTGAAGGGATAGGGCGGCGCGCCCTCCGCGCCGGCGGCGGCGCGGTCCGCCTCCAACGGCCCGGGAACCTCGCCCTGGAAAATATAGAGCTGGTTCAGCGGGATATTGACGAAGGTTTCGGCCGGTAGCCCGAAGTTGGCGGCGAGTATCTCCGGCGGCGTGTGGGCGATCCAGTCGGTCACCAGCAAGGTATTGTATTCGGTCGCCTTGCCGTCGTCGAAGCACAGCAGGAATTCGCAGCCGTCGGGCCCGAGCCCCTGCAGCGAATGCGGCAGGCCGGCGGGGAAATACCAGATGTCCCCTTCCTGCACGTCGGAGACATAGGCGCGGCCCATCTCGTCGAGCACGGTGACGCGGCAGCTCCCATAAGAGACATAACCCCATTCGGCGGCGAGGTGCCAATGCATCTCCCTTATGCCGCCGGCGGTGAGGCGCATATCAACGCCGGAAATCTCCTCGGCGATGGCGAAATCATATTGCGTCACCTGCCGCGCCCAGCCGCCGTTCTGCACGCGCTTGGGCGCATTGTTGAACGAGGCCCAGAACATCGGCATGTCGCTGACGTCGGTCGCCGGCGGAAACTGCGCCGAGGCGAATTGCGAGCCGATCACCGGATTTTTCGGTCCCGGATCGGTGAGGCTGGCGCGGTTGTCGGCGTTGACGGCCCCCTGGGGCGGCAGATCGGGGTTGCCGAAGGCGGGAACAGGGCGCTCCGCCGTCGCGCGTCTCTTCATCGTGGCCATGGCCGTCCTCCTCGTCGATGAGCGCTCCCCGACAGATTGCGCCGGCGCGGCGCCGGTCAACGGCGGGCGGAAAAAGCCGATATCGCTAAAATGCGAGCATTTGGATTGGCGGGCGGGCAAAGGGCCGGGCCGCAGACTGCTTCTCGAAACGACGTCGGGCCCCGCGCCCGGCCGCCAGTTCGGGGAGCTTTCGAAGTGTTCGCGTTCATTGCCCGCCTGCTCGTCCTCACCGCCGCCATCAGCTCCGTCTCCGCTTTCGCGCAAGCGCCGAAGGCGAGCTTCGCCGCCACCGGGGAGGCGACCTCCATTCCTTACGGCTGGATGGATTTTTGCAGCCGGCGGCCGCAGGAATGCCGACAGGCAGCGCTGCCGGCGACGGACATCGCGCTGACGCGTGAGGCATGGACGCAGATCGATGAGGTCAATCGCGCCGTCAACGCCGCGATCGAGCCGATCTCCAATCTCGAGCATTGGGGCACGATCGCCGATCATTGGGACTACCCGACCGACGGCAAGGGCGATTGCAAGATTTACGCGCTGGAGAAGCGCCGCCGGTTGATCGAGATGGGCTTTCCGCGTCAGGCGCTGCTGATGACAATCGTGCGCGACCACCACGACCAGGGCCATACGATCCTCACCCTGCGCACGTCCCGCGGCGATTTCATCCTCGACAATCTGACCGATGCGGTGAAGCCCTGGGAGAAGACCGGCTACCGCTTCGTGAAGCGCCAATCGCAGGAGGACCCCAATGTGTGGCTGGCGATCGAGGCGCGGCAGCGGGTGGGCGCGCGGTGAGGACAGCGTGACACGCAGAAAGAGGCGCTCTTTTCTACCGCCGGCGCGGCGCGCGTAGACAATTAGCGGCGGCGGGCGCCGTGGACCGCGAGCCTTCAGGCTCGCTCTCTACTAGCCCCAATAACGTCGCGATAAATTTCGGCGAGCGGCACGGCGACGCCGATGCCGGGCAGATCGAGCGTCGCCTCGAGCCCGTCGAGTATCTGAACGCCCGACCAGACCTCTCCGACGCGATCGAAGGTCTCGATATGCGCCCGGTCGCGCTCGACCAGCACATAATGGCGCAGGCTCGGCAGCTTTTGATAGACCGCCCATTTCTCGAAACGGTCGCGCGCCTTGCTCCCCTCGGACATCACCTCGACCAGGACGGTCGGATCGTGCAGAGAGGCGGCGCCGGGCTCGAGGGGGCGGCAATGGACGATCACATCCGGCAGCATGGAGGATTCGGTCGGCGCATTGCGCAAACGAAAGCTTTCGATCAAGGTTCGGCAGGGCGAGCCATTCGCCCGCAGCCGGTCGCGCAGGCCCGTCGAAATATTCTGAATGATGTAATTGTGCTCCCACCGCGCGCCGACCATCATGCGCACGACTCTCCCGCCGATCAGCTCCCACTTTTCATCGGCGGGCTTGTCGGCAAGAAGCTCCTCGAAATCGTCGAGGGACATATACTCATATTGCGATGAGGGACGATTCACGGTGCTCGCTCCGTCGGCGCCATCCTAGCACAACGCCCTGCCCTGCGCATCCGACGCCCCGCCACCGCGGAAGGAACAAAATGGCCCCTCCCGACCCCGCCGCCGCCCGACGCCCGGGGCTTCCCGGCAGGGCGCTCGGGATCCTCTATTTCACCGCCGCCGCCGCGCCGCTTCTCGCCGTCTGGGCGACCGGCGTCGAGCCGGAAAGCCGATGGTCCGAGCTCGGCGCCGGTCTCGCCATGATCTCGGGAGCGGTGCTTTTTCTCCAATTCTGGAGCTCCGGCCGTTTCGAGACGCTCTCCGGCCGCGTCGGCATCGATCGGATCATGGGCTTCCATCGCCTCGCCGCCGTCGCGGCGTTGCTGATCGCGATCGCGCATCCGATCGCACCGCTGGTTCCCTTATTCATCGAGGAGCCGCGCGGCGCCTTGCTCCTGCTCGGCGAGATGCTGGTTCGGCCTCGTCTGTCGTCCGGCGTCGCGGCGCTTGCGGGACTCGTCGTTCTCGTCGGTTTCGCGCTGCTGCGGACGCGCCGCAGCGTGCGCTACGAATTCTGGCGCGCGACGCATGGGCCGCTCGCCATCGCCGTCGCGGGCCTCGTTCTCCACCACGCGCTGACGAACGGAGACTATAGCCGCGCGCCTTGGCCCCAGGCGGTTTGGCTGGCGCTCGGCGGCGGGGCGGCGCTCGCGCTGTTTTTCGCCTATGTCCTGCGGCCCTGGCGCATGTGGCGACAGGGATGGGTCATCGAGTCGGTCGAGCCGGCGGCCGACGGCGTCTGGCAGATCATCCTGCGCGCGCCGCAGCGGCTCGCCTTTCGGTTTCGCGCCGGCCAGTTTCTGTGGCTGACCATCGCGCCGAATCGTCCGCCCTTCCACGACCACCCCTTTTCCATCGCCTCGTCGCCGCGGATGCTTCCGAAGCTACGCCTGATCATCCGAGAGGCAGGCGATTGCACCAGTGCTTTCGGCGCGCTCGAGCCCGGCCGCCGGGTGGCGGTCGACGGCCCGCATGGCGCATTCATTCTGCCTTCGGGCGGCGGGCATGTCGTCATGATCGCCGGCGGCGTCGGCGTCGCGCCCCTCATCGGCATGCTCGAGGAGGCCGCCGACAGCAGCGACGCCCGCTCCTTCCGCCTGCTTTACGCCGGCCGCACGCCCGCCGCGCTCGCGGGGCTGCGACTGATCGAGAGCTTGTCCCGGCGGCTCGATCTGCGGGTCATGAAACTGGTCGACGCCTCGGCCGAGCCGCCGAGCTTCGAGCAGGGTCCGATCGATCGCCGCCACATAGCGGCGATTGTTTCCGGCGCTCCGCCCAATGAAACCTATTGCCTCGTCTGTGGGCCGACCACGATGATGGAGATCGCGACCGACGCGCTGCTCGGCCTCGGCGTCCCCGCGCATCGCATTTTCTACGAACGTTTCGATTACGCGGCCGGACGCGGCGCGTTGGACAAAATGCGGCGCAACCGGGCTCTGGCGATCATTGCGGCGCTGCTCGCCGTCGCCGCGGCCTTCGCCTTGCGCTGATCAAGGCCGCGGCAGTCCGGCGAGAAACTCCGCGAGCTTTGCGCGGACGTCCGGGTCGAGCTTACGATGCGACTCGAGAAATTGGTCGAGCTTCGCGGCTTTCTCCTTCGGCGTGGCGCCTTCGAGCTTTCGCGCGAGCCGGTCGGCGCTGGCGTGGCACTTCGCGCAATGACGGTCATAGGCTTCCTGCGCGGCGGCCTGCCCCGCCAAAATCAGACCGGCGCCGATCAGCGTGAGAAGCTTGACCATTGTTTCCACTGCATGTTCATGGCGCGCCCGGCGCCGACACCCGCCGGGCCCTCCCAAAGCGTCGAGCCCGCTCGCATCGGCTTCGCCGACGCGACGCAGTATACTCTCGATAGCACATGACGCGAGTCGCCGGCCTCGACGCCGCCCCCGGCGGAGATCCGATGATCTCCGCGACTTTGTCGAATCAGGCTATCAGCTCGACGCAGAGATCGGAGCCCGCCATTGACGACCCCTCCCCGCCGCCTCGTGACGCCGGAACAGCGCGACGACGATCCCGACGCTTCGCTGCGTCCGCTCTCGCTCGGCGATTTCACCGGCCAGGAGGCGGCGCGCAAGAACCTCAAAATCTTCATCGAGGCGGCGAAGACCCGCGGCGAGGCGCTCGACCATGTGCTGTTCGTCGGCCCGCCCGGCCTCGGCAAGACCACGCTCGCCCAGATCGTCGCCCGCGAGCTCGGCGTCAATTTTCGTTCCACCTCCGGCCCGGTCATCGCCAAGGCCGGCGATCTCGCCGCCCAGCTCACCAATCTCGAGCCGCGCGACGTATTGTTCATAGACGAGATCCACCGCCTCAACCCCGCAGTAGAGGAAATCCTCTATCCGGCGATGGAGGATTTCCAGCTCGACCTCATCATCGGCGAAGGCCCGGCGGCGCGCTCGGTCAAAATCGATCTCGCCAAATTCACGCTCGTCGGCGCCACCACCCGCGCCGGCCTGCTGACGACGCCTCTGCGCGACCGCTTCGGCATTCCGGTGCGGCTCAATTTCTACACGGCGGAGGAGCTTGAGTTGATCGTGCGGCGCGGCGCGCGAGTGCTCGGCGTCGCCATGCAGGAGGACGGCGCCCGCGAAATCGCGCGGCGTGCGCGAGGAACGCCGCGCATCGCCGGACGCCTCTTACGGCGCGTGCGCGATTTCGCCATCGTCGAAAATTCGGAGATCACGCGCGCCCTCGCCGATCGCGCGCTGGCGCTGCTCGAGGTCGACAGCATCGGGCTCGATGTGATGGACCGCCGCTATCTCGAAATGGTCGCCGTCAATTTCGGCGGCGGCCCGGTCGGGATCGAGACCATCGCCGCCGCGCTCTCCGAGCCGCGCGACGCGATCGAGGACATCATCGAGCCGTACCTGCTGCAGCAGGGCTTCTTGCAGCGCACGCCACGCGGCCGGCTGCTGACGCCGCACGCCTTCCGCCATCTCGGCCTCGCCGAGCCGGCGCGGCCGGCGGCGCAATTCGGATTGTTCGATGCGGAGGAGGATGACGCAGGCTGACGGGGCGTCGGCCGTCGCCGGACGCTCATTCGATCTGCATCTGCGCGACCACCCGGATGATCGGCTCCACGGACGGATCGACGAATCCGCCGCCGCCGGGCGAGCCCAGCGCCAGAATGATGAAGATGCAGCCGGCGATGGCCGCCGCGCTCAGCATCAGGAAGGTCATGGCGGTCGCATTGCGCGGCGCGAACATTCCGAAGCTGGCGAAGAGCAGCGCGAGCCAGCCGATCAGCATGATGAGAACGCTCGTCGGCACGACCATCGCCGCCGTCCTCTCGGCGAGCAGCCATCGCGTGTCCTCGATCTGGTCGGTCAGAGACACGACGCGCGCATGGATCGCCCTCTCTCGCTCCGAGCCGGGGGACAGGCCGAGCACAGCTCCCGAAACGGCCTCGAGCCTGTGCAAAGTCTCGAGCCCCATGCTCGGCCCGTCGCCCGGATTCGACAGCTCCTGCACTTTGGCCCGCGCATAACCCGCGAGCTCGACGCGAATCGGCTCCGCGAGCGCGCCATAGGCGCGCAGCTGCCGGTCGAGCTTGAGGATGTTCACGGCGATGGTCTCGATCTCGCCGCTCTGCGTGTTGAAGGCGTTGCTGGCGTTGCTGACGAGAAGGCCGAGGACCAGCGCCGTCAGCGATCCGACCACGGCCATGCCCACAGAAACGGCGCGGCTCGTCTGCTCCGCGAGATGATGCTCGGGCAGGCGCGACGCGATGCAGAGGCCGAGCAGCGTGCCGCCTCCCGTCGCGAAGAAGGCGAGAAGTCCGGCGGAGAGAGGCGTCATGACGCGGTCCACGAGCAGCGGAGATCGAGCGCTAACTACTGCTCCTGTCACGTTTAAGATGTGTTATCGCCGAGGCGCCACAGTGCGCGGACGGCGGCGCTCCGCCGCACGTGGAGGACCCTCATGGCGCTGGAAAGCGAAAACTCGAGCCTCGATTGGCTGTGCCTCGTCCTGGCGCCGGCCGTGCTAGCGAGCATGGAGCTGTTCCACCCCGCCCATTTCACGCATGCGCCCGGCATGTACGCCTATCTCAGCGCAGCGCGGCCCTATGCGCCCGCCTTCGAGGCGCTGGGATATTCCGGCCCGCATTGGTGGGTGGCGCTGCATCTCATTCAGCTGCCGATGCTGGCGCTGGTCGCGCTCGGCCTGTGGCGGCTGGTGGACGGCGTCTCGGAGGGAGTCGCCGGCCTCGCCGCCCGCCTCTCGCGCGCGGGCGCCTTCGTCTTCGCGATCCTCTATACCGCTCTCGATTCGATCGGCGGCGTCGGCCTCGGCCGCTCCATTCTCGATCTCGAGGCGATGCGGGCCGCCGGCAGCCTGACCCCGGAAGAAGCCGCCGGCGCGGTGAAGCTGCTCGACGCCGTCTGGGTCGATCCCGTGACCGGCGGGGTCGGCTCCTTCGTCAGCCTCGGCGGCTCCTGGGCGGCGTTCGTCGCGGCGGCCGCGGCGGCTTTCGCGCTCGGCGCGTCGCGCCGAGCGCCTTGGCCGGCGCTCGCGCTGCTCCTCTTCTTCGGCTGGGAGCTGCAGATCTCACACGCGGCGCCGCATGGTCCGGCCGCTTTCGCATCCTTGATGGCGGCCGCCCTGTGGCTGCGTCTGGAGCCGCGGTTGCGAGTCTTCTCGGCTCGGCCGGGTTCCGCGCCGAGCGAAGCGGTCGGCGCCTCATTCTCTGTTGGTGAGCGAATTCTCGTCGATCGAACGATTCCGCTCGATCGGAAGACGCTTTAGCGTCCCGACCCGGCCCATCTCCGCGACGCGCGCGGCGATCTGGCGCGCCGCGAGCTCGGCCGAGCACAACGCGCCCTCCTGCCAGCCGGGGAGATGGCTGAAAGCGTCTCCCGCGACAAAGACGCGCTTCCAGGGGATGTGCTCCATCATCCCGCGAAGGCCGGTCTCGGCGGTTTCGTCCTCCCTGCTCCAGCCGCCAGCCGCGAAGGGCATCCTCGACCAGGCGACCGAGACCTCCGAGCCGGCGCGTATATTGGCGCGGAACCGCCCGGGATGGAGCTTCTCCCCGCCGGCGCGCGCCGCCTCGAGACGCTCTGCCAGCGGCAGGGCGGCGAGGCGTCCGGCGGCCGCCCCACGCGCATAGGCGGCGGTGAGCACGCCGCTCGCGCCGCCAAATCCGGAGGACGGATACCAGATCTGGCTCACATCCGCATCGACGAAGCTGATGCCGCCATAGATGCCGTCCTCGGTTTCCCAGAAGCGGCGGCGCGTCTCGAGCCCGACCTTGGTGGCGGCGACGAAGCGCAGAGCGAGGCAGTCTTCCTTCAGCTTCGCGGGCAAATTCTCGGCCAGAGCGGCGAATAGCGGCGGCGCGAGCGTCGCGACGCAGAAATCCGCTCGGATGCGTCCGGCCGCGCCGCAGTCGAGGGCGCAGCCGCTCTCGTCCTGCGTCAGCAGCTGAACGGGCGTCCCGAGCCGAACGAGGTCGCGCAGCTGCCGGCCTCCAGGGACCTCCTGGCGCAGAAGCGCGCGCCAGATCATGTCCATCCCGCCGACAGGCTGCAGGAGCGCGTTCTGCCAGGAGACGGCCATCGAGGTGAACAAGCCGCGGTCGACGGCGTCGCTGCCCAGAATGCGCTCCAACGGGATCGGCGGCAGCTCCACGCCCGTCTCGTCGCCGCCGCCGGGCGTCGCGCGATAGCCGAGGCGCCGCGAGCCCGCGAAGACCAGCGCCTCGCCCTCGCGGCGAAGATCGCCATAGGCCTGCAGCAGATGGCGCAGCGCCTCGCGGTCGACGCCGGTCAGCTCCTGATCGAGCGCGCGGCGGCGCGACGCCTTGTCGAGCAGCTCGGCGAGCTCGCCATAGAGGCTGTAGCGCATCTGCCCCAGCGGCGCGGGCGCGCCGCCGTTGAAGCCGTCGCTCTGGTAGAGATTGCTCTCGCACAGAAAAATATAAGGCTCGAGCGCGACGCCGAGCCGCCGGCACCACTCCAGAACGGTGTGATGATGGCGCGGAATGCGCCCCGGTCCGGCGTTGAAATAGGCGTCCTGGCCGAGCAGCTCGGCGCGCTGCGTCGGACCGTCGCGCTCGGCGAATTCATAGCCGTCGCGCAGCGTCAGGCTGCGTCCGCCGCAGCGCGTGGCCGCCTCGAGGATCGTCACCTCGAAGCCCGCGCGGGCGAGCAGCAGGCCCGAGCACAGCCCCGCGAGGCCGGCGCCGATCACCACGACGCTGCGTCCCCGGCCGAGATCCCCTGGCAGATCGAGCGTCGGACGCCCCTGCGCCGACGCGACGAGGCTCAGCGCGTTCATCGCCTCGACCGCGAGGCCGAAGCCGCCGAGCCGGCCAAAATTCATGACCACGTCGCGCCGCGTCGGCCTGCGCAAAGACTCCTTGCGATCCTCTCGCATCCCGACCTCGATCAGAGTGACGATGCGGGCAGGATCGTCGATTTGGGCTGATCGCGCGTTAACGTCGGAGATTTCGGCGCGCATGTCGCGACGCCGCGGACCGAACGCGCCGGTCCGCGGCGCTTCGCGTCAGAGGCTCGACGGCTTCAGCCTGAAGCCGAACACCATGTCCTGCGCCATATTATAGAAGCCCCATTTCGCCGGAACCCAGACGCTGCTGAGTCGATATCCCGCGGGCGGCGTGATGGTGAAATTGGCCGTATAGCCGGAATTTCCGGCCTGCTGCGGAATCTGCCCCGTGGACGAGCCGTCCGCGTAGACGAAATCGACGCAGTAGGTTCCGCCGTCCGTGTCATAGACGCCCTGCACGGAGGTCACCGGATTGTTGCTGGTGACCCCGACCGAGTGGATGAAATAAGTGAAATAGCTGTTGTGCGGATCCGTGGCGCCGTTCTGCGGCGGCGCGCCATCGACGAGAATTCCGGTGTAGCCCTGCGAGCCGCTCTGATAATCGACCTGCGTTCCCTCGATGTCGTTGTAATCGTCTTCCGTGTCCTGCAGCCAATAGATCTGGATGTCGGTCACGTCGCCGGGCAGAGCCCCGAGCGGCGCATAATCGTTGGACGCATACTCCGGTCCCATCGTTTCGGTGATCGTGTAGAAGATCTCCGCGCTGACCGGCAGATCGGTCACCGGCGGCGGATATTGCTTCGGATCGAAATAGGGCCAGAGCGCCAGATAATTGCCGACATTGATCTGCAGGAAGCGGGCGAACTGGTTCTGATAATTGAACGAGTTCGGATTCTGCTGGCGCCGGGCGCTCAGCCCGGCCTGTATCTGCTGCTGAGCGTAGCTCGTGTAGATGCCGATCTGCTTCGTCAGCTCGCTGTCGTCGCAGAAGCCCATCTGAACGCCGTCGCGCAGCAGAGTGAGATGCAAATTGGCCTTCTGAGCAAACAGAGGCAGAAGCGCCACCTCATAGCCGCTCTGGTGGAAGACTCCGCCATCGTTCACGAACGCTCCATTGGCCGCGTCCCAAGTGCCGCGCGGGTCCTGACCATTGGGATTGGTCTTGCTGATCGACCCGAGGAAAGTGTTCAGCTCTCCGATGAGACCATCATTGGAGGCGAGCGATCCGAGCACCGCCTGGACGTTGGTGAAGACAGCCTGCGAAATGGCGTTGTTTATTTCCGCGTCGACCCTGTCCTTGATCTCCGCCCACACATCGACTTCACTCTGCGGCCAGAAAATATCGAGCAGCCCGGCGAGAATTCCGCCGACGACCGGAATCTCGTTCAATCCGGTGGCGATCGCCGTCTCGGCGGCGGTGTTCCAATCGATGCTGTAGGTCGCGATCGCGGAATCTTTCTCGATCGTCTCCATCTTTCGACTCCCCTTCGAATATGTTCTTCGGCCGAATATGAGCGCGTCGCCACGCTCGCTCAGGGCCGCGCCATAGTCAATTACCGCGCTGCGGAGGGGACGTCGAAATCCAATATTTCTTTCGTATAGGTCTCGCGCACCTCGGAGATCGGCCTGCCGTCGCCGCCGACGACGATGGCGCGATGACGGATGAGCCCGCGCGGCGCATCGAGCGGTCCGCCGCCGTGCTCGGGCGCGAGCTCCTCGCGCGTCCGGCTCTCCCAGCCTTTGGGCAGAGGCGACCACAGCGTCTCGACCGAAAAAGTGCGTCGCGAAGGCTGCAACGGCTGCACCACCTTGCCGAAAGGCGTCTCGCTCGTCTGCAGAGCGAGATTCATCTCCGCCGTCAGCCGCGCCGGCACATACCAATTATCGGCCTCCGAGAGCGTATGCGCGCCGCAGGTCAGCGCCACGCGGCGATGCGCGATCTTCTCATCCGGGCCGACGCCGAGACGCTCGCGCTGCTCCTTTGTCGGCGGCGCGTCGTCTCCCGTGGCGACGCGCGCGATGATCTTCGGCTCCGCGGCCATGTGATGATCGGCGCACCATTTCTCCAGCACGAGCGTCGCGGAACGACCCGCCAGCAGTTCGGCGTTGAGCGTCTCCATCAGCGCGAGCGCTTCGAGACGGCCGACGAAATCATCCGGAAAAGGCAGCGGCTCGGCGACCGCCGCCGCAATGCATGCATTTACGAGCGCCGCCGAGGCGACGCAGATCGATCGCAGTCTCATCCCCTCGCCTTCCCGCGCCGCCAGACCAGCGCAGCCTATCCCATGGCGCAGCCCTTGTCTTCCGGCGCGAAACAGCGAGGGCTCGCGTTCCGAGCCGGCCCTCGGCCCGCGAGCCTGCAGGCTCGCCTCTCGAACCGTCGCGAGCCTCCACTATCCCGCGCCGTCATCGCGCGTCAGCAGAAAACCGCCCATCGCCAACGCATCCATCTTGGTGCGCAAGAAGCAGTCGAGCGCCTCCTGCGGCGCGCACACCACCGGCTCATTTTCGTTGAAGGAGGTGTTGAGCACCATCGGCACGCCGGTCAGATCGCGAAAGCCCGAGATCAGCGCATGATAGAGCGGATTGGCGGCGCGCGTCACCGTTTGCAGACGCCCCGATCCATCGACATGCGTCACCGCCGGAATCAGCTGACGCTTCTCTTTCCGAATTTGGAACACCTGCATCATGAACGGCACGTCGTCGTCCTCCTCGAACCACTCCGCCGTCGCCTCGGCGAGCACGGAGGGCGCGAAGGGACGAAAGGACTCGCGCCGCTTGATCTTCGCGTTCAAAATCTGCTTCATATCCGCGCGTCGCGGATCGCAGAGGATGGAGCGATTGCCGAGCGCGCGCGGCCCCCATTCCATGCGCCCCTCGAACCAGCCGACCACCTGTCCCGCAGCGACAGCCGCCGCCGCGCGCGCGCAGAGCGTCGGCTCGTCGACGCGCTCGACGGCGCAGCCCGCGTCACGAATGCGCGCTGCATTCAGCGTGAGCGTCTGCTCGATCGCATCAGCGTCGAAGCTCGGGCCCCAATAGGCGTGACTCATCGTGAAGCCACGCGATCCGCCCTGCCGGCGCCAGGACACGCAGGCCGCCCCGATCGCCCCGCCGGCGTCGCCCGCCGCCGATTGCACATAGACCTTGTCGAAGCCGAGGCGCCGGCGCAGCTTGCCATTGGCGACGGAGTTCATCGCGCAGCCGCCGGCGAGCGCGACATTGGCGAGGCCATGGCGCTTGCGCAGCTCGCCGAGCAGATGGAACAGCGCCTCCTCATAGACCGCCTGCGCCGACCGCGCGATATCGCGATGGCGATCGTCGAGCGGCTCGGACGGAGAGCGCCGCGGTCCGAGCAGCGCTTCGAGCGCCGGCGTGAACAAATCGACGAACTCCGGCGCGCCGCCAGTCCATTCGAAGGAGATCTTCTTCTCGTGATGACGAAAGAAGGAGAGATCCAATGCGAAGCCGCCGTCGCGGCGCAGGCGTACGAGGCGAGAGAGTTCTTTCACGTAACGCGGCGCGCCATAGGGCGCGAGACCCATCACCTTATATTCGTCGCCATAATGCGGGAAGCCGAGATATTGCGTGATCGCCTGATAGAAAACCCCGAGCGAATGCGGGAAGGCGACGCTTCCCTCGATATGCATGTCGTCGCCACGGCCGACGCCCCAGGCGGCGCTCGAAAAATCACCGAAGCCGTCGACCGAGACGATGATCGCCTCCTCGAACGGGGACACGAAGAACGCCGATGCGAGATGCGCGAGATGATGCTCGACATAGTCGATGGCGCCGTAAAAGCGCGGCCCGGCAATATCACGCGCCAGCAGCGCGGGAATGCGCTCGCGCGAGCGCCGGGCCCGCAGCCGCTCCAGCAGCAGGCCGACATCGGGACGCTGCGTCAGCAGAAAGCGCAGCTTGGCGCCCATATTGGCGCCGCTATCCTGATTGAGCGCGATGCGATCGACGGCCGCAAGATCGACGCCCGCCTCGCGCAGACAATAGCGGATCGCTTCGCTCGGAAATCCCGCCCAGTGCTTGATGCGGCGGAACCGCTCTTCTTCCGCCGCCGCGACGAGAACGCCGTCGCGCAGCAGACAGGCCGCGGCGTCGCCGTGAAACGCATTCACCCCCAATATGATCATCGGCTCATCCTGAAAAACTGTCGCGCCCGAAATCGGCGCGGCGCGACGAAGGCTGCGCTCATCGACCCTTCTTCGCCGACGCGGCGCCGACGCCGCGCCGCTCCTGCCCTATGACGGTCGCCTCGACGCGCCGTCTCCGATCGATGATCTCGAGCGCGATCAAAGTCTCCGCGAGCACACGTTGCAGCACATAGAACCAGCCGCGCCAGCCATCGAGCGCGCAGCGCTTCACGACGAGCGTGTAGAGGCCGATCAGCCACGGCGAGAGCCAGCCCAACCGCCGAATGCGATCGGAGAGGCGCAGACGATCGCGCGGCGTCCCGAGCAGATGCCGCGCCTCGAGCGCGGCGTATTTCTGCTGCGACCCGAACCAACGCGCGAGCGGCTTGCGATCGTCGTGATCGATCACGCCGACGAGCTCGACGACAGCCCCGTCGATCACCAGACGTTGCGTATGGCCCGACTGAATATAATGGCAGCGCTCCCGCCGAAACAACACGATGCTCGGCGGATAGAGCGCTCCCGACAGTCCTTCCCCGAACACGCAATAGCGAAAGCGCG
The DNA here is from genome assembly GCF_002752655.1 of Methylosinus trichosporium OB3b. Taxonomy (NCBI): domain Bacteria; kingdom Pseudomonadati; phylum Pseudomonadota; class Alphaproteobacteria; order Hyphomicrobiales; family Methylocystaceae; genus Methylosinus; species Methylosinus trichosporium. Next base: position 4,232,586 of record NZ_CP023737.1, on the reverse strand, counting down.
CACGAAAGCCGCAGGTGGCGGAAGAAGGCGAAAGATGCGCGATCTCCTCGACGAGGGCCGGCGGAACGATGTGATCGGCGTCGAGAGCGAGCACGAAGGGACGCTCGATCCCGCAGCGGAACAAGCCGTAGTTCCATTGGTTCGCATGGGTGTCGAAGCTGCGTTGCGCGATCCGCGCATTGGGAAAGGCGGCGACGATCCGCAATGTGTCGTCGCGGCTCCCGCTGTCGAGCACGACGATCTCGGGAAAGTCGCGCAGCGCCTCCAGCGCTCGGCCGATGTTCGGCGCTTCGTCGAGCGTCAAAACGAGAACCGCCACATGGTCGAGAAAGCTCATTCGCCGCTGCTCCTGCCGCGCGCCACAGTCTCATAGAGATCGACGAGACGCGCCGCCATCGTCTCCGTCGACCAGGCCTCATGGGAAAATTCCCGCGCTCGCACGCTCATGCGCCGCCGCGCCTCGCCGTCGCCGATCAGCCGCTCGAGCGCGACGCGAAGCGCCGTCGCCTCCGGCTCCACGATGATCGCCGCGCCGGCGCCTTCCGCCGAAGCCGCCACCGCCACTCCCGGCGTCAGCACGCAGGGAAGCCCCGCCTGCATCGCCTCGACCGCCGCGATGCCGAAATTCTCGGAAAAGGACGGTAGAACGAATACATCCGCCGACCGCAGAGCGAGCGCCTTTTGCGCGCCGTCGACATGACCGAGCCAGCACACCGCCTCCCCGACGCCGGCGACGCGCGCCCGCGCCCGCAGCCGCTCGACATAATCCGCCTCACCCTCTCCCGCCACGACCAGCGCCGCTGACTTCCGAAGGACCGGCGAGAGCGCGAAGGCGTCGATCAGCGTCTCGAGATTTTTCTTCGGCGACACACGCGACAAAAACAAGATCGCCATTCTTCCGGCGAGCGCAGCCGGCAGAAGCTGCCTGGTCGCATCACCGCTCTGCTCCGGCGCTTCGACGCCGAGCGGAATGACGACGCTGCGAAAAGCGAGGCCGAGACGTTCGGCCTCCTCTTTCTCCTGCTCGCTGGTGAAATGAACCGCCGCCGCGGCGCGCAGATTGCTCCGCTCGACGAGCGCGATCGACAGACGCTTCAACCGCGCGCGTCGCTCGCCTACTCCCCAGGCGTTCAAAACGCCGAGCGGCCGCACGACATAGGGAACGCCATAGAGCCGCGCGATCCAGGCAGCGAGCGTCGAGGAAAAGGAGAACAGCGCGTGGATATGCACGACATCATGCGAGCGAATGGCCGCCGCCAGCGTCGGAGCGAGGCCGGGCGCGAACTTATAGGGGCTCGCCCAGAGCTTAGAATAAATGCGCCGCGCACGCGCCGGCGCCGCATCGCCGAGACCGTGACTCGTGGCGACAGTGGTGACGCGCACGCCCGCCTCGTCGAGCGCACGCTCCATCGTCGCGAGCGCGCGCGCCGGCCCGCCTTCCCGCAGTGAAACCGAGGGAATCACATGCAGCACGCCGAGTCGCCTCACCGCGACTTGGCCTTCAGCCAGGGCGCCACATGCGGCGCGATATGAACGACGAATATCCAGCCGACCAGCAGCGCCACCACCACGCCGCCGAAGGTCTTGGTGACGCTCGCCCCGAGATCCGCCGCGCCGAGCAGAATCGCGGTCGCGATCGCCATGCCGAGCAGCGGACTCGCGGCGCGCCAGGCAATGAGCTTGCGATAGACCGCGCCATAGAAGCTGCCGAGCAAGAACAGCGCCGGCATCATCAGAAACATACCGAAGTCGATATAGCTCTCGCCGATCGCGCCGATGCTGATCGATGTGTTCGGACTTTCCCCTGCGGCGCCGCCCGTGTAGATATTGGTGCGCAGCGTGTCGCTGATCACCTCCTTGTCGGGGAACAGCAGGCGCGGCATGAACGGCCGCGAGATCGCGTCCCACCATAGCGCGCCGCCTTCATGTGGAAGATGCGCGGGAACGAAATCCAGCACCGCCCCGAAATATTCGACATAGGAGATACGGCGAAGCAGAAGATCGACTCCACCGGCTAGCGCATCCGCGTCGAGCTTCGCGATCAGCGAAAACAGAAAGGCGAAGCGGCGCTCCAAATCCACCGCGACGACCTGCGTGCCGGTTCCGCCCGAGACGAAAAAGCGAAACTCCGGCTTGATCACGGTCCATACGACCGCGAGCGCAAATCCGAGGACGCAAAACGCGAGCGCCGCTGCAATCGCCGAAGCGGAAAACCGCTTATTCGATGCTATGGTGGCGAAGAGAGAGACGAAGATCACCGTCTTGAAGTCGGAGAAAAAGCCGCCCACCCCCTGCGCGAGCTCGATGAGGAAGGCGATGATGAAATATCTCTGCGCGCCGGGCGCCCCGCAGAAATAGGCATAGGCCAGCATATAGAAGAACGCCCATTTGATGTTCGCCGCGGCGATGATGGGCTGGGTGAGGCCTGGCGCCACATAAGCGACAGAGAGCGCCGAAAGCGACGCCGCCAATGACGCTGCATAGAGGTGGAACCATCGCTCCGCTGGCTGAGCCAGGGCTATCGACCGCGCCGGAGCGCCCAACGACATCCCCCGCGGTCCAAGGGCGAAAGCCATGCCTGCGGCCATCGCCGCGAGGCCGAGGAGGCTGAGAACGATCGCCAGAGCGGCGTCTCCATGCACCTTGGAATAATCGCCGACATCCTTTCCGAGCCAATTGCAGTGAAAGACAGAGGTCGACGCCTCCAGCCATTGATAGCCGAAAACGAACAGGAGAATCGGCGACTCCGAGGGTCGCCACAGCAGCCGCGCGCCGAACGCCAATGTGGCCACCGAGAGCGCCGCCAGCATCGCATTGGGGCCTACCCCCAGAGTGAAAAAAATCGCTGCGCAGATCACAAAGAGTCCAGGCGGCCCGCTCGCGCCGACCCATTCAGTCGCGGGCGGCGCAGCAATGCGATGTGGGTCCGCGCGCGACTGGGCGCCTGACTCGGTGACTGGCATGGATGATCTCGCTCTCAGGACACGGCTCGACGTCGCGCCGCGACCGAGCGCAACGCGTCGACGACGCCCGCCGCGGCGGCGCCGACCCCATAGCGCGCGCTGAGGCGGGAAATGGCGGCGACGTCACGGGGAAGATCGAATGTCTGCGTGATCGCCGCCGCGAGACGCGCAACGTCTCCCATCGGATAGACGCGGCCCACACAAGGATCGGTCGCGAGATCCGGCGCGCAGCCGCAAGCGTCGGAGACGATGATCGGCGCGCCGCAGGCGAGCGCCTCATTGGCGACGAGCCCCCAGGTCTCGCCGCTCGACGGCAGCACGAGACAATCGGCGGCGGCATAGGCGCTCGGCATGGCGGTCTGATTGCAAAATCCCAGCATATGCAGCGGCACGCCGGCGCTCGCGGCGCAACGAGTCATGGCGTCGCGCATCTCGCCTTCCCCGGCGACGAGCAGCTCGATGTCGCTGCGCCCGCTCCGTCGCAGCGCCGCGACAGCCTCGATCAGATCGAGCGGACGCTTCAACGCCTGCAGCTTGCCAGCGAACAGGACGAGCCGGATGTTCGGCGAGACGCCGCAGCGCCGGCGCAACCTCTCTCGCTCCTCGGCGGTGGCGCGCGCGGCGAACCAATCCGTGTCGACGCAATGCGGCGAAAAATGCAAGCGATGCTCCGGATAGCGATAGCGTCGATAATAGGATCGCGACAACTCGCCGACATAGAGCGCCGCATCGAAGCTGCGCAGCAGAATCGGATAGACGAACGCCTTGCCCAGTCGCTTTCCCGGCGAGCGCGGCGTCGCCAAATGGCTGTCGCCGCGCACCAGCACGGGAACGCCGCGCCGGCGCGCCGCGAGCACCCCTTGCGCATAGCACTTCAAATTCCAGCCCATCACCAGAAGCGCATCGAACCTCCCGGCGCCGAGAAGCCGGTCGATATCGGGCGTGTCGCAACCCAGAAAGCGCTCCGACGACGGCCGCGCTGCGACATTGACGAGAAAGCTGCTCCTGTAGCCGCCCAGAAGATCGACGTCCCATTCGAACAATTCGCCAAATCCCGCCGCCGCCTGCGCCTGCGGCGACGAACGGAAGGCGAAGAAGACATGCAGATCGACATGCTGCGCCAAAGCGCGAAACAATGGCGCCTGATATTGGATCGGATGCGAGGCGAGAACGGCGAGACGAGTCAATTTCGCTCGAGCTCCATCGACGGGGACGCGACGCGCTCGCCGACCAGCGAATCGAAGATCGCCGCAAAGCGCCCTGCGATGGCGCGCGCCTGATAAGGCGCATAAGCATTCGGGTCGGCGACGCCGAACGCATCGCTCTCGGTGGCCAACCGACGCAGCGCGCCGGCGATCACGGGCGGAGCGCCAACCAGCTCCTCGTCGGAGGCGAAATCCACCGCGACGCCGCCCCCCGCAGCGCGCAAGATGGCGTTGGCGCTGCTCGAACGATGGAACAACGATAGCCAGGGTCGCCCCGACATCAACGCCGGATAGATTTTCGAGGCCGTGTAATGCGGCTCGTCCGACCCGACGAGCAACAGGCCGTCCGAGCATGCGAGCGCCGCTAGCGCCTCGAGATAGGGCAGCCGACGCGGCGTCTCGCGCACCTGATCGGCGACGCCTTCCACCTCGGCGAGCGGCCGCACGCGAAAGCCCGTCGTATCATCGGGCGAATTGCTGGTGCCGATAAAATTCAATTCGAGCCGCTCAGCGAGCCGCGGCTCCGACGCGCGCAGCAGCGCGAACCCTCGCAAGAGCGCGCGCATCGGCGCGGTCGAGCGCGGCATGAAGGCGCCGACGAAGCTCAGCACGATCGGCTTCTCCCCTCGCGGCGCCGCCGCTTCCTTGGCCATGGACCGCAAATGAACGAAGTCTTCCGGGTCGCCGCCGATCGGCAGGCCGGCCATGCGCGTCGCGTCGAGCCACCGATGACGCTCGGCCATTTCGCTATTCTGCACATCCGACACCGAGGTGACGAAATCGGCATGGCGCAGAGCCAGCGGCTCGAGCGCTGTCGCGAGGCGATGCGCCGCCCCCGCCTTGCTCCACGACGATTGCGTCGCTCCCCATCGCGACACCCAGGGATCCTGAAAGTCCAGCACGACCTTCGCGCCGCAACGCTTGGCGATGGCGGAGAGCAGCATCGGATAGAAGGGCGATCCGGTGATCACGACCGCGCGAGCGGGCAGATCGCGCGAGAGCCGCGCGAGCGCGGCGCCGAGCTGCGGAAGAGCGCGCAGACCGATATCGCCGACGCCGAAACGCCGTGACATTGCGGTCGGCAATGCGGCGACCTTCTCCACGCGCGTCGACGGATCGACGAGTCGCGCGAGCTCTGGATCGAGCGACTGCGCGTGGAATCGCTCATGCACGCAAAGCACCACGGGCTTCCAGCCGAAGGCCGGAAGATGTTTGGCGAGATGCCGCGCCCGATGCACGCCGGCGACTGTCGACGGCGGGAAATGCGGCGACAGGATGATGACGTTTCGATGTGTCGTCATCCGCCCTCGCGCCGTCGATCGAGCTCACGCATGCGCTGTCTCCTTCTGCGGCTCGACAATTTGCGCCGTCGACATTCGCACCAATTCGACGAGCCGCTCGCGCTCGGTCTCCCAATTGAAACGCTCTCGTCCGAGCCGATGCGCTTCGGCCCGCGCGCGAGCGAGCGCCGCTGGATCACCGAGGAGACGATCGAGCATCGTGGCGAGCGCCTCATGCGAGTCACGCCGATACACACGATCGGCGGCGCCGATCTCCGCCGCGATCGCCGCCTGCGCTGGAGTGTCCGATAGAATGGGCGGCAGGCCGGCGACGAGAAATGTAAAGAGCTTGTTCGACAAAAGCAGCGCATTGTTCGGCGATAGACCCGGCTCGCCGCAGAGCCCGAGATCGTAGGCGGCCGACAGGCGCTCCATGCGCTCTGGAAGGTCCGGCTCCAGAACATGCAGACGATCCGCCGCGCCCACCTCGCCGGCGATGCGCCGCAGCTCATCGACGAAGCCGGGCACAGGATTGCCGCGCAGATAGAGATGCGGACGCGTGCGCGCGCAGCCGATGGCGCGAACCGCACACTCCAATCCGCGGGCGGGGCCGATCATTTGGGAGAACCAATAGAGCGATGGTCCGGGCGATGCGCTGCCTCTCTCCGTCGGCGCATCGGGAGCCCTATCTCGAGGAAACAGATTGAGCACGACAGTCGGTCGCGGGATTCGATAGGCATTCGCGTAAGCGTCGGCGATCATCGGAGCCGCCGCCGTCACATGCGCGCAGCCGCGCAGATAGCGGGTCTCTATCGCGCGAAGATAGCGACGCTCGCCGTCATAGGCGCGATCGACCGGCCAGTCCCCCGGATGAAAATCCTCCGCGTCATAGGCGTAGCGCACGCCGTGACGCCGCGCCGCCCGCGCCGCCGCAGGCAGAGCTGCGGGATAATGCGCGATGTAGAGATCGGCGGGCGCGCGCAACGCCGCCGCCATCAGCGGCGCGGTCGCCGGTCGGAAGGCGTAATCGGCGGCCGATCCCGAAATGTCGTGAACGAGGCGCGCGCCGATCTGAGCGCAGCGTCGCAAGCGCCATCGGAAACGGGAGCGCAGATCGATACGCTCGCTGTCGAAGCGGGCGGACGCGAGAATCGAATGGTCGCGAGGCTCGACGCTGTCGAGCGTTCGTGTCGAGATCACGCGAACGCGAAAGCCGGCGCCGACGAGCGCTTCGGCCTCCTTGACGACACGCGGGGTCGAGCCGAGCGGTCCAGGCGTAATGATGCAGATGACGGGCGCCCTCATGATCGCACCAGCGGACGCGGGGGGAACTCGCCGGTCGAGTCCGGCCGGTCGAACGTCGGCGAGTAGCCTCTGTTGCGAAGGCCGAGATCGACATTGGCGATCAAGCGACGGCGATAAGCCGTCCAGCGATTTCGCCGCGCGGTCTCCAGCGCGTGGAAGCGCATCTCGACGAGGCGACGACGATTGTCGAGGCACCATTGCAGCGCCTCGCAGAGCGCATCCGCGTCGGCGGCGGGAATGATCCGCCCGTTGTCGGGGCCGATGAGATCCGCGGCCCCCGCCTGATCGGTGGTGATGACGGGGAGCCCGTGCGCCAGCGCCTCCGCAACCACCATTCCAAAGCCGTCGGACAACGTCGGAAACACCAGCACATCGGCGCGCTCATAGGCGGCGAAAAGCACGTCCCGCGTCACCGCGCCCTGCAGCTGCACATCATCGGACAGCGATGCGAGCAGCGGCGCCGGCAGCGCCCGGCGTCCATAGACCACGAGCTCGGCACGGTCGCCCGCGGCCAGCTTGCGCCATGCGCTAATAAGATAATAGGCGCCCTTGCCGATGCTGAATTGGCCCGCGAACATCACCCGCAACGGCCGCCGCTCGTCATAGCGCGCCGTCTCCACCCGCGCGATCGGCTCGGGTCCGCCGAGCGGGGCGACGAAGACGCGCGTCGGATCGGCGCCGCGCTCGACATGCGACCATGCCGTCAGGGACGAGTTCGCGATCATCACATCGGCGAGATCGCGCTCCGCGCAGCATCTCTCGTATCTTTCCTCGAATTTCGATTCGAAATAAGCGTCATAGGGCGTCGCGAGCTCACGCCAGCGCGCGACCTCGCGGCGACGCAGCTCGTCGAAATGCCGACTGTCGAGCGACGGCAGATGCAGAATGCGCGCGACGCCCTCCTGCTGCGCGCGTCGAAAGGATGCGAGCGCGATATATTCGAAGGCGACGATCGCGCGCGTGCGCGGCACGAAGCGGCGCGCCGCCTCGGCGTCGAAGCGCCGCGCCATCTGATCCCAGATGCGATCGACGACGGGCGGGCTGACGCGCGCGACCTGCGCCGCGGTCCGCAGAATTTCCCATGCGGGAAGCGTGGTGATTTTCTCGCCCGGAAGCAGATCGAACGCGCGGCGTCCGAGCTGTCGAACAATCGCCTCGCCGAAACCGAACGGAGCGCGCCGCAGCATCGAGGCGAGCGCGCCATTTCGATCGAAGCGAAAGCTCGTCAGAAACGTTTGCAGAGCGCCCGCCTCGAGAAGCGCGAGCGCCGCATTCTGCGCGTGGCAGGAATTGCCGGGATAAGCGAGGATCGTGCGCATGACTGAGACGCCGCCTTTGGTTTCGTCGAAAGGGACGCAGAACGCAGACGACGCGAACGCGACGCGCCTCATCCTGCGAGCTCGTCGTAGAGCGCGATCATGTCCGCGGCCGCCGCGGCCATCGTCCGCGGTTCGTTCGTCTCGCGCAGCACATTGTTCTCAGCGCCGCGCTCGGCGAGGCGCAGGATCGCGTCGCGCCAGGCTTCGACCGAGCCCGCCTCCACGAGCTCGCCGCCCCCGCGTCCGTCCAGCAGCTCCGCGAGTCCGCCGAGCCGCGAGCCGAGCACGAAAAGCCCGCAAGCCTGCGCCTCCAGCGCCACCATTGGTCCCGTCTCGAGCCAGAGCGACGGGACGACGAGGCAATCATGCAGCGCCATGATCTCGGGCAAACGCGCATTGGGCGCGGCGTCGGCGAAGCAAAAGCGCGGATCATCGCCGACCAGCGCGCGAATATCAGCCTTATAGGCGCGCTCCTCGGCGCCGCCTTCCGGGCCGCGCATGGTGAGACGGAGATCGAGGCTGCGCGGCAGCGCCGCGATCGCACGCACGACGACGTCGACTCCCTTTGTCCAATGCCAGCGTCCGAGATAGAGCAGCTCCAGCCGCCCTGAACGGGGACGACGCGGATTGGCGCGCGCGTTCGCGAGAAACCCGCGCGTCACGCCCTGCCGGCTCACGACCAGCTTCTTCTCCGGCGCGCCATTGGCGACGAGCGCGTCCCGCAGCCATCCACAGACCGCGACGATGCGATCGGCGCGCTCGATCATCTCGGCGAGATCCCGCTTTTTCTCTGCGCCGAGCGCGCGCGCCGACAGCGCCGTCGCCACAGGCGATGCGAAACGGCGCGCTGCGCGCGCCGCGCCGAGCGGCAAAGACGCGAGCCGCATCGCCAGTGGCTTCGGCAGCCCTCGTGACTCCGCCCAGCAGCCGGCGCATCGACGCTCGTCGATAAAGCCGTCGCAAGGGCCCTCGCCGCGCAGCATCATCGTGCCGCGCAGACAGAAAGCGCCGCCGACATGCACTGTGACGACCGTGCGCAGCCCGAGCTCGTGCGCCGCTCGCAAATGCTGCGGCCCGCATCCGCGCGTCCAGGAGTGCTGGTGATAGATCGCGCCGCTATGCCGCGCCAGCACCGTGCGAAACTCCTCGAAACCGGCATGTGGCGCGCCGCGACGAAGCTCGTGCGCCGTCGCCGCGCCGCTGACCGGATAGGTTTCGACGCAAGCGCCCTCATGGCGATAACGTTGCGGCGCGCCGTCTGGACGCGGAACCACGATCACGCTCTCGACGCCGCGTTCGGCGAGCTCTCCGACCAATCCTTGGAGATAGATCTCGGTCCCGCCGAGATCATAAGGCGGATACCAGGCGGAGGCCTGGAGCAGGTGACGCCGACCGCTCATGCGACCTTCGCCAGCGCGCCGAGGAGGCGAGCGGGGCGCAGGCCGATCATGCGCGCGAGCGGCTCCATCACACGCGAGTGACGCGGCAGTGGAAGCCCGAGGCTGCGCTGCGCCGCCACCGCCTCGAACCATTGCTCATGCCCGAGGCTGAACAGCCCGCGCCCGGCGACATTATAGACGCCCATCAACGCCTGCAGGCGCATATCGTCGAGCACGTTCCGCCCGCGCCAGGACTCCTCGATCTGCTTGCCGTTCGACAGAATGTCGAGCAGGAAGCGCGTCGGATCGCGGCGCGACAGGCTCTGGGGGCGCAATCGATAGGAGGCGCCGAGATGCGGCGAATGCGCAAAGCGTCCGCCCGCGGCGGCGGCGTCGAAGAAGAAGCGCGCATCCTGAATGACTGGCAGATCGGCGCGAAATCCGCCGATGCGCTCGACCAGCGCACGCCGATAGAGAATGGCGGCGGTGGTCGCCCAGGCGCCCGCGGCGATCGCATGCTCGGCGTCCCGCCGAATCGCCGTCCAATCGAGCGAGCGCGTCACGCCCTCGGCAGGTTGCCCGGAAAACTCGCGCCAGTCGCAGACAATCACATCGGCCCCGCTGGCGCGCGCCGTCTCGAGCCGGCGCGATAGCGTGCCCGGCTCGATGAGGTCATCGGCGTCGAGAAACAGAATCCAAGGCGATTGCGTCTCGTCAACGCCGCGATTGCGCGCCGCCGAGGCGCCGCGATTGGGGCCCGACACCACGCGCACACGCGGTTCGAAGCGCCTCGCCACGGCGAGCGACTCGTCGCGCGAACCGTCATCGACGACGATGATCTCGAGCGGCCCTTCTTGCGCGAGGACGCTCTCGAGCGTCTCGGCGAGCGTGTCCGCCGAGTCATAGCACGGCACGATAACGGCGACGGCGTCGTCCTGCGCCGCCGCAGGAGATGAGGAGTTCGGCATGGCTTGCGCTTCAGGCGGCGGCGCGCGTGCGCCAGCGCGCAGGCACCAGGACGACGCCATAGTCGACATTGCTGAACTGAGTCATTTGCGAGCCCGAGTCGATGATCATGATCGGACATTGGTCCTCGATGCGATGATAGACGATCCCCGCTTCATGCAGAGCGAGCGTGAACGTATATCCGCCGGGAGCGATCACATCCGGCTCGATCTCGATCTCGATCTCGGCGTTGGTCTGCCCCTCCTCCATATGCTCGGCGAGACGTGTGACCCAGGTGGAGACGCGCGTCGCATGGCGGTTCTCTATGCCGATGCCGAGCAGCATGCCGCCGATCGCCTGGCGGACGCGCAGGCTGACGCGCACACGGATCGCGTCACGCGATGCGAAATGATCGGTCGCCGCGCCGCTCGGGCCGACGCATTCGACGCCGACGATCGCCGCCGGCAGCGCTTCGAGCCGCTTTTCGTCGGCGAAGCTGCGCTTGTTGGAGCCGGCGCTCTGCGCCACATAGCGCTCGATCGCCTCTCCGGCCGTGCCGCTGAAGGCGAGCGTTCCGCCCGAGAGCAGCAGCCCGCGCGTGCAGAGTCGCGCGACCATGCCGAGCTGATGGCTGACGAACAGCACGGTGCGCCCGTCGCGGCCGGCGATCTCACCCATCTTGCCGAGGCATTTCTTCTGGAACTCGAGATCGCCGACAGCGAGCACCTCGTCGATCAGCAATATCTCCGGATCGAGATGGGCGGCGACCGAAAAGGCGAGACGCACCTGCATGCCGCTCGAATAGCGCTTCACCGGCGTGTCGATGAAGGAATCGATGCGGGCGAAGGCGACGATCTCGTCGAACTTGCGCTTGATCTCGGCGCGGCTCATTCCGAGAATGGCGCCATTGAGGAACACATTCTCGCGGCCGCTGAGCTCTGGATGAAAGCCCGTGCCGATCTCCAGCAGGCTGGCGACGCGCCCCGCGATCTCCACCCTTCCCTTCGTCGGCTCGGTGATGCGCGAGAGGATCTTCAGCAGCGTCGATTTGCCGGCGCCGTTGCGCCCGATGACGCCGACCACATCGCCGCGCGCGATCTCGAACTCGACGTCACGCAGCGCGTGGAACTCCTCCGTGGTGTCGCCTGCGATGATCGGCCGGCCACGCAGCATGTCGAGCGAGGCGCGAGAGAGATTGCGGGCGCTTCGCGCCAGCGCGCGGCGAAACGAGGCCCCGCGAAGATTCTCGTCCTCATGGCCGATGACATAGGTCTTGCCGAGTCTCTCGGCGCGAATGGCGATGTCGGTCAAAGGCGCTTTCCATTAGGTTTCGATGGGCGATGCGGTGAGCAGCCAGTCCCGCGCCGAAGGATCGGCGACGAGGCTGTCGCAGCGTCTGGGGCCGTCGTCGGTGAAAAGATGCAGGAAGCCATAGGGAGAAAGACAATGCGCGGCGCGAAGCCGTCGGTCGATCTCCGGCAGAACCTCTATGAGAAGATCGGGACGATAGCTCTCCAGCAAGGACTCCATGGCCGCGAGTATCTCGGGCTCCAGTCCCTCGGCGTCGATCTTCACCAGCACGCGGCGATGCGCCGCCAGCAGCGGCTCCAGCGCCATGGCGTCGACGGCGAGGACGAGGGTTTCCCGCACATCGACGGAGAAGCTCTGCGCGAAATCCTGCGCCAGCGATCCATTCGTCAGATGCCCGTCCGGCTCGAAGAAGCGTGTGAAGCCGCTCGCTTTCGCGACGGCGACGCAGAAGGGCGTCACCGCGCGCGCGTCATTGACGGCGAGATTGGCGAGAAGCCGCGCATAGGCGGTCCGCGATGGCTCGAAGGCGTAGATCTTCGTGAGGCGCGCATCGCTGCGTCGCGTCAGCTGGTCGAAGAACACCGAATAGACGCCGACATTGGCGCCGATCTCGACAATGGCGTCATAACGCGCGCCGGCGTGCGCCTCGAGCCAACGAAACACCGCGCGCTCATAGTCGAGCCTATGATCGAACAGCGCCGCGCCGTCGAACTCGCCGAGATGCGGATGGAGGCGGATGGGCGAGGCGTCGCCGACAACGACGTCGCGCGCCGCGAATTCGAGCGGCTTCCAGGGAATATTCTGCCCGAGAGCGGCCCATTTCGCCATCTCCCGAAGGCGCGACGGCGCACGGCGCGCCAATCCGCCGAGCAGCGTGAAATAAATTCGCGTCGCGGCCTCGCTGCGTGCGATCGACCGATGCATCGCCTCGGCGGCGCGCCGCAGCCGGCGCAGCGCTCCGGATTTGTTCCCCGCGGACGCGCCAGCGGCGGAACCGACGGGCATGTCAGAGAAGATCGGCAAGGCCGCGCTCCGTTCGCCTGAAGTAACGAAAGCCGATGATGAGAAAGCCCGCGACCACGGCGATGCTCAGCAGAAAGCCCGGCACATAGAGCGGGCTGTCGCCGCCGAGCACGCACCAGCGAAAGCCGTCGATCACTCCCACCACCGGATTGATGCTGTAGAGCAGGCGCCATTCCTGCGGCACAACGGCGCTGGAGAAGCCGACCGGCGAGACATAGAGCCCGAACTGCACGATGAAGGGAACGATGAAGCGGAAGTCGCGATATTTGGCGTTGAGCGAGGTGACGACGAGCGCCGGGCCGAAGCTCGCGAGAAAAGCGAGCAGCACGAAGCCCGGCAGCAGCAGCATGCGCCAGCTCGGCGCCATTCCATAGAACAACATCATCGCCGCGAGCAGCGCCAGATTGATGAGGAAGTCGATGATCGCGACCATCGCCGCCGCGGCGGGAATGACGATGCGCGGGAAATAGACCTTGCCGACGAGATTGGCGTTGGAAACGAGGCTCTGCGACGCGTCGGCGAGGATGCTCGAGAACAAGAACCATGGCAGCATTCCGGCGAACACCAGCACCGGATAGGGCGCGTCGCCGTCGCTCGGAAATTTGGCGAGCCGGCCGAAGATGATGGTGAAGATGATCATGGTCACCAGCGGACGCAGGATCGCCCAGGCGCCGCCGATGACGGTCTGCTTGTAACGAACCGCTATGTCGCGCCAAGCGAGAATGGCGAACAGATCGCGATAACGCCACAGGTCGACCCAATAATCGCTGTCTATTCGACCCGCTTCCAGAACCAGCACGCGGCGCGGCGTGCGCGAGCTCTGTTCGGCCGGCGTCTCTGTTTCAGTCGAGGCAGTGGAGGAGATCATCGACACGCTCTGCAAAATGTTCGAAACAAAATCGGTCGACGGCGCCCGTCGGCCGCGATGGACGAGATTTCGTCAAAGCTAGGACGAGCGCTTCGACGAGGCGGGCGTGATCGAAAGGATCGATCATTCGTCCGATCGCGCCATCGGCGAGGGCGTCGGCGCTGCCGTCGCGATCGCCGCCGATGATCTCGAGACCGGCGCGCGCCGCCTCGAGAAAGACGATGCCGAAGCCTTCGCCGTCGCTCGGCATGGCGAACACATCGGCGAGCGCGAAATGATCGGGCAGCTCGCCGTCGTCGACATGTCCGGCGAAGATCACGCGATCGGCGACGCCGGCCGCATCGGCCGCCCGGCGCAATCGCATCTCGTCGCCGCCGGCGCCGACGATCAGATAGACGACGGTCGCGCATTGCGCGACCACATCGGGCAGCGCCGCGATGACGCGGTCGTGGCCCTTGTAGCGCTCGGTGGCCGCGAGGCGTCCGACGGTGAGCACTGTCTTGCGGTTCTCCAAACCATAGCGCGCGACGAGATCGGCGCGACGCTCTCGGGCAAAGGCGCGCGGCGGCGCCACATTCGGCAGCACGCGGACGCGCGAAGGGTGCATGTCGGCCCAATCGAGCAGGCGCCGGCGCGTGTAGCGGCTGACCGTGGTGACGAGATCGGCGCGCGCGACCGCGCGCCGCGTCGCTTCGCCCGGATCGGTCCAGGCCTCGACGCCATGCGCCTCGATCCAGAGGCGCGCGCCGGTCGCCGCGGAGAGCGCGGCGGCGAGCGGCGCGGCGGCGAGATGGCCGCAGAACAGAAGATCGAAGCGGCGCCGGGCGCACAGCGTCGTAGCGCGCAACGCCCAGCGCGCGCGGCGCGGCGACGGCGGCAGCTGCACGATTTTCGCCAGCGCCGCGCCGCTCGCGCCAGCGTGGCGCGGCAGCGCGACCACCGAACCGACATGCGGCGAATGATCGAGCGCCGTCAGCAGATCGGCGTTGAACCGCGCAATGCCGCCCGATGCGCCGAAACCGTCGGTAAGCAGCGCCAGCACGCGCGCGCTTCTCATTCGAGAGCCATCGCGCGCAGCGGCGGCGCAGGCGTCGTCGCGCCGGGATGCGCGCGGCTCCACACGAGCCGCGACCACTGACGCGCCCAGGGCTCTCCGCTCCGCTCGCCGGCGCGCGCGGTCCAGCCGGCGACGGGCGTCAGAAAGCCGATCTTGGCGCGGGTCGTCACCGCGCGCGGCAGCGGATGCGCGGGCGCTTCGGCGAGCAGGCGCTTGCCATCCGGCTTGCGGCGCAGCACGAAGGGCGCGACCTCGGCGAGCAGCGCGCTGTCGACGAGCGGCGTGCGCACCTCGAGAGAATGGGCCATGCTCGCCCAATCCATGTCGCGCAGCAGCTGATTGCGCATGTAGAACGCCGATTCGAGCGTGGCGACGCGGCTGAACGGCGCGCGCGGACCCGGGGCGAGCTCCGCCTCGATCGCGCGCAGAGGCGCGAGCCGGCGCAAGCCGCGCGCCAGCAGCTGCGGATCGAGTCGACCGCCGAGCTCGAAGGGCATGAACAATCCGCGCTTCAACAGATAGGCGCCGGCGTAGTCGCCGCCATATTCGAGCAGCCCCGCCGCCTTCGGATGCCCGCGTGCGACTTTCACCGCGAGCAAGCGAAGCGCTGCGCCGAGCCCTGGTATGTGCGCGGGAGCGCGCAGCAACGCGACCGAAGCGGGAATGTCGCGAAAGGACGAATAGCCGCCGAATAATTCATCGCCGCCGATGCCGGTGACGGCGACTTTCAGCCCCAGCTCACGGGCCGCCTTGGCGACGAACCAGGCGTTGACGCCGTCGATCGTCGGCTGATCCATCGCCTCCATGATGCGTGGCAAATCGGCTTCGAACTCGCGCGCGGTGACGATGCGCTTCGTGTGCCGCGCGCCATAGATGCGCGCGACCTGCGCTGCTAGAGGCGCCTCGTCGTCGGGGCGACCGGCGAATTCCTCGAAGGCGATCGTCACGGTCTCTATATCGCCCTGGCCGAGCTCGCGCATCAGGCCGAGCAGCGCGCCCGAGTCGACGCCGCCGGAGAGGAAGGCGCCGACGGGAACATCGGCGACGAGATGATGGCGCACGCTGTCGAGCAGCGCTTCGCGCACGCGCTCCTGCGCCTCGCCGAGACGCGCTTGCGCGCGCTCGGCGTCGCGATAGACCGCGGCGATCCGATGATAGCGCCGCGGTTCATGCGCGCCGAGGCGATCGACGACGAGCGTCGCCCCCGCGGGCAGCGCGCGAATGTCGCGATAGAGCGTGAAGGGCTCCGGCACGCTTCCCCAAAGATGAAAGCCGACATGCCCGGCGGGCTCCGGATCGTTCGAGACGCCGCCGCCGGCCAGCAGCGCCTTGACCTGCGAGGCGAAGCGAAAGGTCCAGCCGTCGTCGCTGTAATAGGCCGGCTTCACGCCATAGGGGTCGCGCGCCAGCAACAGGCGCTCACGCGCGACGTCATGGATCGCGAAGGCGAACATGCCGCGCAAATCCTCGACCATCGCCTCGCCCTTGTCGGCGTAGAGATGCAGCAGCACCTCGGTGTCGGAGCGCGTGCGGAAACGTCTGCCGCGACGCTCGAGTCCTGCGCGCAGCTCGCGATGATTGTAGATCTCGCCGTTGAAGGTCACGATCAGAGATCCGTCCTCGCTCGCCATCGGCTGCGCGCCGGCGTCGGTGAGATCGATGATGGAGAGCCGACGATGCGCGAGGCCGATGCGCCCGTCGGCGTCGATCCATGCGCCCTTTCCATCGGGGCCCCGCGCCGCCATGTGGTCGCGCATGCGAATGAGCTCCGCTGCGTCGACCGCATTGGCGGCGTAATGATAGGCGAAGACGCCGGCTATCGCGCACATGCGTCCTCGCTCGCTGCGCGCGCGGCGCGACGCTCCTGTGGCTTCGTGGATTCGAGATAGAGGCTGTCGGCGACATGCAGCAGCGGCGGGACATGCGAGGCCATGCGCCGCATCATGTCGGACGCGCGCAGCAGCAGACGCAGCGGCGGCGTCATCAATCTCGCATCGGACGCTTCGAGCCCGAGGCCGAAGAAGCAATGGACCGACGCGCGCGTCGGGCCGATCGTCGCGGAAAATGTCCGGAGCAGCTCGTCGACGCGCCAATATCTGACCTCGAATCCGGAGCCTTCGGCGAAACCGCGCCGCGCCAGCTGGACGAGGCTGCGCAGGCCGCGCGCATTGGGCATCTGGATCAGCGCGACGCCCCCAGGCGCCAGCGCGCGCGAGGTTTCGGCGAGCGCGGCGCACGCGTCCTCGCGGCTGAAATGCTGAAGCACGCTGTAGGAGAACACCTTGTCGAAGCTCGCATCGGCGAAGGGCAGAAAACGCGCGTCGCCGCAGACGAAGTCGATTTGCAGATTCATCGAGCGCGCGATGCGTCGCGCCGCCGCCAGGGCGCCGAGCGAAGGATCGAGCGCGGTCACGCGATAGCCCTTGCGCGCCGCGGCGATCGACCATCGCCCCCAGCTGCAGCCGATATCGAGAAGAGACTCGCCATGGCCGTCGGGAAGGCGCAGCTCGGGAATGGGAACAGTGGCGAGGCGACCGATCAGATGCTTATAGGCGAGGCCATTGGTCGCGCCGATCAGGACGGAGGCGACCGGGTCGATCGCCGACGTCGCCTCCGCGAGCGCGACCGCCATTTTCTTTTCGCTCTCGCTGATTCCGAGCGTCTCGAGATAGAGCGAGGAATGGCGCGCGGGGCGCTGGTCCGCGGCGGCGCGCGAAGCATGCGCGATCCCGATCGTCTGCGCCACATCGTCGCGCAACAGCACGGGAATGCCGTCGACGACCGGAAAGGAATGGCCGTGCGGGCAGCGCAACGCCTCTCCCTCGGCGTGCAGCGGCGATCTGTCGATGGGACAGACGAGAGCGAGCGCCAATGAAAGTCCTTTCGACCTATGAGCGGTTCGTGTCACGCTACCGCCGTCCGGGTGAGGCCGACGCCTCCCGGACGTGACGAAACGGCCACACGCGCAGCGCGTGAGGCTTCTCAGACGGCTGCGAGAGCCGAGCGCTCGAGCGTGACCGGCACGCGTCCGCCCATGATGTCGAGCAGCACCTGCACGCGCTCATTGTCGCCGAGGCGGACGAGACTCCCGATCGCATCGGCGAAAGGACCGGCCAGCACTTTCACCTTCTGGCCTTCGGCGAGATCGAGATCGAAGCGGCACGCGCCGCGCGCATCGGCGCAGGACAGCAGCTGCTCGACGACGCCATGCGGCGTGGGCGCCGGATAATCGTCGCCCATGATGAGGCCGACGGCGCCGAAGGTGCCGTTGACCGATCGCCAGCGGTCGCGCTGCAGATCGAGAGAGACGAAGAGATAGCCGGGGAACACCGGCGCCTGCACCATGCGCAGCTTGCGCGCATGGCGAATGGTGCGCGTCACTCGCGGCAGGAAGGCGCGAAAATTCTGCGCCTCGAGCTGAAGGACGACGCCAGCCTCGCGCTGCGGGCGCGTCTGCACGACATACCAGCGTCGCGTCGACTCTGTCGGCCCGTCGTCGCGGCGCGACGGCGGATCGTCACGAAATGCAATCAAAATCGCTACTCCCGAAATATCGTCGGTTCGGCGCCGAGCAAACTTCAGCGCGTGACAATGCTTACCCGGATTCGCCCTTCGGCGCCCTCGTCGCGAGTACGGAGAAAAACCCGGATGCTCCGACGGAGCCGTTCACGCTCGCCGCTTCAGCAGCGCGCGCGCGCGAGCGAGCGCGCGATCGAGGCCCTCGCCGCGATCGAGCGCTTCGACGAGCCCTGCGAGCGCCTCGAACGCGGCGCGCCCGGCGGTGGCGGCGGCTTCGGCTTGCGTGAGCGTTTCGGCGCGCAGGATCGCCTCCAGCGTCCGACGCTCGGGCGGGCGCGGCTCCGTCGAGAACGCAGGCGCGGCCGCGGGCCGCGGGCGAATTGGATGTGTCGGCCGTCTGCGATCGGTCATACCGCCTCGATCTTTGCCTGTTGGGCGCTCGAATCTTCCTATCATATGTCGGCGCGCCTCGGCGCCATCCTCCAATCGGGGGAGGCGTTACGGCGACAAGTGGCGCGCAGGCCGAAAAAGATTGAGCAAATATTGAAATCGCGTGGCCAATCGCGCATGATTCGCGCGGCCGAGATTTCGCTTCGCCACGGCTTGTTTTCGCCGAGATCACACGCCATATTCGGGCGCAAGGCTTCGCGCACTGGGCACGGATCGACCGGCCGCGCGACCTTTCGAGAGGATCAAATGACCAATTTCGACCGCAACACGAGCTTCGGCTACCGGGGCGGCGTCTCGAGAGCCGGCGCGGCGCAGATCGACGAAGGTCTGCGCGCCTATATGATCGGCGTGTACAATCATATGGTTCTCGGTCTCGGCGTTACCGGCTTCGTGGCGCTCGCCACGCATATGATGGCCGTCGCGAGCCAGAGCGGCCGCCAGATCGAGCTCACCTCCTTCGGCCATCTGCTCTATGCGACCCCGCTGAAATGGGTGGTGATGCTCGCGCCGCTGGCCTTCGTCTTCTTCCTCGGCTTCCGCGCCGACCGCATCTCGGCCGCGACGGCGCGCAATGTCTTCCTCGCCTTCTCGGCGGTGATGGGCCTGTCGATGTCGACGATCATGCTCGTCTTCACCGGCGCGTCGGTCGCCAAGGTGTTCTTCATCACCGCGGCGGCCTTCGGCGGCCTCAGCCTCTACGGCTATCTGACGAAGCGCGATCTCTCGGCCTTCGGCTCCTTCCTGGTGATGGGGCTCTGGGGCCTCGTCATCGCGGGCCTCGTCAATCTGTTCTTCCAGAGCAGCGCGCTGCAGTTCGGCCTGTCCATCCTGTCGGTGTTCATCTTCGCGGGCCTCACCGCCTGGGACACGCAGCAGATCAAGGACGGCTATTATCAGAGCGCCGGCTACGGCCAGGAGGTCGCGGCGAAGGCGAGCGTGTTCGGCGCGCTCTCGCTCTATCTCGACTTCATCAACATGTTCCAGTCGCTGCTGTTCCTGTTCGGCGACCGCAACAGCGACTGATCGCATCCGAACGCATCATCGATCGAGGCCCCGCCTGCCGGCGGGGCCTTTTTCGTGGGCGGTCCCACAAAACCCCGCAATAGCAAGTGGCAGGAGCCTCAACTGAAGCGCCCGTGAGAACCAACGGCGCGAAACCTCCACTCCCCGCTCCCGCGCGCCGCCGGGCGCCGCTTTTTCCGGCGGGGCGCCGTGGACGCGGCCGTCAGCCTGGGCTAAGAATTGGCAGATGCGCGGTCCAGCCCCTGTTCTCTTCCTCCGTCGCCTTTTGACGGCGACCGTCGCGCCGGCGGATGCGGGCGAGCGCGCGCCCGGATTTTCGTCACGCCCGCCGGAGCGCTGGATGCGCAGGCTCGGCCTCGGCGCGACGCTCGGCGCCGGCATAGCGCTCGGCGCCCTCCTGCCCCCCCTCGCCACATCCCTCCGCTCCTGGCTCGGCGCGGGAGAGGAGGCGGTCCCCGCCGCCAAGGCGGACGACGGGCTCGTCGTTCTCTCTGCCGAGCAGATCGCCGCGGAGCACATCGGCGCCGTCGCCGCGGCCCCGGGGACGCTGGCCCGCGTCATCACCGCCCCGGCCGTGCTCACGGCCGATTCCGACCGCATCGGCAAGGTCGCGGCCAAGGTCGCCGGCACGATCGCGGAGCTGCGCAAGAAGCTCGGCGATGTCGTCGAGAAGGGCGAGGTCGTCGCGGTGATCGACAGCCGCGAGGTCGCCGACGCCAAGAGCGATTATCTCGCCGCGCTGGTCGCGCTCGATCTGCAAACGGCGCTGTTCCAACGCGAGAAGGGCCTCTACGAGAAGAAGATCGCCGCCGAGCAGTCCTTCCTCAAGGCCCGCGGCGCCTATGAGGAGGCGCGGCTCCATGTCGATCTCGCGCGCCAGAAGCTGGCGGCGCTCGATCTTTCCGATGAGGAGATCGCCGAGCTGCCGCGCCAAAAGCCGAGCGCGCTGCGCCGCAAGGACATTCGCGCGCCGTCCGGCGGCAAGGTGATCGAGCGGCGCGTGGTTCTCGGCCAGCCGGTCGGCGGCGAGGGGCAGGAGAAGGAGCTCTACGCCATCGCCGACCTCTCTATTCTCTCCGCCGAGATTTCCGTCGCTATCGCCGATCTCGCCGATGTGCGCGAGGGGCAGCGCGTGCGGCTCACCCATGGCGAAGAGGCGGCCGCCGAGGGACGCATCGTCTATATTCGCCCGACCATAGATCACGAGACCCATTCAGGCCGAGCGATCGCCAGTTTCTCCAATGAGGCCCTGCAGCTGCGGCCGGGCGCCGCGATGACGGCGCGCGTGTTCCTGACCGAGCGGGAAGCCGCCGTGCGCATACCTCGCTCCGCCCTCGTCTCCTTCGAGGGCGAGCAGGTCGTCTTCGTGCGCGCGCCGGACGGCTTCGTGAAGCGCAAGGTCGCGGCCGGGGAGAGCGATCGCGACTTCGTCGAGATTCAGTCGGGCCTCGCGCCCGGCGAGGAGGTCGCCGCGACCAATGTGTTCGTGCTGAAGGCGGAGCTGGGCAAGACCCGTCTCGAGGGGTTGGACTAGAGCGATTTCCGATCGAACGGAATCGTTCGATCGATCAGAATTCGCTCGAGCAAAAGGATCTCGAGAGCGTTATCCGTTCCGATCGGATCGGATAACGCTCTAACCGCGCCGGCGGCGCGTGGGTAGATGCGAGCGTAGATGATCGAGCATGTGATCGCCTTTTCCGTCCGCCAGCGCTGGCTGGTCGCGCTGCTGACACTGCTCGCCGGTCTCGTCGGCGCCGTCTCGCTGCAGCGCCTGCCGATCGACGCGGTGCCGGACATCACCAATAATCAGGTGCAGATCAACGCCATCGCCCCGGCGCTGTCGCCGACCGAGGTCGAGAAGCAGATCACCTTCCCCCTCGAGACCGCGCTCGCCGGCATTCCCGGGCTCGACTATACGCGCTCGCTGTCGCGCAACGGCTTCTCGCAGGTGACGGCGGTGTTCGCCGAGAAGCTCGACATTTATTTCGCGCGCCAGCAGATCAGCGAACGGCTCGCCGAGGCCAAGGAGAATTTTCCGCCCGGCGTCGAAGCGCGCATGGGCCCGATCGCGACCGGCCTCAGCGAAATCTATATGTGGGCGATCCGCTACGCCGACGGCGAGCGCAAAGTCGTGAACGGCGAGCCGGGCTGGCAGAGCGACGGCTCCTATCTGACGCCCGACGGCCAGAGCCTGCGCAGCGAGCTCGAGAAGACCGCCTATTTGCGCACGGTGCAGGACTGGATCGTGAAGCCGCAGCTCAAGACCGTCGCCGGCCTCGCCAGCGTCGATTCGCTCGGCGGCTTCGTGAAGCAGATCGACGTGCGCCCAGATCCGATGAAGCTGTTCTCGCTGGGCGTCTCCTTCGGCGATGTGACGCAGGCGCTGCAGCGCAACAACCAGAGCCGCGGCGCCGGCTATATCGAGCGCAATGGCGAAGGCTATGTGGTGCGCAGCGGCGGGCGGCTGGAGACCGCGGACGACATCGCCCGCGTCGTCGTCACGACGCGCGGCGGCGTGCCGGTGCGCATCGGAGACATCGCCGAGGTCGGGATCGGCCGCGAGCTGCGCGTCGGCAGCGCCAGCATGAACGGCGACGAGGTCGTCATCGGCACCGCCTTGATGCTGATCGGCGCCAATAGCCGCGCGGTCTCGGCGGCGGTCGACGAGAAGCTGCGCGCCATCGCCGCCTCGCTGCCGCCGGGGATCGAGGCGCGGACGATTCTCGACCGCACGGTTCTGGTCGACGCCACGGTGCGCACGGTGGCGTCCAATCTCGCCGAGGGCGCGGCGCTGGTCATTGTGGTGCTGTTCCTGCTGCTCGGCAATTTCCGCGCGGCGCTGATCACCGCGCTGGTGATTCCGGCCGCCATGCTGCTGCTCGCGACCGGCATGGTCCAGGGCCGCATCAGCGCCAATCTCATGAGCCTCGGCGCGCTCGATTTCGGCCTCATCGCCGATGGCGCGGTCATCGTGGCGGAGAATTGCCTGCGGCGCTTGTTCGAGCGCCGGCGCGCGATGCGGCGCGATCTTTCACTCGAGCAGCGGCTCGCCACGGTGGTCGAATCGACGACCGAGATGATCCGGCCGACCGTCTATGGCCAGGGCATCATCATCCTCGTCTATGTGCCGCTGCTGTCCTTCTCCGGCGTCGAAGGCAAGATGTTCCATCCGATGGCCTATACGGTCATCATGGCGCTGATCGCCGCCTTCGCGCTGTCGCTCACCTTCGTTCCGGCGATGATCGCGATCCTCGTCTCCGGCCGCGTCGAGGAGAGCGAGAACAAGATCATCACATGGCTGCAGCGCGCCTATCGGCCGCGCCTCGAGGCGGCGATCGCGGCTCCGGCGAAGCCGATCGCCCTCGGCGCCGGCGCCTTTCTATTAGCGATGCTGCTGTTCTTTCGTCTCGGCCAGGAGTTCATCCCGACGCTCGACGAGAAGAATCTCGCAATGCAGGCGGGCCGCATACCGAGCGCCTCGCTCACCCAGTCGCAGGCGATGCAGAGCGAGGTGGAGCGCACGATCAAAGAGCTGCCCGAGGTCGCCTATGTGTTCTCCAAGACCGGCACCGCGGAGGCGGCGACCGATCCCATGCCGCCCAATCTGACCGATTGCTACATCTTCCTGAAGCCGCGCGAGCAATGGCCCGACCCGAGCCTGCCGAAGGACGAGCTGATCCGCCGCATCGACGCGCGCGTGACGCGGCTTCCCGGCAATCTCTATGAATTCTCGCAGCCCATTCAGCTGCGCTTCAACGAGCTGCTCGCCGGCGTGCGCGGCGACATAGCGGTCAAGGTGTTCGGCGAGAATTTCGACTCGCTGTCGCGCGAGGCCGAGCGCGTCGCCGCCATCCTGCGCAATGTCGAGGGCGCGCAGGATGTGAAGGTCGAGCAGACCGAGGGCCTGCCCTTTCTCGAGGTCGGGATCGATCGCAATGAGATCGCCCATCTCGGCCTCAGCGTCGGCGAGGTGCAGGACGTCGTCGGCGCCGCGGTCGGCGGCGAGCGCGCCGGCGTCGTGTTCGAAGGCGACCGGCGTTTTCCGATCGTCGTCCGCCTTCCCGAGCGGCTGCGCGAGGATATGGAGGCGCTCGGCAATATTCCCGTCGCCGTGCGCGGCCATGACAGCGGCGGCGCCCGCGCCGTGCTGCTGAAGCAGGTCGCCTCCTTCGATCTGCACGAAGGGCCGAACCAGATTTCGCGCGAGAACGGCAAGCGCCGCGTCGTCGTCTCCGCCAATGTGCGCGGACGCGACATCGCCTCCGTCGTCGCCGAGGCGCAGGCGAAGGTGAAGGCGAAAGTGACGCTCGCTCCGGGCGATTGGATTTCCTGGGGCGGCCAGTTCGAGAATCTCGCCGCCGCGCGCGATCGTCTCATGTTGGTCGTGCCCTTGTGCTTTTTCCTCATCTTCTTGCTGCTCTATTCGGCGCTTGGCGCGGCGCGCGACGCGCTGATCGTGTTCAGCGCGGTGCCGCTGGCGCTCTCGGGCGGCGTCGCCGCTCTGTGGCTGCGCGGCATGCCCATGTCGGTGTCGGCGGCGGTCGGCTTCATCGCGCTCTCCGGCGTCGCCGTGCTCAACGGCCTCGTGATGCGCACCTATATTCTTCAACTCATCGCTCTCGGGCGCGAGCCGCACGCCGCCATCGTCGAAGGGGCGATGACGCGGCTGCGACCGGTCGCCATGACGGCGCTGGTCGCCTCGCTCGGCTTCGTGCCCATGGCCTTCGCCACCGGCGCCGGCGCCGAGGTGCAGAAGCCGATCGCGACGGTCGTCATCGGCGGCCTCATCAGCGCGACCCTGCTGACCTTGTTCGTGCTGCCCGCGCTCTACTCGCTGCTCGGACGCGGAGAACGCGTCGTCGCCGATGAAGGCGTCGACGCCGCGCCGCGCGAGGCCGACGCATGAGACGCCGTCTCGTCGCTGTGGCCCTCGTCGGACTTTGCTGCACGGCGCCGCGCGCATCCGGCGAGACGCTCGCCGGCGCGCTCGCGCGCGCCTATGAGACCAATCCGACCATCAATGCGCAGCGCGCGGCGCAACGCGCCAATGACGAGAATGTGCCGCACGCGCAAGCGCAGTTCCGCCCGCATGTGCGCAGCGACTCCTATATCGGCGTGGAGCGGCGCCGCACGATCGGCATATCGACCGAGATCCCCAATTACGATTATCTCCACCCGGATATTCTCATCAGCATTCAGAACAACCGCAGCCTGCCGCGCGGCGAAGCGCTGAGCGTCGAGCAGCCTTTGTTCGACGGTTTCCGCACGAAGAACGCGACGCTCGCGGCCGAGACCGGGGTCCATGCCGGACGCGAGCGGCTGCGGCTCGTGGAGCAGCGCGTGCTGTTCGAGGCGACCGCAGCCTATATGAATGTGCTGCGCGACACCGCCGCGCTGCGCCTGCAGCAGAACAATGTCGCGCTGCTGCAGGAGCAGCTGCGCCAGACCAAGGAGCGCTACGCAGCCGGCGAGATCACGCCGACCGACATTGCTCAAGCCGAGTCGCGGCTCGCCGCCGGCAGGTCGCGCGCGGCGGCGGCGCGCGCCGATCTCGAGGCCAGCCTCGGCAATTACCGCCGGCTGATGGGCGCGGAGCCCAAGCAGCTCGCGCCCGGCGCCGCCGTCGATCGTCTCCTGCCCAAAAATCGCGAGGCCGCCGAGCGCATCGCCCTCGCCGAGCATCCGGTGGTGCGCGCGGCGCAGCACGACGCCGACGCCGCCGATCTCGACATCAAGGTGATCGAGAGCGACTTCATGCCGAGCCTGTCGATGGTCGGCCAAGTCTACACGCAGTCCGATATTCAAGGCCGCGGCAATCGCGCCGTCGGCGCGCAGGTGCTCGGCAAATTATCCGTGCCGCTCTATTCCGGCGGCGAGACCTCGGCGCGCATGCGTCAGGCGAAGGAAGTGGCCGGCCAGCGCAAGCTCGACATCGATGTCGCGCGCGCCGAGCTGCTGGCGCTGACGCGCGCCAATTGGGGCGCGCTCGAAGCCGCCAAGGCGCAGCTCGCCGCGGCCAGCGCGCAGATCGAGGCGGCCGAGCGCGCGCTCACCGGCGTGCGGGAGGAGGCCAAGGCCGGCAAGCGCACGACGCTCGATATATTGAACGCGCAGCAGGAGCTGCTCGGCGCCCGCATCGGCCTCGTCTTCGCGCAGCGCGACCGCGTGGTGGCGTCCTATGCGGCGCTGGCGGCGATCGGCCGCCTGTCGGCCCAGACGCTCGGCCTCACGGTCGCGTCCTATGATCCGGCCGCGCATTTCGAGCGGGTGAAAAATTCCTGGGGCGACGCGCCGCTTCTGGGAAATTAATGCGCCTGCCTAGAGCGCTTTCCGATCGAACGGAATCGTTCGATCGATCAGAATTCGCTCCACCGAAAGAATGCGAGAGCGAGCCCGAAGGCTCGCTCTCGACAATCACCGCCGGCGCCGGCGATGGGCGCCCCGTCAGGACCGTGCTTGAGGCGCGGTGGAAAGGCCGGGCCTCGCGAAAGTCTGGATGACCGGCGCCGAGCGACCGCCTCCGATCCAAGCCGCAATGGCGCCGAGGAGCAAAGCGAAGAAGCCGAACAGCGAGCCGCGCGACACGACTTTCGCGGTCGTTTGAGCCGCCTGGACGGCCTGTTGCTTGGCTTGATCGACGGTCTGCCGATATTGCTGCTCATATTGCGCGATCCTCCTTTGCGCTTCCGCCGCGGAAACGTTCTGCGCGCGCGCCAGAGCCTGAGCCGCTCGCTCGCGCGCCTCCTGCGCTTGCGCCTCATCGCCCGTCAGAGCCGCCCGCACGGCCGCAACCGTCGCGTCGCGCAGCGCCGCGGAGTCGGCTCCCCCGCCGGAAGCTTCTCGCAGCTGCCTCTCGATCGCGCCGAAAGGATCGGCGCCCGGCGCCGCCATCTGCGCCGCGGCTGCTGCCGAGCGGCCCATTCCGCCGACGGCGCTGCCGACGCCGCTGAACACGCCGCCGATGATGGCGCCGACCGCTGTCGTCAGCAGGAAGAACACGACGAGCGTCGTGACGGCCCAGCTGATCAGTCCATGGAGGGCCGAAGCCGAGCCGACGGGACCGCCGGACAGTCGACCGGCGATGGAGCCGCCCGCATAGGCGGCAATGATTCCCGCCACGAGATACCAGATTCCCGCGGCGACCGAGAAAGCGCCGGCGGACGGATTGTCGCCGGTTCCAGGATCGAGCGTGGCGACGCCGAGGCCGAAGCCGAGCAGATTGAGCAGAAGCTGAACGACGAGCGCCAGGACGGCGCCCGCCAGCACCGCGCCCCAGGAAAGGCGATTGAACTCGACCGAGCGCACATCTCTGCTGGAGGTCGGCGATGACGCCTGCGCCATTTGGCGATCAGGGTGTCTCGAATAATCAGTCATGGCGCTTGTCCTCATGCGCTGTTGGAAGCCGATATGAGAACATTCGTCGCGCCGAAAGGTTCATCGCGATCGCCATCGCGCGCGTCGAGACGGAATTATCCGTCCCTTCAGCCTCGCGTTGCTCGATCTGATGCAATATTTTTGTCGAATAGCTCGGCAGTTGTCTTTGCCGAGGCTCCTGATGCGCGGCCATGAACTATGTCAGGCGACGCCTCGTCAGGCCCCGCGAAGCATTCCGCCAACGCCTCGGCGAGCCGACGGAACGTCTCCTTGCGCGCCGAGCGGCGTCGCCAGACGAGACCGATGCGGCGGAACGGCGTCTCGCCCTCGAGCGGCCGCACGCAGAGGTCGAGCCCGCGCAATATGCCGGCGTCGAGCGCCATCTCCGGCAGCAGGGTCACGCCGAGGCCATTGGCCACCATCTGCGCCAGAGTGTGCAGGCTCGTGCCCTCGAAGGCGACATTGCGCCGCGCGCTCTCGAGCGCGCAAGCGGCGAGCGCATGGTCGCGCATGCAATGGCCGTCCTCGAGCAGCAGCAGATCCTCGACCGCCATGTCGTCGAGCCCGACCGCGCCGGTCCCGCTCAGCCGATGCTCGGGCGGACATACGAGAAAGAAGCGGTCGACGCCGATCTCGCGCGTCTCCAGTCCCGACAGCGGATAGGGCAGCGCCAGCACCGCCGCGTCCAATTCGCCCGAGTCGAGCCGCGCCAGCAGCGGCGCCGTCTGCTCCTCGCGCAGATAGAGCCGCAACTGCGGGAACTCGGCCCGCAGCGCCCGCGTCGCGCGCGGGAAGAGAAACGGGCCGATGGTCGGAATGACGCCGAGACGCAGCGGTCCCGACATGGGCGCCTGGGCGGCGCGGGCGATGTCGACGATTTCCTCCGCCCCGCGCAGCATCGCGCGGGCCCGCTCGGCGATCTCGCGCCCGGCCGGCGTCGGCGAGACGGAACGCTTGGTGCGCTCCAGCAATTGCACGCCGAGCAACGCCTCGAGCTCCTGAATGCCGGCGCTGAGGGTCGATTGGCCGACGAGGCAGGCGGCGGCCGCGCGGCCGAAATGCCGCTCGTCCACCACCGCCGTCAGAAAGCGCAGCTGACGCAAGGTGGGCAGGATCGCCATGCGCCCAATATATCGACAGAATCGAATAATCAAATCGGTATTTTTCGCTTTTTTCGATGCTGCACTGCGTATAATTTCCGCCCGTGTTCACCCGCCGAGGGCGCGCCAGCGTCCCCGGCCATGCATGAGGAGCCATCGCATGTCCCTGATCGGAACAGAGATCAAGCCTTTCAAGGCGACCGCCTTCCACGCCGGCAAATTCGTCGAGGTGACCGAGGCGACGCTGAAGGGCAAGTGGTCGGTATTCTTCTTCTATCCGGCCGACTTCACCTTCGTCTGCCCGACCGAGCTCGAGGATCTCGCGACCAATTACGCGGCCTTCAAGGCCATCGGCGTCGAGATCTACGGCGTGTCGACCGACACGCATTTCGCGCACAAGGCGTGGCACGACACCTCGCCGGCGATCGGCAAGATCGAATATCCGCTGGTCGGCGATCCGACGCTGACGCTGAGCCGCAATTTCGAC